>DASRSR010000001.1:0-27651 GCA_035656355.1 Edaphobacter sp.
GAAGATCCAGAACTGGTGCTGGAAGTATCCCTCCGATCTTCCCTTTGAATGGGGCATCAATTACGAGAACGATCTCGTACCGCGCGATGTCCGCGCCTTCTATCGAAACAGCGGCCTTCTGTTCCGGCATCTGCGCCCGCGTTATGAGCGGCCGGATACGCTTGTGCTGCTTGCGGGAGAGAACCGCATGGGCGGCCAGGGCTCGCAGATTGTCGAGGGCCAGCTCAACAGCATTCGGCTGCTGCTCGACCAACGAGTGCGCTTTGCCACGCTGGCGGACGATTATCTTGAATCGCTTCCGCCCAACGTAAAAGCGATCTTCTATCCGCTTCCGTATTGCCCCAGCGATGCAATCGTGGAGCGGCTCGCCGAGTTTGTTGACCGAGGTGGCCAGCTCTATCTCTCGGGCGACATCAGCTACGATTCGCTGCGGCAGCGAACACGCACCAGCCGGCTCACGCAACTATGCGGCGTGGAATTCGTGTCGGAGCGCTTCCCGAACATTCAGTACCAGCATGGCGGCATGCAGACCACGCCTGCCGGTGCAGCATGGCCCAGATACATGGCGGCTCCCGGCATCGTAACCCGGCTTGCCGGAGCGAAGGCGCTTCTGCAGGCGATGGACGGCATGCCGATAGTTACCGAGTTCCAGCGCGGCAAAGGGCGTGTCATCTTCAGCGCGGATCCGCTTGAGCTGCACGGCGATCCTCGCTATCAGCATTACGCGCATGAGTTTTATGCCGCGCTCTGCCGCGCAATGCAACTCAAAGCACAGCCGCTGGAGCCTGCCGATGCGCTGGTGCATTGCTTCCCAGTGCCATCGCAGGACGAGCGGCAGATTGTTGTTCTGGTGAATCACGATGTAGAGAAACCTGCTCAGAGCATCGCGGTCCCGGTGGAGCAGCGGCGCGTACGCCTGAGTTTACAGCCGCGCATGTCGGGCGTTGTGGTTAGCGCGCCGGGCAAGGGAATTCTGGCGATTGAGAGCTCCGGCGATGCCTTTGATGGAGAGCAGTTGCTGGTCGGAACCAACCTGCATCTGATGGCGATCTCCTTCAATGAGCAGCCGCTGCTCAAGGCACAGCGCCTTCTGCTGCTGCCAATGGGAGAGGGAACGATTCGCATCCCCAACGCCGCGCGCTGGAAGCAGCCGGTTGTGCTGGCGGGTGAGATTGCAGGCTCACGCTGGCGCCAGGCGGAGACTCACAAACCGGCGATTACAGGCGGACAGCTTGAGATTGCCATCAATGCAGACCGCGCACTCAGCATGTTGATCGTCTGCGAAGACGGAGAGCAAGGCGTGGTGGTTGAACAGATGGAGACATGGGTGAACACGCCATGGACAGCAGGGAGAGAAGCATGAAGTCAGCAGTTGTATCGTTTGGCAAGGGCCAGCGGTTGTTTCGTTTTGTAGGCATCACCGGCGTTGCGCTTGTGCTTAGCGCACCCACCTTTGCCGCGCCGCACGCACGGCAGGCTGTATCGGCCCGCGTGTTGGACATTTTGCGCGTGCAGGCTGAAGGGGATGCATCGAAGGCAGTTGTGACGTTGCCCGCCGGGCCGGAGCAGGTGCATCGCTGCGACGCGGTGATCATCGGCGGCGGCATGGGAGGCGTAAGCGCGGCGTATGAAGCGGCGCGCGCCGGCCTGTCGGTCTGCATGACCGAGCCGACGCTTTGGATCGGCGGTCAGATGACATCGGAGGGTGTCTCGGCTTTCGACGACAACAAGTGGATCGACACTACGGGAGCGTCGAAGACCTATGCCGATCTCAGTCAACGCATCCGTGAGTTCTATTACGCAAAGACCAAGGCCAGCACCAAAGCACCTCATGCTTCGTTGGCAAATTTCAATCCCGGAAACTGCTGGGTGAGCCGGTTGTGTTTCGAGCCGAAACCGGCCGTAGAAGTTCTGCAATCCATGTTGCAGCCTCAAATTGAAAAAGGAAGGCTAAAAGTCTGGGTGCACACGGTTCCGGTGCGAGTGGATCGACAAGGCAGAAAGATTGAGAGTGTTCAAGCCTACGACCTATCGCATAAGACCTGGTTGCGGTTGGAGGGGAAGTATTTCGTCGACGCGACGGAGTGGGGCGATCTTCTTCCGTTGAGTGACTTGCCCTTTCGTGTTGGTGCTGAAGCCAAGAGCGAAACCCATGAAAGAAACGCGGCGGACAAAGCTGACCCATTAGCGGTTCAGAGCTTCACCTATCCCTTTATTCTGCTCAACGCGCCGAAGGCAGCTCCTGCTGGCGCTCAGCCGCCCAATTACAACTCTCTCAAGGACAAATACAGCTTTGTGGTGGACTACGGGCACGGCAAGTTTCTGACCTACGGCATGTTCAGTAAAAACCCCGGCACTCCCGGCTCGTTCTGGAACTACCGCCGCTCAGTCGATGCTGCGCAGTATCGTCCTGGTACGTTTGCGGGCGATCTCAGCATGATCAACTGGGACAGCAACGACTACTGCGACGCTCGGTTGCTGTCGAACGATCCCGTGGCGCAGGCCACTGCGCTACAGGGAGCCAAACGACTCTCGCTGGGTTTTGCTTGGTGGCTGCAGCACGATGTTCCGCGCGACGATCATCATGGGCACGGCTATCCGCAGCTTGAGCTACAGGCCGCTGCGATGGGTAGCAGTGATGGACTGGCGCAGCAGCCTTATATTCGCGAGTCGCGGCGCATCATTCCCATCCGCACCATCGTCGAAGAAGACCTTGCCGTTGACTTTCAGAAGGGTGCACGGGCCGCGCTCTATCCCGACAGCGTGGGCATCGGGCAGTATGCCATCGACATCCACAGCTGCGCGCATAAGGACTTCACCTCGGCCACCAAGCCTTACGAAATTCCCCTAGGAGCATTAATTGCGCGGGATGTCGACAATCTTCTGGCAGCCTCAAAAGACATTGGAACAACGCATATCTCAAACGGCGCTTATCGGCTTCATCCAACGGAGTGGTCTGTCGGAGAGGCCGTCGGTGCGACCATTGCCTGGGCTGTCCAGCACAGGGTAACGCCTGCGGCAATTGATCGCGACCCATCTCAGTTGAGTGGATTACAAAGATTGCTGGTAGGGCAGGGACACCCCATCTTCTGGTTTGATGATGTGACGCTGCGCTCTCCCTACTTTCAGGCAGCACAGTTTACCGCTGCCCGAGGTTGGCTGCTGGCAGATGCTTCTTCGCTGCATTTCATGGCATCCGCCCCAGTAACCGGCGGCGATGCCGAGAACGCGTTGCAACGTGCCGGATTGTTGCCGCCTGGTAAGAGTGAAAGACTTCATGGGATTGAAGTCCTAACCTGGGGGGATCTGCGTAAGGCTGGTCTGCCTACCTCGGGCGCTTCCGAATCCGGTAATGGAACCGTCAATCGCGGCGACTTTGCGGTGTGGCTGCTGGCGCACGCCCAACGCCGTTAGATATCGAGGCGAATACGTGCCGAAAATTGTACAAAAATATGCAACCCCCGGCACTCCACTGTGTCTAAATGACCATGCCGCCAGCCGGGAGTATCATTAAAGCTGTGTCTAAATACTCAATTGTTGTCCCCTTCCATAACGAAGAAGACAATGTTACGGCCCTTTATGATCGTTTAAAGGCCGTAATGGAGCACGTCGGCGATTCTTTCGAGCTCGTCTTTGTCGACGATGGCTCGCGTGATCGTACCTATCGGCTCTTGGAAGAGATTGCTGCGGTCGACAGCCGCGTGCTTGTGGTAAAGCTGCGGCGCAACTTCGGCCAAACCTCGGCGCTTGCCGCTGGTTTCGATCATGCCTCCGGCGAATTCATTTTGGCTATGGATGGTGACCTGCAGCACGATCCAGATGAGATTCCCAATTTTCTCGCGAAGCTCGAAGAAGGCTACGATGTCGTCAGCGGTTGGCGCGCGCGCCGTGCTGACAACTTTGTCATGCGTCGCATTCCATCTCGTGCGGCCAATTGGCTGATGGCGACTTTGAGCGGTGTGAATATCCACGACTTCGGCACGACTTTCAAGGCATATCGCCGTGAAGTTATTCAGAACATCCCGCTTTACGGCGAGATGCATCGTTTCATTCCTGCACTGGCTTCGTGGTATGGCGCCAGCATCTGCGAGATACCTATCTCCAATCCGGCGCGCGAATTCGGCAAAAGCCATTACGGAATCTCGCGCACCTTCCGCGTCTTCTTCGATTTGATGACGATCCGTTTTCTGTTGAAGTACATGACGCGACCGCTGCATTTCTTCGGAACGATAGGGGCTCTGGGTATGGCGATTGGCTCAGCCCTCGCAGCCTGGCTTCTGGCACTCAAGGTCCTTACATCGCAGCACATCATGGATCAACACGGCCCTATCTTCGTTATCGCCGGTATTTTGATCTTGGCGGGAATCCAGATGATGGGCATTGGCCTGCTGGGTGAGCTCCAGGTGCGGCACTTCTACACCTCGGCGCAACGCGCGCCTTACGCGGTAGATCGTGTGATCCGGTTGCGTTCCGAAGAGAGTCTACTGCAATAATCAATCTTTGATTTTCACAATTTTCAAGAGCCGCTGCCTATTGATGGCAGCGGCTCTTGTTTATAGGCTCGCGAGCACGTCGGCTGGTTCTGGGCGCACGCGGAAATCGGCATGTGCTTCGCTGAATGCGATAGTCCCATCCTGCCGGATGGCAAAGACCGCAGGTAGCGGTAGTCGCCAGCTTGCCTCGGTCGCGGTATGGTAGTTCAGCCCCGCGTTGTTGAAGGGAATGTTGATCAGAATGCTCTGGTAGTAGCGGCGCATCGATTCGGGAATCGTATATCCAATCCCAAATTCATCAGCTACGGCTGACCCCGGATCAGATAGCAGAGGAAAGGGAAGCACATGCTGCTGAATCATGAAATCATTTTGCCGCCGCGTCTGTGGAGAGATAGCAACAAAGAATGCGCCACGCGAGCGGACCTCAGGATAAAGATCACGCCAGGTCTCAAGCTCGGTGACACAATAGGGACACCAGCGGCCGCGAAAAAACTTGACGATCAGCGGTCCAAGCGCCAGAAGATCAGCGGAGCAGATAGGTTTACCCGTCCGTGTCTCGGGTAGCGTAAAGGTCGGAGCAACGCTGCCCACACGAAGAATGCGATCTTCGATACCGGTGTTGAGCAGGTCCAGGGTGGCCTGTTCGGAAACGGCCAGGCGATCGGGCTGGACAAGCTTGCGGGTGTTCTGAGTAATGCGGTCGAGTTGGTCCTGGAGAGAGACAGCCACAACATCCATTATCGCAGCGACCTCGCCGAGCCGTCACATGGAGCCAAGCAGCTTAATCAAGCGCTGGAACCCTTCTTCGCGAGCCTTTTTGTTGGCCGGGTTCGCGTCGGGAGCCTCGCCCGCGCGCATGAAGCCGTGGCCCGCGCCATCGTAGACCACCGGTTCATAGCGTTTATGCGCGGCCTTCATGGCCTGCGTTGTTGCTGGAACGGTCGCGCTGATGCGAGCATCGTTCCCTGCATAAAAGCCATAGACCGGTGCGGTGATGGTGTTGAACTCAGATGGCGGTGGCCCGTAGAAGACGAAGGCTGCCGAGAGATCGTGCCGGTGCGCCGCAAAGGCAAAGGACTTTCCGCCACCCCAGCAAAAACCGGTGACGGCGAGCTTTCCATTGGCCGAGGGAAGCTTTTTCGCGTAATCGGCTGCGGCGTCCAGATCGGCGTTGACCTCATCCGGATTCAGTTCGGAGACCGCTTTGGTGGCCGCATCGCGGTCGGGAAATTCGCTGAAGCCGCCGCCGTTTGGGCCATGGCCCGAGAGCAGATCGGGCGCGATAACGATGTAGCCCTTTGCGGCAATCTCGTCGGCCATCTCCTTGGCCCAGTCAGTCAGGCCGAATATCTCGTGGATCAGCACCACCGCGGGAGCCTTCTGCTTTACCTCGGGATAGACGACGAATGCCTCAATCTTGCGATTACCCTGCGTCAGCGTAACGTACTCGTGATGACGCGGCGACTGATCGAGGCGCGCTTTAGCCCAGTCCTGGGCCTGCGCAGAGAAAGGAAGCAGAAGAAAGAGAGCAAGGAGCGAGATCACGTGGCGTCGCATGGCAGAGAGTGTAGTCTCCGACTGGAATTTCCGGCAAGAAAAGACCTGGAAGCTTCCTGGTGTGGTCGAAATGCGAGGCTATTTGGTAGGGTGAAAAGGCATAAATCTGATTTGCGGAGGGTTTTATCCAATGGCTGATATGCCGATGATTGCCAAGGGAGAGCATGAGCTGTATCTGTTGCCGGCGATGGCCAATCGGCACGGTCTGGTTGCGGGCGCGACGGGAACCGGTAAAACGGTAACCCTTCAGGTCATGGCCGAGGCCTTCAGCTCCATCGGCGTGCCGATCTTCGCGGCGGATGTCAAGGGCGACCTCTCCGGCATCAGCCAACCAGGCAAAAACACGCCAAAGATTGAAGAGCGCGCCAAGGCTTTGGGACTCGGCGAGATGAAGTTTGCCGGTTCGCCGGTCGTCTTCTGGGATCTCTTCGCTAAGCAGGGCCATCCGGTGCGCGCTACGGTCAGCGAGATGGGACCGCTGTTGCTCAGTCGCATTCTGAACCTGAACGACACCCAGACCGGCGTGTTGACGCTGGTCTTCAAGATCGCCGACGACAATGGCCTTCTCCTGCTCGACATGAAGGACCTTCAGTCGATGCTGCAGCACGTGGGCGAGGCAGCAAAGGAGTACCGGACGCAGTACGGCAATATCTCCGCCGCCAGCATCGGCGCGATTCAGCGCGGTCTGGTCTCGCTGGAGCAGCAGGGCGGCGATCAGTTTTTCGGCGAACCGGCGCTGAATATCGAAGATCTGCTGCAGACCGATTCCAGCGGCCGGGGTGTGGTGAATATCCTCGCCGCCGATGAACTGATTCGCTCGCCGCAGCTCTACGCAACGTTTCTGCTTTGGCTGATGTCGGAGCTCTTCGAGAAACTGCCGGAGGTCGGCGATCCACCCAAGCCGAAGCTGGTCTTCTTTTTTGATGAGGCTCATCTGCTCTTCAACGATCTGCCCTCTACCTTGCAAAGTCGGATTGAGCAGGTTGTACGATTGATTCGCTCGAAGGGAGTTGGGGTGTATTTCGTAACCCAAAACCCAATCGATGTACCAGACACCGTGCTCGGCCAGCTTGGCAATCGGGTGCAACATGCGTTGCGCGCGTTTTCACCCCGCGAGCAGAAGGCAGTCAAGGCTGCGGCACAAACATTCCGCCCAAATCCGGCACTGGATGTGGAGACCGTTATTACCCAGCTTGGCGTAGGTGAAGGCCTAATCTCATTTCTTGACGAAAAAGGAATTCCGGGCGTCGTCGAGCGCGCAATGGTCTGTCCACCTCACAGCCAGATTGGCCCGATTACGCCGGAGCAGAGAGCGGAGATCATCAAGAACTCTGTTGTCGCCGGTGTCTATGAGCAGACAATAGATCGCGAGTCGGCCTGTGAGCGGCTTAAGAACAAGGCGGCAGTTCCGGCTACGTCAACGCAGGGAGCGTCCACGGGTTCCGGCTGGTTGGGAGGGTTGGAGGCTGCTGCCGGTTCTGTGCTGGGCGGCGGAGGGAATCGTCGAGGGGATACGCTGGTGCAGGCAATGGCAAAAAGCGCCGCGCGAAGCATTGGAAGTACGATGGGGCGGCAGATTATCCGGGGAGTGCTTGGTTCGTTACTTGGAAGCAAAAGATAGAGCAAGGCCCACGTCTTCTAAACGCGGGCCTTGCAGAATCTATATAACCCGGAGCAAAAGCAGAATAAGAATAATGAGCAGAATAAGGCTGATACTGCCGCCGCCGTAGTAGCCCAGACCAGGACCGAGCCGATAACCTCCAAAGGCGAAAATCAAAATCAAAATAATCAGAATAATGAGCATCTCATCTCCCGGCGGCGAAGGTTCGCGCGCTGAAGACTGAGATGCAGTTTTTCCGCTATCTGTAATAAATAATTAGAACTTTGATTGCGCATAGCTGCGCTGATAAGCAATACCAGCCTGAAAATTCTGGGCAATTCGCTCAGATTTTGCAATGATGGCTTCCGCGTGTGCTGGCGCCATCACTTCGTGTGCAGTTTCGGCAAAGAGCGCAAGCCAGCGGCGGAAGTGATTGGGTTCCAGCGGCAGAGGAATCTGGAGATGCGTCATCATCGGATCCCCTTTGTAGCGCCGCGTGGTGAGCATGACCGTGGACCAGAAATCCTTGAGCTTCGCAAGGTGTTCGGGCCAGTCCTGAATGATCGTGTTAAAGATGGGGCCAATCTCTGAATCGAGTCGAACCTTAGCGTAGAAACGGTCAACCAGTTCGCTGATCTCTTCTTCGGTTACCTTCGAAGTATCCATACCCGTTAGTTTAAGGGTGAGAATATTGCGGCGGCTATGACTTAAGTTTGAAGCGCAGCGCAGGCTTCGTTAATCAAGTCATTTGGCGTCCCCGACGGGATTCGAACCCGTGTTATCGCCGTGAAAGGGCTTTTGAATGGCTTTTGGTGGTTTTTGCATGGTCGTGGATAAATTAGTAAATCTCCAATAGTTACGCGGTGATTTAGTGATTTCGAGCGTGTAATAGGTGAGGGCAGTTTGTACCAATTTGAGGGGGCGTTCGTTACCATATCGTGACCAGATTCTAGCGGGGTTTCATCGCATCCTTATAAACATGCGTAAGATTCACTGTTTCTCTCGGTTCTTCTGGCGGTGTAAACGGCTTCCCGTGTCTCTGCTTTGATTATTTCCTTCAAGTCAGAAGGGAATTGTCCATTAATGCGCGGCGCGTATCCGCAGCGTATAGATCGTCGGAATACCTCCATGCGCCATTGCCGAGACTGGCGATACTCTAAGAGGCGTCTCCGCTCTGCCTGGGTGCGTTACGAAGCAGCTACAGCGCCGCGCACGGCAATCCTCGTCTTATTGAGCGGTTGAATTAATTGTCCGAGACCCCCGGGCCGCCAGAAGTCATTGGCGCAAACCGCACTTCGACATAGAACAAAAAATAAAAAAAATAAAAAAGCGCAAGTAAAAAGGAATCCGACAGGATGCTAGGCTTACGGATCATGTGGCATTTCCTAGATGTTCATGCTGGAGCCATTCAAGCAATCTGTGCAGCCTTAGCATTGTTGGTAGCCATAGTAGGCACGATACTGCTGCTGCGTACGCTGAAGGTCACTGCCGCACAAGCCCGTGCAGCTTCAGATCAGTTCGCAATTGCCCAAAAACAATATAGCGAATCCCTCCGCCCTATCATTGCCGTAAGCGTGGAACGTTCAAATGACCATGCCCTTATTTGAGGCTGACGAACGAGGGTATGGGCGCAGCCCTCAACATGCAGGGTATGTACACCCATACTGCGAATCTCTTAGGCGCAAAATCCAGTTGTACCGTTGCGGTTTCTACCCAAACTCCTAATAAGCACCCTCTTACCATTCAATACGAATCGCTTGATGGGCGGCATTTCGAGACATCGGTGGTCATTCATAGTCAAGCGAACTGCATCAGCAGTTATCTCGAAAAAACGCCGTTTTACGGTGGTTCATCACAACTCAAAAATGTACCGTCTATTTAGACACGTGTCTTTGGTCGGTCTCTCAGTAGAATGCTGCCATGAGAACTACTGTGATGATTGCGTTTGAGAACGAGGGCGTTGCGGCGCTTGTGCCAGAGCGAACGGTTGCCTATGACGGGCCGATTCCGCTTCCATCCATCGGTGAGCGCGTCGAAAATCCGGCAGCGGGAATGGCAGGGCAGCCGATGAGCGGCACGCTGGTTTCGCGCGCCTTTGGCTATTACCCCGATAGAGTGGGTGTGATTCTCACGCTCCGCAATCCTATCGGGATTTGGAACCAACACTCAATCGCCGCTAGAAGGGAATCGAGCGCGCCACAAAGCAAAGACGGGATGACCTCACCTGAAGGAGAGAGCGAAGTCATCCCGGTCAGCCGCGATCATCAGCTTGCGCGGCTCATCTCTTCCTCTACAGACTTTTCGAGTTCTTCCATCCAGCGATCAAAGGCCGAACCACCTTCTGGGACATCCTGGCTATGCGTCTCAGCAATCAAGGGGTAATCATCCGCAAGAATATCTCCCGCAACCGGAGAACAAAGCCTCCCTTCAAGTGTGCCTGGCAGAACAGGACCAGCCTTGAAGGGTGCAGGGTGCCATTGTGAGAGGAAGGAATTTTTAGGTAGTTCGTGCATCCAGATTCCGCGCACGTCTTCTTTCGAGTTTTTACCTCTGGCAAAGTCGTGGTCAATTTTCAGTTCCCGGAGAAACTTTTTGTGCGCCTTCTTCTTTGAAGCGGCCTCCCCGATCAGAGTGATCCCATTATCGAGACGTAGAACATAGATTGGCATTCGATTCCTCCCGTAACTTCTTTGTTTTGCGGTAACTCCAGACGACTATCCGCACCTAAAGCGCAAGGCAGGCGCAATTGGTGTGTCACGGCGGATTATAGGGATTCAGTGCTATCGAAGCAAAACTGGAGATAACCGATATGTTGCATATATTGAACAACTTACGGGAAGTTTATGGTTTTCAGGCACTTGCCTTGCTACTGAGCAAACGCCATTCGAGCAACCATCTTTTTCGCTTCCGCTGGTGTCTTCGGGTAAGCCGATCCTGAGCTGATGGCAATCAGTCGCGCGGCTGCCCGTTGCGCCTGTTCACGGGATGATGCCTTTGCACCTTCCTCCAGCGCCTTCAGTCCTTCTATAGTTGTCATTGCCCGAACCAGAGGGATTGCGGGAGCATTCAGCAGGTGCCGAAAGAAGACGGAGCGCGGCGAGTATCCATGCTGAAGCACGCCGCTTTTCCCAGCGCTTGCCGATGCGCGATCAAGGATGTCCGCTGCCTGTCGCAGATGCCGCGCTTCATCTGGGCTGAATGCGCGTTCGAGAATGCCATTGCGCTGAAGTTCGTTCAGGCGATTTACCAATTGCGTTCCCTTGATGCGAGTCTGGACCCGATCAATTCCGGCGGCCTGTTCTGCGGCTGGTGTCCCCTTCGTTGCCTTCGTAATGGCGTCGGCAACATCACGCAACGCGTAGCCCTTCGCCCAAATACGATTCGCTTCTGTCCAATTGTTGGACAGCGGGGAACCTTTCAGAGCGGCTTCCATGTTTTCGTTCATGCGCCGCACCTCATCGCCGATTGCATTTCGCGTTGCGGCATCAGAAGAGCTGCGCTGCATCTTCAGCAGTTCAGAACGGACGCGCATGTAGGTCTGCAATGGCTGTACTGCCTGAGCCTTGCGCAGCACAATATCTCCGCGCTGGAGCGCTTGGTCAAAGCGCAGCGGTGACATATCGCGGCGATCTACTACGTTTCCACTGCGATCAACGTAATGGCCGCCGGTGACCTCATCACCAAAGACCGCTCCCAGTTTATGCGCGCGCGCAATCGCATTCTGCGTGACGTGCGATGCTTCCGCCAGCGTGTCTGGCACCTTTACCAGCGAAGTATCGAGCGCTGCATACATCGGGCGGGCCTGCGCGAAGGTCGCATCTGCTGCACTCCTGACCGCCATACCTGGTTCCGCTGGCATCGGACCAGTCAGCCCGGATGTTTTCTGCGCTACATTGCGGATGATTTTCTTAACCGCATCCTGTTGAACCTGAGTAACGCGATCAAACTTTGCTCCACTGACACCGGAACGTTTTACATTTGCCTGAAGTCTTCCCACGCGGCTATCGGGGCTGGCTTCTCCTACAAGCACGGGAACCTTTTCACCCTCCAGCGTGACTACACGCGGCCTGAATTTTTCAATGAAGCGCTGCTTCAGCATTCCTGGAGTGCGCGCCATGCCTTCCGCCCCTGCAATGGTGGCCGCTGTGGAAGCGAGTTGCGCCATGTCGGGATTGACGCCTGCTTTTTCCAATCCAGATTGAATGCCGCTCTGCACCACGGCTCCCGGAGCGGCTGCCGCGAGGAAACCGGGATTCACTACAGCGGCGGGAAGTGCAACCGTCTGCCCCAAACCGCCGATGATTTCGTTGATGGCTGCAACCGGATGTTTCGCAAGCTGCGTCAACCCATGCGCTGCTCTGAGCGGGCCAAGCAACGGACTTTCGATGATCTCTCCCGGAGAGCCCAGAGGCGCATCGTGAACCGGCGTATCTGGAATGTTCATCATCTCCCGCAGATGGTGCTCTGCGTCTTCAATCCGGCTGGCAATGGTGGGTGTGAAGGGTTTGATCTCTCCATACTGCGTAGGCTCATTAGAACCCGCACCCTGGTCTGCGGGGACGACTGAGACAACGCCCCACGGATCAGAATCGCTGTTTGCGGGTTGAGCGCTCACAACAGCCCACGGATCATCAATGCCGTTCGGATTTATCGACGAGGAGGCTTCAATCGATGACCGCAGCTTTTTCTTCTGCTCCGGTGTCATCCTCTCCAACAGACGTTTTCGCCGTGGCTGATCGAATGACATCCATTGCGAGACAAGAAGATTGTTGCGCTCCGCCTCACCATTCAGCTTTGCCAGCAATCCTTTGCGTGCTTCTGGCGTAAGCCGCTTCAACACTTCACGTTGTTTCGCTTCCGGCAACTTGCGCAGTGATTCAATCGCCTGGTCTTGTGTAAGCTGCGTCTTGCGCGGTGCGTTCTGTTCAAACCAATCTTCTGCGGGCATTACCGCACCTCCAATGGTCTTGCGTTTTCTCTATTTCGCCCCTATCGGGTAGATGCTGCACTCATAATGCTGTATTGCCGCTTCCCGATTGCCCACAATCTTCGGAGAGATGCGGCGAGAGGTAACGACAAGCGCATCCCCCTCTATGCGGAGCATCACCTGGCAATTTTGTGGGTGTGATTCAGCCTGCCGTTGGGCAAACAACAAAAATCGTCCTGTCTGTGTCATTACCGATCCTCCATTTCTGGAAAGCGTTCCAGTGCAAATTGAAATGCCGTCGCGTCATTTCTTCCCCTGCCGCTGTAATGGTGAGGTTTCAGGACCATCAAATAACCATCGCTGATGGCCAACTTGCGGAGACGTGAGACAGTCCTTTGGTCACATGACAGAACCTCTCCGATCCTGCGAGTTGGCAGGTAAATCGCTTTATCGCCCATAAGCCTCTGGAGCCATCCTGCAAGGCTAATGAAACGCTGATAAAGTGACCCGCGCTCATGGTGTGGTTTTAATGGCATCTCTTCGGCGAGTCTAGATGCACTCTCAACTACATTGTGAAACGGAACATGGCGCACGCTAATCCACGACGCCATAAAGTCTAAACGTGCTGCTTCGCTGCCCCTTGCATCCGGGAAGTAGAAACTCCACGGATCATCTTCCTTCGGTAAGTCAGCAAATCCGTACATAACGTTCTCGATTTCTCGTACAGCATCTTCATCGGACAAGGCAGTGACATCAGGATGAGCTTTACAGAATCGAGCAAAATCGAACATAGGGGATGGCCATCCAGTCGAAAGCGATGCCTCGGCTGGTTGGTTGAGATAATCGATCAGCAATCTCACGTACTGCGATAACGGCAATCGCAAAAGTGACGCATTGCGAAAGCGCTCCGTGTAGCCTGAAAGTCCTTGATTGTCTTTTAAGTCCTGGAGGTCATAAGAGTCCTGTATGTCCTGAGAGTCATAAGAGTCCTGTATGTCCTGTGGGGCATTTGCACCACTAGAGAAAATATCCTCAGAGAAGATGGTTTCGCCCCCAGATTGCCCCCCTTCGGGGCCAGCATGGATGATGGTGCTCCCGGATGAATTTTTCATACCGTGCCCTCGATTTCTGCAAGTTGGGCTTCCAGTGAAAGGCGACGCTCTTGCACCTGATCTAAAAGCTGCACCATTACGCTATTGAGCGGTTTGCTCTCCGGTGTACAGACGAGTGTTACGACCAGCTCATCTTCGACTGCACAGAGGCGACTGTAATGATCGTGGCATTCTTCGTCATCGTGAAACCTCTATTTTCAGCGTGCCAGCCCCCACCACTCCGGTGGGGGCTACTTCTTTAGTCGCGCATTAACGTGCAGGCCGCGTGTTGGAATCGATCAGCCGCCGTACCTCAGCCGCCGGGATGCGCAGTAACCGGCCCATCTTCACCGATGCCACTACGCCGCGATAAGCACGTGCGCGCCACGTCCACGATGACTCGTTGCTGATTACGCCACATTGTTTCGGCGACAAAAGCTCCGCTTCAACCCTCTGCGTTTTTTCTTGCATGACTTAATTCCCTCCATGCTCTCTGTGAGCTATTAGTGGTATAGCGCAAAGAAGGTAGTCAGTAGGGTATTTTTTGATACACACTATTGATATTTGGCGTATCATGTTTTTGGTGAATAAATGAAGGTAGTTTATAGAACACCGGAAGTTGAAGAGAAGGACGTGCCGAAGTATGTCGCTGCGTTGCTCAACGGAGAGTATCGGCGGCGAATCATTCACCGCATGAGTGGTGCTGTCGGCAGAGCTGTGAATCCCGACAATCTGAAAGTTCCTCAATCACTCGCCAATAACCCATCCGAGCAACAGAAAGAAAAGGCATACACCATCTTTAGAGAAAGTTTGCGGGCGCTTATTGATGAGTGGATCGATACGGGGCGCGAAGGCACGCCTGGCGAGGTGATTGAATGCCCTTGGGATCGCAAGCTCACCTTCGAGGCAAAGAAGAAGGTCTTCGAGGTGCGAGGTGCGGTGAAGGTGAACGTGTTGGACGATGGGAGCATTGAGCTCTGCGTAGATGAGCGCCCCCCTATTTATTTTCCGCTTCTTCAGCGAGCGGAGAGATATGCAACGTCTTGGTTCTCTCGCCTTCTCGACAACGAAGCACGATACAAGTTATTTCGCTGCGACAACTGTATGAGGTACTTCGTGCGTAACAGCGCCCCGCGCAAGGGGCAGTACATCAAGCGCGGGGCATTCTGCGAACAATGCAAAAACATTGGCGGGGCCAAGAGAAATGAAGTTCGTCGGCGCGGTATTCAGGGAATGAGAATTGATGCCGCAGTTGAGTGGTGGACGAAGTACCCAAAAACGAGGGAGCCATTTGAGCAATGGGTTATTGAGAAGATCAACCGCGCCCTTAAGAAGAAAGGCATAAATGAACCGGTTAAAAGAAATTGGTTGACGCGGAACAGGGCGCAGATTGAAGCAGAAATGGAGCGGAGGAAACATGCCTAAAAAAGCAAAATCGACAAGGGATGGTATCTACACACGCAAGGATAGGCCGGGGACAAAGGCCGTGCCTATCTACTGGGGAAGCTATATTGACGGCACGGGGCGGCGTCGCCAGAAAAAGCTGGGGTCGTACACTTTGCAGGCAGCGAGGGACGAGCTTGCAAAGCTGAAAGCTGATGCGACATCGCAACGTAACACCGGTATAGTTCCACCTTCTGAAGACTCGTTTACGAAGTTTGCCGGCGAATTTCTGGCTTATCAGAAGCGGCGCATCTCGTCGAAGGTGCTTAAGGGTAAGCTCTCGCGGACCGAATATAACCGTCAGGTGGGTATCGTTGAAGGGCATCTCAATCCGTATTTCGGTGCGATGAAGTTGAAGCTCATTCAAAAGCAGGATGTGGCAGCTTACATTAACAGCCGCATGGGCGAGGTGAGCGATGGGACGATTATTAAAGAGGTGAATACGTTGAAGCGGCTGCTCAATGTGGCTATCGAGATGGGGAAGATTCAAGTTAACCATGCACAGCGGGCACCCGTGCCGAAAGCTCCCGAAGGCCGTGTCCGGTATCTCTCTCCTGACGAGTTAGGTAATGTGCTCAACTTTTGCCCGGAGTGGCTTCGTCCTATCGCTGGCCTTGCTGTAGCCCTCGGTACGCGTCGCGGCGAATTGTTGGCAGTGCGGTGGGAAGACATCAATATGAACGCGGGCACTATTTTGTTGCGCAAGACAAAGAATGGCAAGCCTCGTCCGGCGTTTATCAATGCGCTTGCGCGGCAGGTGCTCGTTTCGATGGATACGGGTAAACGTCGCGGCTTGCTCTTTCCAGAGGTGACACCCGCACAGGTCACGGTTGCGTTTATTAGGGCGTGTAAGGACGCAGGCATTGAAGATTTCAGCTTGCATGATCTAAGGCATACATTCGCTAGTCACGCGCGCATGAATGGTGTTGACTTGCACGACCTCCAGAAGCTCTTGGGCCATTCCGACCCGCGTATGACAGACCGCTACGCTCACCTCAGCAACGAGCATTTGGCGAACGCTGCACGGCGTCTTGATGGCGTTCTCCGGCTGCCTGCAATAACCAGCGAGGCTGCATAAATCATGTTGCGCGGAAGACAAAAAGGGGGCATTCGTTACCTGTAAGTGACCAGAACAACTACAGGGAGATTAGCTTCTGGCGCTAAAGCCTCTAACATCTATGGCGTCCCCGACGGGATTCGAACCCGTGTTATCGCCGTGAAAGGGCGGTGTCCTGGGCCGGGCTAGACGACAGGGACGGATATGAAAGACAATCTGGGCAGCGAGACCAGGTCCTTTTTCCACGCTATCAATGCGGTACATTTGTGTCAAAATGAATCTCTTACATGTCAGAATCGCACGAATTGTCCAAGCGGCCTTTTTGTTGACCCGCAAATAATTGCGAACCCTAATACATAACCGTCTCATCTAAAATTGAAACCCTGAGTGCTCTTGTGGAATCAGACATTTGAACCCATGTGCGTTCTTTCGTCTGCGGCGAACCTGAGCAGGCCATTTGCGATTGTCGTTTTCGATCTTTTGAGGAGAAACACTGTGTCTTTGACCTTGAATTTCCGCCGCGTTCTGCCAGTTGCCATCCTGACCGGCGCATTCTTCTTTGCCGGCTGCAAATCTGCTCCCCCGCCTGCCGCCGCAGCACCGCAGGCGATGCCGGTGAAAGTGGAGCCAGTGAAGCTTGAGCCGGTACCAAATACCGATACCTATGTCGCCACGATCAAGAGCCGCCGCTCGGCCACAATACAGCCGCAGGTCGATGGCAATCTCACACGCATTTATGTGAAGTCGGGCGATCTGGTGAAGGCCGGCCAGGTGCTTATGCAGATTGATCCACTGAAGCAGAAAGCCGCCGTTCAGCAGCAGCAGGGAACCGAAGCGCAGAAAAAGGCGGTCTATCAATACAACCAGTCCGAAGTGGTACGTCAGCGCAAGCTTTATGAAGCGGGCGTGACCTCAAAGCAAGCCTACGACCAAGCGGTGCAGGCGTATCAGAACTCCAAAGGCGACTATGAATCCTCGGTCGCGCAGACGGATACGCAGAAGCAGCAACTGGCGTATTACCAGATTCGCGCACCCTTTACTGGCATTGTTGGAGATATCCCGGTACATCTCGGCGATTATGTTTCGCCCACGACTATGCTGACAACGGTCGATGAGAATGCAGATCTGGAAGCATATATCTATATCCCTACCGAGCGGGCATCAGAGGTGAAGCAGGGACTTCCGGTCGAGATTCTGGATACAGACGGAAGCACGATCGTTAAGTCCAAAATCAGCTTTATCTCTCCACAGGTTGACAATGGCCTGCAGGGCATCCTCGCAAAGGCGGAGATTCCCCGTACCACACAGCGCCTCCGCAATGAACAACTGGTAAAGGCGAGAATCACCTGGAACACGAATCCGGCGCCGACAGTTCCTGTACTTGCCGTTACCCGGGTCGGAGGCCAGTCATTCGTTTATATCGCCGCTCAGCAAGGGAACGGCTATGTCGCTCACCAGGTCCCGGTAACGCTGGGAGAGACCATCGACAATACTTATCCAGTAAAAAGTGGACTTAACCCCGGAGACAAGGTCATCCTTTCCGGTCTGCAGTTCCTTCAGGAAGGCGCTCCCGTCAAGCCGATGGGCTAACACGGAGCGTTCGACATCGGTAATGAAGGCGGCCTCAATTGAGCGCCGCACTGTTTTACGTTACATTCCCGGGCCAGCCGCTCCGGTCAGAGGTAAACCTTGTTCGTCGATTTTTTTATCCGCCGCCCGATCTTCGCTACGGTTTGCGCTCTGCTGATTATTCTTGCCGGAGCGATCGTTATTCCGACGCTGCCGATCTCACTCTATCCGCAACTGGCGCCGCCTGAAGTAACGGTCACCAGCGTATATATCGGTGCCAATGCCCAGTCGGTTGAGTCGGCCGTCACTATTCCTCTCGAAGAGTCCATCAACGGTGTCGAGGGAATGCGGTATATCACGTCATCCAGTGGTAACGACGGTACCAGCACCATTACCGTAACCTTCCAGACTGGCTATGACCTCAACATCGCCGCCGTTGACGTGCAAAACCGGGTTGCCAGCGCTCAGGGTGTTCTGCCGCAGACAGTAAAGAACACCGGTGTAAGCATTACCAAAGCGAATCCTAGTTTCGTCTTTGCTGCCGGATTCTTCTCCGATAACAACCGCTATTCGCAGGAGTTCATCTCCAACTATCTCGACCTCTACGTCAAAGATCCCATCAAGCGTATATCGGGAGTCGGTGATGTTCAGATCTTCGGCCAACGTAAATATGCAATGCGCATATGGCTCGATCCGGTGAAGCTCGCCGCACGACAGCTTACGGCTTCCGACGTTGTAAGCGCATTGCAGGAGCAGAACGTCGAAGTAGCTGCGGGCGCCGTTGGTCAGGAGCCATCGAGCGATAAGCAGAATTTTCAGATTGCAGTTCGCGTTGTCGGCCGCCTCAGTACGCCGGCACAGTTTGAAAATATCGTCTTAAAAAACACGCCTGGTGGAATCGTTCAACTGAAAGACGTGGGCCGGGCTGAGATTGGAGCCGAAAGCTACGCGAGTAACCTGAAATACTCGGGCCAGCCTGCGATCGGTATCGGTGTCCAGCAGCTTACGAACGCCAATGCGCTTTCGGTAGACCGTCTCGCCAAGGAAGAATTGGCAAAGCTCTCCAAGTCCTTTCCTCCCGGGCTCCATTACGTCATTGCATTCGACTCAACGACTGTTGTTGGCGACTCCATTCATGAAGTGATCGTTACTCTTATTGAAGCGATCATTATCGTTATCGTCGTTATCTTCTTGTTCCTGCTGGATTGGCGAGCTACGATCATTCCATCGGTTACGATTCCGGTCTCGCTGATTGGTACCTTCTTCTTCATCAAGGTATTTGGCTTCTCGATCAACTCCCTGACCCTGTTCGGAATCACTTTGGCGACAGGACTTGTCGTTGACGACGCCATCGTCGTTATCGAAAACGTCCAGCGGCACATCTCTGAAGGCGATCACGATTCTCATAGCGCTACCTCCAACGCCATGGCCGAGGTGACCAGCGCTGTTATCGCAACATCGCTGGTGCTTATCTCCGTGTTCGTTCCGGTCAGCTTTTTCCCGGGAACCACAGGCATTCTGTATAAGCAGTTCTCGCTTACCATCGCGTTTTCAATCGCTATTTCGGCGTTCAACGCGCTGACGCTTTCTCCAGCGTTGGCCGCTATTCTGTTGCGCGGAGAAGAGGCGAAGTACGGCTTATTCAACTGGACGCACATTCCTGCGTTGTCGGAAGGATATGCGAAGTTCGCGCGAGGAATAGACCATACCATCGACAAGGTATCGCGAGGCTATGGGCGCGTCATTCACTACGGGCTCAAGATTCGCTATGTGCTGCTTCTGGTCTTTATCGCTATGCTGGGCGCGACCGGCTACATGTACCAGCATGTGCCGACGGCCTTTGTTCCCTCAGAAGACCAGGGATACTTCATCATGCAGGTGCTTGCTCCGCAGGGCGCTTCGCTTTCTTACACCACGCACCTTGCCGATCAGGCGCAGGCTCTGCTCGCAAAGGATAAAGATGTTCTCGGCTCGTTCTCTGTCATGGGGTTCGGTTTCAGCGGCAACGCTCCAAACCAGGGTCTCATCTTCGTTCCGCTGATTCCGCAGGATAAGCGACTCAAAGCGGGCCATGCCGTCACAGACGTCATCAAACGTCTGACGCCGCAGTTATTTGGTATCCCCGGCGGCATCGTGGTCGCCTTCGAGCCACCTGCCATTCAGGGTATCGGCAGCTTCGGCGGCTTCCAGTTTGAGCTTCAGGACCAGGGCCGCAACACACTTGCCGATCTTGACCGCGTTGCTCACAGCATCGTGGCCGCCGGTCGCGATCCTCACTCCGGCCTTACCGGTCTCTATACCTCCTTCACCGCAAACGATCCACAGCTTCTGGTTACCATCGACCGCGAAAAAGCCAAGTCGATGGGCGTTCCTTTCAGCCAGATCTCCGACACGCTCGGTGTCTACATGGGGTCGGCTTATGTGAACGACTTCGACTTCAACAACCGCTCCTATCGCGTTTACGTGCAGGCAGACGCTCCTTTCCGGCAGACGTCGAGCGATATTCACCAGTTCTACGTTCGCTCCAACACCGGCCAGATGGTTCCGCTGGATAATCTCGTAACTATCCAGCAAACCTCCGGACCGCAGACAATCACTCACTACAATCTGTTCCGCTCTGCCGAAATTCTCGGCTCTGCCGCTCCCGGCCTCTCCTCCATGCAGGGCATCCACGCTATGGAGAAGCTGGCGAAGCAGCACATGATTCAGGGCATGAGCTATGAGTGGTCAGGTCTGGCGCTGGAAGAGATCGAGTCCAGCGGTAAAGCCATCGTCATCTTTGGCCTGGGCATTCTGGTCGTCTATCTGACACTTGCTGCGCTCTACGAAAGCTTTGCGCTTCCATTTATCATCCTGCTGGCGGTCCCTGCCGCCGTGCTCGGCGCACTCGGCTTTATCGCTGCGCGTGGGCTGGTCGACGACGTCTACGTTCAAATCGGACTTGTCATGCTGATCGGCTTGTCGGCGAAGAACTCAATTCTGATCGTCGAATTCGCCGAACAGATTCGAGGCAAGGGTGCGTCTATCGCCGAAGCAGCAATTCAGGCAGGAGAGCTGCGTCTCCGTCCGATTCTGATGACCAGCTTCGCCTTTATTCTTGGCGTGTTGCCGCTGGTCTTCGCAACCGGCGCAGGTAAACTCGGCCGTCACTCCGTCGGTACGGCAATCGTCGGCGGCATGTTCCTCTCGACGATCCTCAACCTGTTCTTCATCCCGGTGCTCTACGTCATCCTGAAGACCCTGTTAGGACGCTTCTCGAAGGAGCCGATCCCTGCTGCCGGAGAACTCCCACCTGAGACAGCTCACTAACCTCAATGCCCCGCCTCGGATAGAAGCGGGGCATTGATAGCTTTGCAATAGCTGTAGCCAGCATCATCTACTTAACTAAGTGGATGAGAGCATTTCCCCTAAAGCTGTAGCCCTTCGCATCGATAGGGCCAAAGGCCCGAAATATACAGCCTAGGCCGTAGGCCTAGGTATACCAGCCCCAAATTCCCTGAGCGCTGAAGGCGCGACATATACAATTCTGCAGCGGCCAGCCGCGCAGCAGGAGGACAATGCTCTAAGTAGCTTTGCGTTGAAAAGCCGTCTTCCTGGCCGGGCCGTTACCTGTCTTGGCTGAAGGAGCAGAGGAGTTCTGATTCGCTTTGGCCGCCTTGTTCTGGCCAGCGGCCTTCTCGCGCAGCGCCTGCAGCCGCGCCGCCTTCGGTCCAAGCCCGCCAATTTTCTGAGTACTCGGTTTCGGAATGAAATCGCTCATGAAGGAATTCTCTCATGGCTTGGCACCCATATGTAATGAGTTGGCCACCTCCCTTCGTGGTACTGGTTATGGGCAAAGGTGACGGTCATGATGATGCCTCTCGAGAAAGGGCGTCAGACTATGGCTTGCAGGATAAGGGCTTCGAGCCCGGCGATGGGTTTGAGGAGTTCGTCGCTGAGTCCGTAGCGGCTTTGCAGAGAATGAGGATCATTAATAGTGAGCCAGACTTTGCAGTCGGTGTCCTGCCAGGCGAGGGCCTTAAGAGGAAGATCGATTGCCGAGAGTGGCGCGGCGAGCATGATGGGCGTGCCGCCCTTTGGGTTGCCGAAGATGAGGAGCTGCGTGGGCGGCATGACAAGGCCGACTTTGGCAGCCTCGCCGCTGTGGTCGACGCGGGCGAATATCTTCATGTTTTTTGCGCGGAGGATGGATTCGAAGCGGTCGAGGGTTTCGGAGGCGGGGTAGGGGCTAGGGTGGGTGATGAGGCCGTTGGGTGTGGGCATCTGTGAGCTCCTTGGGCGGAGTGTATCAGGCATGTGATTCAGGGGGATGATGACCTTCGATTGTCTCGTGGGCGATGTTATAAAGGGTGGCAATAAATCCAGACAACAAGAGATGCGATGAGCGAGAACGCGATGGGTGCGGGCGTGGTGCAGGTGGAGGAGATTCGGCTGGTGGCATTGTGCTGCGGTTTTTGATTGATAGGCCTTCGACCGGGGCGGGGATGACGATGTTTGAGATGACGGTGGCTCCGGGAGCGGGCATGCCGGTTCCGCATCATCATGTGGGGTTCGATGAGTCGGGGTATGGGGTGAGCGGGAGGCTGAGGTTCATGCTCGAAGGGCAGAGCACGGACGTGGGTGAGGGCGACCTGGTGTGGATTGAGCGCGGCAAGGTGCATGCCTTTTCGAATCCGTTCGATGAGCCGGCGAAGGTGCTGTGCACGATTACTCCCGGGGGCTGGGGGCGGAGTATTTTCGGGAGATTCGTGGGCTGCTGGGTGGGGGTGGGCCGCCTGATCCGAAGGCGATGGGAGAGGTGATGCTGAAGTATGGGTTGGTGCCGGTGAAGCCAGCTTAGGTTTTCTTGGGGTTTGGGCTTGTGGGTGTTCATGAACCCACATCTCAGAATCGAGATGTGGGGCACCCGCACCCGCTTAAGGTGATGAAGTGATCGTGACCTTTAGTTTGGTAGCGCTTCAGGTTGGCGGGCACAGTTGGTTCAGGTTATCTGAATGTATGGTGTTTGGTCGGGCGGGAGATTTTACTTCCCCACCCGTCCGCAAAGAACGCGTACGGATGGGGCACCCGAATGTTTTGGGTTGGGGAAGAGAAGAGGATTCACCGGGGGGCCACTCGCCCCCAGGGTCTATTCTCGGTCGATCTTTGGTTTGTACGGTTTCGCTTTTGGACCCGGAAAAACGATGTTATCCGTTCCGAGCGATTGGATTTCAGTGTCGCTCGGCTCCCACTCTTTAGTCTCCTCCATGAAACCTGTGCGATGGCGGAATTCTTCTGCGGCGACGGCATCCTCTTTAGTCCAATTGGTTAAATCAAGCGCAACAACATCTAGTGACTGAGCATCTGGGTCTTCTGGTTCTGTAGCAATTCCAACAACCTCTTTAATGAACTCGTATTTCAGTTTGATAATTTGGCAATAGCCAGTCAGCATCTTCATTCTGGCAGTACGGTACACTTCCTCAGGAATATCGGGGGGACGAGATGCAACCATGAAGACGAATGTAGACTCGCCTTCAGCTGTGGTGCTGATAGTGCGAAATGCCCTCTGATCTTTCGGAGTACCACGGATCAAGCCGTACAGTTGTTGTGCGAGGAAAATGCGGCGTCCGCGGGATTCGCGTGCAAGAAAGCGAATGATACGTTCTTGACCTTCAATCGTTGGGGGAAAGGCTAAGTAAAGCTGACCTGTTATGGTCATGTCGATCAGGTGGTCCGTGATCCCGTCCCAAAGCATTCCGATTCGTTCGATTTGACTTCTTTCTTCGAAGAATGGCTGCATCGAATTCCAAAGTCCGTCGGGCACATTTACTACAAAGCTCGAATCTGGGACAGGAGGAAAGCTGCCTTCCCATGGGGACGGGCTATCTCCAGCAAAATATAAAGCCAGAAGATCTTCTTCGCCGTGCGCTACAACTACATTTCCATGTGTGAGGAGATCTCGTCTGGCGTTTAGATAGGCGACAAAATCTTTCACAGTGGTGAGAGCAGAAAACACAACCTCAAGCGCTATCTCATCAAAAATATGAACGAACGGTTGTGAGTTAGGCTGAGCAATCAGCGTAAACGGCTGGGATGAATGATTTTCAGGATCGCATCCAATGAAGAATGTTCCGAGCCCACCCTTAAAAAAATCGCGGCACTCCTCCGCAGCTCCTCTTGCCACCGCAACTAGATGGGTGTGCTGCGAAATAACGGGCGGAAGTGAATAAGGAAAAGGCAATGTGCACTGTTCGTCAAGGAAGAGGGAACTTGTTTGACGTTCTAGTAAACGTTGCGCTCCCCTAAGCTGACTCATGGATTTCGAAATGGCCTTCTTTTCCCATCGAAGCCAATTCACTTTCTGATCCTTCGACGTCGGCCAAGAGCAATCTTTGTCCGAAAAAATGATCAAATCTTGA
Source organism: Edaphobacter sp. (assembly GCA_035656355.1). GTDB lineage: Bacteria > Acidobacteriota > Terriglobia > Terriglobales > Acidobacteriaceae > Edaphobacter. The sequence continues at coordinate 24,136 of DASRSR010000001.1, forward strand.
TCGAAAACCGTAAGGACATCGCAAACTTCCTTAGCTATACCGTCAGCTTGTTTCCGATAGACGCCGGCGTAAGTCCAGAATCGTAGAAATGACTTTTCACATAAGGATTTGAGATAACTCTCTGATGAAGTTGCTCCAGACGCTCGCCACTTGTACTTTGAAAGCGCAGCGCGATCAGCGGCAGACAGTTCGTAGTGAATATTTTCGTTGGCCATAGGTAAAGTTCTGCAATACGAAAAAAAGAAGTTTTGACGCTCCCTTTTGGGATTGTCTGAGTTCATCAATTCCAAAATCCTAACTAAATAGGAACTCCTTGGTGCGGAGTTCTTTTACGGTGTCGCGGAGTTTGGCGGCTTTTTCGAATTCGAATTTTTTGGCGGCTTCGCGCATGTCGGATTCCAGCTTTGCAACATAGTTGTCAAGTTCTTGCTGGGTGGCGAAGTCGGGGATGCCTTCGGCCTCGTCGGTGAGGTCGGCATAGTCGGCTTTGAGGATTCCGGCGAGGCCCATTTCGATGTTGCTCTTGATGCTGGTGGGCGTGATGCCGTTCTCTTCGTTGTAGGCGACCTGCTTTTCGCGGCGGCGGTTGGTCTCGTCGATGGCGCGCTGCATGGAGTCGGTCATCTTGTCGGCATAGAGAATCGCCCGACCTTCAAGGTGGCGCGCGGCGCGGCCGATGGTCTGGATGAGCGAACCCTGGCTGCGCAGGAATCCTTCTTTATCGGCGTCGAGGATGGCAACCAGCGAAACTTCGGGCAGATCGAGTCCTTCGCGCAGCAGGTTGATGCCGATCAGCACATCGTACTCACCTTTGCGCAGATCGCGGAGGAGCTTGATGCGTTCGAGGGTTTCGATCTCGGAGTGCATGTAGCGGCAGCGCACGCCGACCTCGGTGTAGTAGCTGGCGAGGTCTTCAGACATGCGCTTGGTCAGCGTGGTGACGAGCACGCGCTGGTTCTTTGCCGTGCGGTCGCGGATCTCGGCCAGCAGATCGTCGATCTGGCCTTTGACCGGGCGTATCTCAACCACCGGATCGATCAGTCCTGTGGGCCGAATGATCTGTTCGACGACGACGCCCGCAGACTTCGTGAGTTCGTAAGGTCCGGGCGTGGCGCTGACGTAGATGATCTGGCCGGTGCGGGACTCGAACTCCTCGAAGCGCAAGGGGCGGTTGTCGAGCGCCGAGGGCAGGCGGAAGCCGTAGTCGATGAGGTTCTGCTTGCGGCTGCGGTCGCCGTGCCACATGCCGTGAAGCTGCGGAACGGTGACGTGGGACTCGTCGATGAAGATGAGGAAGTCGCGTGGAAAGTAGTCGAGCAGCGTCGGCGGCGGCTCGCCGGGAAGACGTCCGGAGAAGTGGCGGGAGTAGTTTTCGATGCCATGGCAGTAGCCGACGGATTTGATCATCTCGAGATCGAAGCGGGTGCGCTGATGGATGCGCTGCGACTCGACCAGACGGCCTTCTTTTTCAAGTTGTGCTTCCCACTCGGCCAGCTCTTCGAGGATGGATTCGGTTGCGGCCTTCTTTCGCTCCGGCAGCACAACATAATGCGATTTTGGATAGATGGGTAGTCGTGAGTACTTCTGGCGGACGCTGCCGAAGAGCGGATCAATCTGCGAGAGGGAGTCGATCTCGTCGCCGAAGAGCTCGATGCGATAGGCGTTTTCGTCATAGGTGGGGAAGACCTCGATGATGTCGCCGCGGACGCGGAAGGTGCCGCGACGGAAGTCTACGTCGTTTCGGTCATAGAGAATTTCGACAAGACGCCGCGTGATGTCTTCACGCTTAATCTTCTGCCCCTTTTCGAGCAGCAGTAACATGCCGTAATAAGCTTCGGGCGAGCCGAGGCCATAGATACAGGAGACCGAGCTTACGATGATGGTGTCGCGACGCTCGAAGAGGCTGCGGGTGGCAGAAAGGCGCAGCTTGTCCAGCTCTTCATTGATGGTGGCTTCTTTTTCAATGAACAGGTCGCCAGCGGGAATGTAAGCTTCGGGCTGGTAGTAGTCGTAGTATGAAACGAAGTATTCGACCGCGTTATTGGGAAAGAACTGCTTGAACTCGTGGTAGAGCTGGGCGGCGAGCGTCTTGTTGTGCGCAAGGATCAGCGCGGGCCGGTTGGACTCGGCGATAACCTTGGCCATGGTGAAGGTCTTGCCGGAGCCGGTGACGCCGAGCAGGACCTGATCCTTCTCTCCGGCGCTGAGGCCGGCGACAAGCTCGTCGATGGCGCGAGGCTGATCGCCCTGCGGCTTATAAGTAGTGGAGAGCTGGAAGTCCATCTCTATAGAATATCGAATGCGGCTACTACTTCGAATCCTCTAGGCAACGGGTCGCCTTGCAAGACCTCGAATGAAGAACTGACCTGTAATTGCAGTTTTTACTGGAATAGCATCAAGTGCGATTATTTCGAGCCCTGTCCCTTCGAGTAACTTTTGGATCGCAAGCAAACTATAGAAATTGATATGTTCGTGGATAGTGATGCTGTGATCCGTATCTCCACTCTGGAGTTGTTGAAGAACATTTGTATCCAAATCCTGAGGGACCTCAACAAGAAGATAACCACCAGGTTTTATAAAAGAGGCAACATGGCGGGTCATTTGAAGGGGCTGGGGCACATGTTCAAGAACATGAGAAAGCTGTACATAGTCATATTGTTGAAGATCAGCTTCCTTTGCAATGCGTGTGACACCAGGCACCGGCTCAATATTGGAGATTTCATAGACGAATTTTGAACAGGGAAGATCAGGAAGAAATTTTCCATCCGCTCCTCCATAATCAAGAATTGGACATGCATTCAATGTAACTTTCGATGTCAACCAGTTAGTGAGCGCTTCGACTCGATTCAGTCCACCTTCAGTATGGGTTCCTACTTGTTCGGCTATCTGCGCATAACCGGGTTCATAGTGGCTTCGCTCTTGATTATAGGATTTTGCTCGATAGTCTACGTAGAGATTACCTAAAGCGTCATCGGGAAATGCATATTTTGTCTGAATGAAGGAACAATTGAGACAAGATTGGAGTTCTACTGCAACAACGGGATGATGGATACGGGAAAAGAATCGCTGAGGTAATTCAGTGAGTCGCTGTACAACGCGTTTATGCGGAGCCGAAGCTTTCCGGAACTTAAGTTCTGCACGCAAGACGCGTTTCAGGAAAAAAGGAGCGAGTGCTCCAATAAAGCCTAGATCCCGAAGATTTGTTGCTCCACAGTTTCTGCATTGATTCATTAAATGAATTCCTTTGCTATATCTCGCAGCAGGACGAGTTTACCATTCAGCTATCGTAAAGAACGGAGATGCGAAATGGGTGTAGCGACTGAGTTGTGGCTGGTGCGTCATGGAGAGACGGAGTGGAGCGCGAACGGCGCGCACACCAGCCGGACCGATGTTGCGTTGACTGCGCATGGCCGCCGGCGCGCCGAGGAGTTGCGGGATTTTTTGTCGGGCGTGAAGTTCGATGCGGCTTTTGTGAGTCCAATGCAGCGTGCGCGCGAGACCTGCGAGATCGCCGGG
>DASRSR010000002.1:0-18107 GCA_035656355.1 Edaphobacter sp.
CAGAGAAGCAGATTCCTCTGCTTTCGCTGCGGATGACGAGGCAAAAAGCAGGGGTGCTGAATGGAGAGAGAAATACAGGGATCTCTCCACTTCGGCCCTGCGGGCCTTCGGTCGAGATGACGTGCGGTAGGGGCGGCGGAGGATGAAAAGAGGTTTGGAGGCAAAAACTTATTTCTGGCTGCGGTCCGTCTCCAGGCTTTCCTGAATTTTTTTCCAGACGTTGTCGCTGGGTTCGTGGGTGGGTTGCAGCAGAAGGCTTGCCTGGTCGGCGATGTACTGAAGGTCGCGAACGAGGGCCGAACAGTTTTCGCAGGTCTTGAGGTGTTCCAGCAGAGCGGGATCTTCGGGAAGGCTCTCGCCACCAGTGGCAAAGATATCGGGCAACTGCTCTTGAAATTCGGCGCAGGAAAGAGGGGCATGTGATTTCGAGTTGTTCAGTGTCATTGTGCGGACTCCTTGAGGCCCGCTGGTGTAGGCTGCTCGGGTTGACGAAGCAGTTCGCGCAGCTTGAGCCGTGCTTTGTGGAGTTGAGATTTACTGTTTCCTGTGGAGCACTCGAGCATGGAGGCGATTTCGTTGTGCTCGAAGCCTTCGACGTCATGGAGGATGAAGACCATGCGATAGCCGGGGGGCAGCGAAGCGACGGCGCGCTCAAGCGCTACGCGATCGACCGAGCCGGTAAGCTGCGGGTCGCGGCTGCCGAAGTCGCGGCGCGGTGCATCGTCTTCGGATGGGTTGATGGTCTCTTCAAGGGAAACCAGGTTTAGACCTTTCTTGCGCAGATGCATCAGCACCAGATTGACGGTAAGCCGATGCAGCCAGGTAGAGAAGGCCGACTCGCCACGGAAGCTGCCAATTTTGCGGAAGAGATGAAGGAAGGCCTCCTGCGTCATGTCTTCGGCTTCGGAGACATTGCCGAGCATACGGAGGCATAGAGTGTAGACACGCCGTTTGTGGAGCGCATAAAGGCGTGAAAAGGCCTCAGCGTCGCCATTTTTCGCGCTTTCAATTGCCTCCGCCTCGCCGGCGATAGGCGGATTTCGTTTAAAGAGGCTGGGACCCGGTTTGGTTGCAGTCATTTGTAGGCCTTGTTGCTCCATGAGGCAAAAACTCCGTGAAGATGCAGTGCATCGGTCAAAAATTTCGCCTGCTATGAGCCTATCGCAAACGAAGAATTAATGTATTTGCAGGTTGGAGGGGCAGAGAGGGGGTAAAGGTTGTGTTGGGCAAGGAAAGCAGGTCCTCCCGTCCTGCGGACGGAAGGATGACACAGGCGAAAGCAAATACAGGGATCTCTCCACTGCGGCCCTTCGGGCCTTCGGCCCGAGATGACGTGCGTTTGGGTAGGGATGAGAAGGCTATCGCGTACATTGGGCGGTCTAGCAGAATTCGGCGGTTAGTGACCGATCTTATCGAGATGGCGATAGCCGCCGGTGGCGATAAAAAGCACGATGAAGACGGAGAGGTTGTAGCAGGCGTGTACGAGGGCAGAGCAGGCGACTGAGCGGGTGCGGATGCGGATGAAGCAGAGCACAAGTGAGACACAGAAGAGAACGGCGAGTGCTCCCCATGCATGAGCGAGCTGCTGTGCATGGAGCAGAGCAAAGAAGATGCTGGTGACGATGGAGGAGAAGAGCAGGCCGGCGGTGGAGAGCGTGGTTGTTGTCTGCCACTGTTGACGAGCGAGAGGCGTGCGCGGCAGGCTGAGCCAGTCGTAAGCGATGGCAAAGGCAGGCAGAAGGAATCCGCGGAAGCATATCTCTTCAAACAGCGGAGCGAGCAGCGTGCCGAAGACGGTGACCAGCCATACATCCGAGGTGGTGTGAAAAAAATTGTCCATGGGAATGGACTTGGGCATCGGAATCAGGCTGGAGATTGCCTGAACCGTCCAGCCGAGGACAAGGCCAATGCCGATGAGCTTGAGCAGATTGCGACGGAGCGCGGCGAAGTTCCACTGCAGTCCTTCTGCAAACGAGCGATGCCAGAGCAAAGGATAGAAAAGCCAGGAGGTCACCAGAGTAGCGATGTAGGCGATGGCCATGGCTGCGACCAGAAGCTTGGGATTCTGTAGTGAAGATGCTGCTTTTTGGCTGGCGTGCAGAGTGAAAAACCCTAGGAGAAGAGTCTGCGCAAGAATGAGGATTCCAGCAGCGAAGACGACGAAGAGTACGGCATGACCAAGATGAGGAATGCGACGCGGGGTGTAATCCGAGGAGTCGTTGGGCTGCTCGGGAAGAAACATCGCGGTTTCGTCTTCGGCACCTGTGGGACGAAACCCGGGCAGAACGGGCGCGGGTGCTTCGGGGGCCGGATTATCGCCGAAGGACGAAGAATAGGGCTGATGTTCGTTCATGCTTTTTTCGCGCGGGACGTCGAACGAGTCTTGGGCGTCGTCTTTTTGGATTTCGATGTCAGTGTATCTTTCGAAGCCGACTTTGCTTTGCCAGATGAGGGTACTCCGGTTTTCTTCTGCGGGGCGACGAATTTGCCTCGCTGAATCTTTGGAGTATCTTCAGCTGCGGCAATGTGCAGCGGCTGAGGTCCGGCGTGGCTCGCTCCGTTGCGGCTGGCGAGGACCTGCGGCGGGTAGTGCCGGGCGAGGAACTGGCCGGTGTGTGAGCTGGCGACTGTAGCGACCTGTTCGGGAGTGCCATGGGCGATGATCTGTCCGCCACCTTCGCCGCCTTCGGGGCCGAGGTCGAGAATATAGTCAGCGTTGCGAATGATATCGAGGTTGTGCTCGATGATGATGATGGTGTTGCCGAGGTCGGTGAGACGGTGGAGGACTTCGAGCAGCTTACGTACGTCATCGAAGTGGAGGCCGGTGGTGGGTTCATCGAGGACGTAGAGGGTGCGGCCGGTTTGGCGCTTGGAGAGCTCGCGGGCGAGCTTCATGCGCTGGGCCTCGCCGCCGGAGAGCGTGGTGGCGGACTGGCCAAGATGGATATAGCCGAGGCCGACGTCGACCAGCGTTTGCAGTTTGACGTTGACGGCCGGGATGTCCTTGAGGATGGGCAGGGCGTCCTCGATGGATAGGTCGAGCAGGTCGGCGATGCTGTAGCCATTGAATTTGACGGCGAGAGTTTCCTGATTGTAACGGCGTCCGTTACATACTTCGCACTGCACGTAGACATCAGGAAGGAAGTTCATCTCGATGCGGCGCTGGCCTTCGCCCTGGCAGGCCTCGCAGCGGCCGCCCTGCACGTTGAAGGAGAAGCGGCCGGGTTTGTAGCCGCGTTCGCGCGATTCGGGCAGCATGGCGAAGAGGTCGCGCATGGCGGTGAAGACGCCGGTATAGGTGGCGGGGTTGGAGCGTGGCGTGCGTCCAATGGGCGACTGATCGATCTGGATAACTTTGTCGAGTTGGCCGATGCCGATGATGCGGCCGTGCTGGCCAGGCTCTTCGCGGGAGCCGTAGAGGTTTTTGGCAAGCGCGCGATAGAGGATGTCGTTGACGAGGGTGGATTTTCCGCTGCCGCTGACGCCAGTTACGACGGTCATAACGCCGAGAGGGAAGTGGGCGGTGACCTCCCTGAGGTTGTGGGCACGAGCGTTTTCTACGGTGATCCAATTGCCTGTGAGTGGGCGTGGTTCGGGACGGGCGACGATCCCGATCTCTCCGGCGAGGTACTGGCCGGTGAGGGAAGCCGGGTTGTCCATGATCTGTTGCGGAGTGCCATCGGCGATGAGATGACCGCCGTTTTTGCCTGCTCCGGGACCGAGGTCGAGGACGTAGTCGGCGTGTCGGATGGTGTCTTCGTCGTGCTCGACGACCAGAACAGTGTTGCCGAGGTTGCGCAGGTCTTCGAGCGCGTGGATGAGTCGCTGATTGTCACGCTGGTGCAGGCCGATGCTGGGCTCGTCGAGGACGTAAAGAACTCCGCGCAGGCGAGAGCCGATCTGCGTTGCGAGACGGATGCGCTGACCTTCTCCGCCGGAGAGCGTAGCCGCGGAGCGATCAAGCGATAGGTAGCCGAGGCCGACGGCGTTGAGGAACTCGAGCCGCTCGATGATCTCGCGCTGCAGTCGGTCTGCGATGATGCGGTCGCGCCCGGTGAAGTGCATGGCCTTTGCAGCGGAGAAAGCACGTTCGAGGGAGAGCGCAGTGAAGTCGGCGATGGAAAGAGTTGTTGGTTGTTGATTGTTGGTTGTTAGTTGAATGGAGATGGTGACGGCGAGGGATTCGGGGCGCAGGCGGCGACCTTTGCAGACCGGGCAGATGGTGGCCGACATGTACTGCATCATGTATTCGCGGTAGCCTTCAGAGCGGGTATCTTCGAGGTTGCGGCGCAGGTAGTCGAAGATGCCGTGGAAGCCGGTGCGGCTGGCCTCGGCCTTGGGCGGCCCGTAGAGGAAGAGGTTCTGCTGCTCGGCGGTGAGATCTTCGAAGGGCTGCTTGAGGTTGATCTTGTATTTTTCGGCGGCTAGCTTGATGAGTCTCAGGAGATAAGAAGAGGCACTGCCGGGACCCATGGCGCCGTCGAGTAGAGGTTTTGACCAGTCGGTGATGGTCTTGGCGGGGTCGAAGTCGTAGATGCTGCCGAGGCCGTGACACTCGGGACAGGCGCCGTAGTTGGAGTTGAAGGAAAAGCTACGTGGCTCAAGCCGGGGTACATTGATACCGCAGTCGGGACACGCCATAGAGGAGGAGTAGAGTGTTTCCTCCTGTCGGCCATTTGCGCCCTGAATCCCGATGAGAACCAGGCCTTTTGCCATCTGCAAGGCCTTGAGGACGGAGGTCTCGAGGCGGCGGGTGTCGTATTTGGGTGAACCCACCTTAGCCGACGATGAAGCCGTCGGCGAAGATGGGGCACCCATATTGTCGCCACTGTTTCCGTCCGTTGGCAGGGGCTTGAGGATGATGCGATCGACGATTGCTTCGACGGTGTGGTTTTTGCGCTTCTCAAGGCGCATGCCTTCGGTGATTTCGGTGATCTCGCCATCGATACGTACACGGAAGCCCTGGCGGTCGAGTGCTTCGAGCTCTTCGCGGAACTCGCCCTTGCGGCCGCGGACGATGGGGGCGTAGACGGTGATGCGTTCTCCGGGAGAGAGGGCGGCGACGCGCTCGACGATCTGCTCGGCAGACTGGCGGGTGATGGGGCGTCCGCAGTTAGGGCAGTGCGGCTGACCGACTGAGGCGTAGAGCAGGCGAAGGTAGTCGTAGATTTCAGTGATAGTGCCGACGGTGGAACGGGGACTGCGGCTGGTAGTCTTCTGCTCGATGGAGATGGCGGGTGAAAGGCCGTCGATGGCATCGACATCGGGCCGCTCCATCTGGTCGAGGAACTGGCGAGCGTAGGCGGAGAGAGTTTCGACGTAGCGGCGCTGGCCCTCGGCGTAGATGGTATCGAAGGCAAGCGACGACTTGCCGGAGCCGGAGAGGCCGGTGACGACCGTAAGGGTATTGCGCGGAATACTGGCGTTGATGTTGCGCAGGTTGTGCTGGCGCGCTCCGCGAACTGTAATGTGCGTGATGCCCATGGATGATTGCGGCCGTGGTGAGCCAAGTCTCTAGGATACGGCATTTGCGTCGCAAGAGTTGGCAGAGGGGCAATTGGCTCCAGGCAAACCGGAGCGAGAAAAATGTATCCGAAAGAGCAATAGGGAACTTGGTCCGGGTGATTGTAAACCGGCGCGGATTTGTAACAATAGCAACGTCCCCCTGAGCTGCGAATGAGATGGCAGAGGCGGATTGAGGAGTCCTTGTGTATTCGTCGATTTTGTTGATTTGCGCCGTACTGGCTTCGCTGGCGATGGGCGTTCTTTCGGCTTACGGCATTTGTATTTCGATGTTCAAGGTCTTCCGCATTCATGCGCGCAAGGTTGCAGTGAGGACAGCCGCACGAGTGACCGCTTCGGCGAGCGCGGCACGGTCGTAAATTTTGGGGTTGGCGAAGCCCTTACATAAGGGTGACCTGCAGATGGACAAAGGATAAATACAGGGATCTCTCCGCTACGGCCTCTTCGAGGCCTTCGGTCGAGATGACGTGGGTTGAGGTTGCGAGCCTCTGGTCGAGATGACGTGGGTTGAGGTTGGGGGCCTCCCGGTCGAGATGACCTGTCTTTGTATTTTGCACGTTCCCTTTCGGCGCATCGATAGAGCCGTCACGATGGTGAGTATTCAGATATTCCAATAAAAATTCATTTTGGGCTTGTCTGCTGCTGGCGCTGTTGTTGCAGGCGCTGCAGCTCCTGGTATATCTGCTGCGGTGTGCGTGGAGTGTTGCCTTCGGGGGTTGCCGGTTGCGCCACGGGCTGAGATGAATTGGCCGGTGCATTCGCTTCGGGTTGTGATGCAGGTGGATACTCGGGGCGTGCGGGTGGGTAGGCAGGCTGTGGCGGTGGTTCCTGCATAGCAGCTTCGCGGGCAGCATTGGGATCGGGTGGCGTTGGACTGCCATTGCGTGGAGTCAGAATCAGTTCTGCCGGGCTGGTTGCGGTGGCCTGCAGGAGCAGCATGTTGCTCCCGGTTCCATCGAGCAGTTGCCCTAAAACCACTGAAGGGGCGGCGGGGCCATATTGGCCGAAGACACGCTCGTCCGTGACACCGCCGCTGATCTTCATTCCGGTGTGGCGGCTGATGTCGCGCAGAATCTCGTTGAGGCTGGAGTTGTGGGCAGAGACAGAGAGCTGGCCGTTGGCGTAAGTAATCTGAGCCGCTTGCGGTGACTGTTGCTGAGATGTCTGCGCGGGCAGGAGCATGGTGGATATGGCTCCAGCGAAGACAATACCGCGAATTGTTGCGAAAAGCCGCATCTTATCTCTTAGACCCGCCGGAAGGTATACCGGTTTGGGTACCAGTCTATCGTGAGAGAGCAGATGAGGTTGTGCGGCGTTGTACTAGACTGTCAGAGGTATTGAACGGCTTCTGTATTTGCGATGCTTTGGCAGTAGATAAATACAGCGGGCCTTCGGTCGAGATGACGTGCGATTGGGATGTCTGAGGCAAGGAGGAGGACCGTGAGAGGCAAGATTCTGCTGTTGGTACTGACGTTTCTTGTACCGACAGTACTGCCAGCCCAGGACTGCACAACGCAGTCGCAGATGACTGCCTCTGACCGCACCGCTCTGGCCGATGCCGGGCGCTCACTGGCGCTGAAGGTGCAGGCAGGGGATGCCGCCGGACTGCAGGCGGCCACTGTTCCGGAGTATGCCAAGGACTTCAGCGGGATTGGAAATGTGGTGGCCAACACCGCTGCGAAACTCAAGGGCGGCGCAGTGATCGTGCAGCAGGTTTATCTACTGGACGGTACGAAGTTGAAGCCCAATGCGGATGGCTCGGCCCCGGAGGCGCAGTTTTTTTGTTCGCTGAACCAGACAGTGAATGAGGTTGATTTTCTGATTCCCGGACTGCTTCCGGGCAAGTATGGCTTTGTGATCGTGGATGTTGAGAGCGCATCACCGTGGCAGCTTTCGTTTTTGCTGCGGCAGAGCGCTCAGAACCAGTGGATGATGGCCGGCTTCTATCCTAAGGCGTTGACTGCTGCGGGACACGATGGACTTTGGTACTGGCGACAGGCACGCACAATGGCAAAAGATAATGAGCAATGGAATGCCTGGCTCTACTATCGACAAGCGCAGGCGTTGCTGCAGCCGGTTGGCTTTATCCAAAGTACGAACCTGCAAAAGCTGAGGAGTGAACAGTCTGCTGCGGCGCCACAGGCACTTTCCGGCGGCATTGGCCCCAATACTCCGCTGGTGGTGAAAGGTAAAGACGGAAGTGAGTACAGATTTACCAGCCTAGGGGTGGATGACTCACTGGGCGCCCCGAAGATTGATGTAACGGCGCATCTGGCGGTAGCTCAGATAGGCGATGCTGCAACTGCGAAGAAGCGCAACGATGATGCTGCGAGTGCTTTGCTGGCGTCATATCCGGAGTTGCGGAAGGCGTTTCATGGAGTATGGATATTTGCGCAGGCACCGGGACAAAACCCGTACGCAACCGAACAGGCGATGAACGAGATTCACTGATAAGTAATTCGTGTGAGCTTCGATGCGAAGAAGGAGGAGATGCTATCTTGAATGTCATTTCGGTGGAGCGATTTGAACCGTTTCTAACCCTTGTGATCCCATAGCAGGGATAAAACGACGAAAGAGGACCATGGCAGAGATTAAAAAAACATTGGCCGAGGCCATTCTCGACAGACGGGCGACGCCGAGTTTTGACGGTGAGCCGATTCCACCGGAAGACCTGCACCAGATTCTGGATGCTGGGCTCCATGCTCCCAGTGGATACAACATGCAGCCCTGGCGATTTGTTGTGGTGCAATCTCCGGAGCAGAAGAAACGTCTGCGGGCGGCGAGTTTCAATCAGGCAAAGGTGGAAGAGGCCTCGGCTGTGATTGTGGCGTGTGGTGATGCCGATGGCTGGCGCAAGGACATCGATCTGATGCTGGAGCAGGGCCGCGAGGGTGGAATGCCTGAAAGCTATGCAGCACAGGCGGGGACCAGTGTGTCGAATTTTCTTTCAAGTTTCACGACTGAGCAGATGCATGGCTGGCTGAACAAGCATGTGATGATCGCCTTTACGCACATGATGCTGATGGCCGAGGTGATGGGCTACGATACCGCGCCGATGGAAGGTTTCGAGCAGGAAAAGGTGCATGAGGTATTGCGGCTTCCGCTGAGCTACTGGGTGGTGGCTTTGCTTGGGATTGGCCATTTGAAGGGCGAGGACAAATTCAATGGCGGTCGCTTCGACATGGCCCATACGGTGTTTTCCGAAGAGTTTGGCAGGCCGTTGAAGTAAACGGCGAACGGGACGGCAGATTTTTATGAAGCGTGCACTTCGAGTTGTCCTGATTCTGCTGGCGCTTTGTATTGCGGCCGGTGCCATCGTGTATTACTGGCCGTTGCAACTGGCCGATCAGATGGTGCGGTTTGATCTGTGGCGCGCGAACGTCGCCAGTAAGTATGTTGACGTTGATGGATTCCGAATCCATTACTTCGAGGCTAAGCCACATGGGAGCGAAGGCACACCGCTGCTATTGATTCATGGCCTGGGGGCACGGGGTGAAGACTGGGCACCAATGATTCCTGCGCTGGCAGCGAAGGGATTTCATGTTTATGCGCCGGACCTGCTGGGCTATGGAAGATCGGACCGTCCTGATGTGAGCTATAGCATCTCGATGGAAGAGCAGGTGGTGGTGAAGTTTATGCAGGCGATTCACCTGCAGCGGGCCGATGTGGGTGGCTGGTCGATGGGCGGATGGATCGCCATGAAGCTTGCGCTGGATTATCCGGAGAGAGTTGATCGGTTGGTGGTCTACGACAGTGCTGGGATTTATTTTCCAGCGACGTTTGGGCCGGAGCTGTTTTCTCCACACGATGTGGCCGGAGTGCGCAGACTGATTGCCATGCTGACGCCAAAGCCTGCCAAGATGCCGGAGTTTGTAGCGAGAGCTGCTCTACGCAAGCTGCAGGGAAATGCCTGGGTGATTCAGCGCAGCATGGCAGCGATGACCAGCGGGCATGACCTGCTGGACTTTCGGTTGAATAACCTTCATCAGCCGACGCTGATTGTATGGGGTGCAGAGGACGCGCTGATTCCGCTTTCAGTAGGCGAGACGCTGCACCAGGACATCGCTCACTCGGTACTCAATGTGATGGAAGGCTGTGGGCATCTGGCGCCGGCGGTATGCTCGAGACCGGTATTGAAGAGTACGGTGGATTTTCTGAGAGCAGAGCCGCCAATGCAGGGCGGTGAAAAGACATTTGCTGAAGAGAAGGTAGGAAAGTAAGGTTAGTCTGGCTGCCATTCGTAAGCGCCGGGTTGCGGCAGGCCGATATGAGCGAGTACGCGATGGACAAATTGCCGAGCCATTTCGGTGGTGTTCTGCGGGTGATTGTAGAGCGTGGGGATAATGGGGAAGATGGTTGCTCCAGCGTCAGATGCAAGCTGCATGTTATGCAGGTGGATGCGATTGAACGGAGTCTCACGCACGCAAAGCAGCAGGGAACGCCTTTCTTTGAGACAGACATCGGCAGCGCGTTGGATGAGATTTGAGGCAAGGCCATTGGCGATGGCGGCGAGTGTTCCCATAGAGCAGGGGAGAATAATCATGCCATCGGTGCGGTAGCTGCCGCTGGCGATATTGGCTCCGACATCGGAGTCTGAGTGCTGCTGAACTTTTTCGGAGGGAGCGCCGAGAAGTTTTTCAACGAGACTGTTGCGGCCGCTGAGTTGCATCTCTTCGGCGAGCACGCGCAGGGCGTTGTCGGAGACAACCAGGTTGACTTTGGCAACGCGTGCGTCGGCATCGAGGGCGCGCAGCATTTCGGCGGCGTAGATGCTGCCGCTGGCTCCGGTAATGGCGAGGGTGATCTTGCGGGCTTCGCTCACAGCAATGATTATCGCCGACTTCGCTCTAAAATAGAGAGATGCTGCTCGAAGGTCTTCAACTTCCTCTGACAACACCGTTTTATGCCGATGGCCGTTTGAACCTGCGCAAGCTGGAACAAAATGTCGCCGCGTATTCGAAATCACCGGCTGCCGGCCTGGCAGTCCTGACTAAGTACGGCGAGGCTTCTGCGTTATCGGATGAAGAGACTATCGAAGTGCTTGAGGCGGCTATTCAGGCTGCTGCGCCGGAGAAGACGATGCTCGCGGGGATCTCGCGCGGAAGTGTTCTGGGAACGGTTGCTCTTGCTGACCATGCAGCGAGGCTGGGATACGATGCGGCGCTAGTATCGCCGCCGTCATTTTTGCTGGAGGAGGGGGAACAGCGAGGGAGAGAGCTGCTGACCTACTTTCTGTCGCTTGCCGACCGCTCGGCAATTCCTCTGGTGATCGCAGGCGAAGTGCCGGAGAAGATTGTGGCAGAGCTGGCGCAGAATCCTCGAATGATTGGTGCAGTTCGGAGCGGCGGTATTGCGGACCTGCAACAGGCGACGGCGTCCGTTAAGCATGAAGTGACGGTGACGCATGTGTTCTCGGCGGTGACGGCAAGGATGCTGGCCAGGCAGAAAGATACGGTTACAGCAGAGATGCTGGCTGGCGGAACGGCAGTGGCTGTGGCTCCTGCGGGCGCTGCGCTCAGGACGCGAACCAAGACGGTTGGCTTCCAGATACTGGCGGGTAGTACAAGAGAGATGCTTGATGGATTGCTTGCCGGAGCTGTAGGAGTGATGCCTGCGTTTGCGGCATGTGCTCCACAGGCGTGCTATGAGGTCTTCGCGGCGTGGAAGGACGGCGATCACGGATTGGCGGAAGAGAAGCAGGCCCGGCTCAATGCTGTGGCAGAGAAGGTGGAGAATGAACTGGGAGTGGCTGCGGTGAAGTTCGGGTGTGACTTCAATGGCTATGCAGGGGGGAATCCTCGACTGCCACGGCTGCCGCTAAGCGCAGCCGAACGGCAGGAAGTGGAGAGTCTGATGCAGGGGTTGCGAAATTAAATTGGGTGCACCTTCAGGCAAAGGCAAATACAGGGGTCTCTCCACTGCGCAACTGACGGTGAATCCGTCAGTCGCTTCGGTCGAGATGACGTGCTTTCTTTAGCTGGATACGGAGGATGGAAGTTAGCGGCGAGGAGATACAGTAACGCCCATGCCGCTGAGTTTGCTGCGAGCCTGCATGGCTTCGGGTGAGTTGGGAAAGCGCTGAATGAGGCTGCGGAGCTCGCGTACGCCAGCGGAGTTCTGCTTGGATGCGATAAGCGCATTGCCTTTGTGAAGCCGCGAGACAGGGACCTTGTTGCTGGCAGGATATTGCTCGATCACCTTGTCGTAGTTCTTGATGGCGTTGCTATAGCGACCTGCACGATAGTCAATTTCTCCCATGTAGTAGTAGGCGTTGCCTGAGAGCGGATTGTCCGGGTAGAACTTGGTGACGTCGCTGAACTCTGAGGCAGCCAGTGAGTACTTTGCGGCCATGTAGTCGCCGAGCGCGGTCTTGTAAAGCGAATCGACAGGCGGTGCGGCTGGCCCGGCATTCGCGGGAAGCGGTGTTCCGGCGAGCGGCTTGCCATCGGGGCCAGTTGCGGGAGCGGGCACAGAGGCAGAGTCGGAAGGCTGATTCGCGGGAGCCGTGTTATCCGTGGGTGCTGCGCCGCCAGCTTCAGGAGCGCCTTGAGGCGCTGCCGCTGCTGGAATCGACTGCTGCTGGTTCTGGATGTTCTGCAACATCTTTTGCAGATTGTCGAGGCGGGCCTTGAGCTCGTCGATCGAGTCGTTCATGGACTGGATCTGACCGGAGATCTGATCGACCTTGTTGTTCTGGTTATTCTGCTGCACCAGCATCTGTTTCTTCAGGTCGTCCATGTTGGCGGACATCTTGTTGACCGTGTCGGCGCTCTGCTGGATGAGGTCCTTCATGACGCCCATATTTTCGGCGGTGGACTGCTGGAGTCGCGCGACGGCGTCCTGCAACTGCTGAACCTGTGTCTGAAGCTGGATGATGTCGCGGTTCGCTGCAAAAGCGGGTGAAGAAAACGACAGGGCAGCGCCGAGTACGGCAACGGAGGCGATACGGGCCGAAAGATTTACGAGATTGAGCTTGCCTGGATGGTTGGCCATATGCGAATACGCTCAGCTTTCTGTAATGTTGCCAGCCCTCGCGCATTGGTTTTGCGCGAGGGCTGAGGATTGTTTGAAGCTGCCGTAAGGCTAGCGATCGAGATTGAACTGCGCGCGGCGGTTCTGCTGCCAGCAGCTTTCGGTTTCCTCGGTGCAGAACTGCTTCTCCTTGCCATAGCTGATGACGCGGAGACGGTTTGCCGCAACACCTGCATTGACGAGCGCAGTGCGTGCCGAGTTGGCGCGGTTCTCGCCGAGAGCCAGGTTGTACTCTGCCGAGCCGCGATCATCGCAGTAGCCGCCGATGACGACGCGGATGGCGGGATGCGCATTGAGGTAGTTTGCTGCCTGCGCAATGGAGGACTGCGCATCGGGCCGCAGGTCGTAGCTATCGTAGTCGAAGAAGATGTCCTTGACATTCTGATGGAAGACCGCATCGCTGCCCATGTCGGCCTCATTGCTGGGCACGGTGGGAGCTTCGGGAACACGCACGGTGACACGAACATTGGCATCCGCCGTTCCGCCCTCACCTTTGGCGGTGAGATGGAAGTTGGTTGAGGTGGATGGCGTGACGGTCTGCGTACCGTTGGCGTTTACCTGGCCGATGCCATCAATGGTGACGGTATCAGCGTTCTGAGTGCGCCAGTTGAGAACAACCGACTGGCCCTGATCGATCGTGGTTGGATCGGCGGTGATGGTGGCGGTAGGCGCTTCACCGGTCGAGGTCGTCGTCGGGCCGAGGCTGGCCGGGTTCACAGCGTTATGTTTCTTGTGGCAGCCGGTAACGGCACCCAAGGCGATGACTGTGGCAGCCAGCACGATGGTCCGGTGCAGTTTAGTTTGTCTTGCGTTCATCGGATCTCCCCTGCTTTGTGCAGTATTTCAAAAAATACCCAGAGTTGACTGCGAAAACTAGCCCGCAGATATGACGGAAATTCTACTTCCAGCTCCAATTGGGCATGTCCGCTCCGGGGCCTGTCAGCGCGTGCTTCTGGGTCCCATCGGCGAGCATAGTCCAAATTCGTGTGTGCGCGGCGCGGCCGTCGGCGCTGTTGGCATAAACAATATGCCTGCCGTCGGGCGACCAGGACGGAAAGTCGCAAGGGCCGCTGTCGTGCGTGAGCTGAATCCAGCGCTTGGTAGAGACTTCCATCACATAGATGTCCTGTCCACCGGGCGCTCCGGGACCATATTTGCGGTTCCAGGCAAATGCGATGTATTGGCCGTTCGGCGACCATGAAGGAGACGAGGCGTAACCTCCGTCGGTCATGCGCTGTACGCCGGAGCCATCAGCGTCCATGATGTAAATCTGAGGCAGGCCGGTGCGGCCGCTGACCCACGCAAGCTGTGCGCCGGTCTTGGGATTGTAGACAGGCGAGACATCGGGTCCACGGAAGCTGGTAATGCGATGGGCACCACCGCCGCTTGCATCAGAGACCCATATCTCCGGATCGCCTGTACGCGAAGAAGAGTAAGCAATGTGGTTTCCATCTGGAGACCATGCTGGCGAGACATTGGTGCCTCCTGCTTCAGGAAAGCTGACGGCACGATTGAGCAGAAGCGAGTACATGCGAATCTGGAAGCCGTGCTTGCCGAGCGATGAGAAAGCGAGGCGAGAGTTATCGGGAGAAATGCGTGGCGAGATGGAGATGGTGCCGAGATGCGTGACGGCGTGCTGGTTCGCTCCGTCATAGTCCATCGCCCAAATCTCTTTATTACCGCCAGCTAGTTTTACGTAATAGATCTTGGTTTCGGCGATACCGGCGACACCACCGCCAAGGCGGAAGATGATCTCGTCGGCGAAGCGGTGGGCTACCTGGCGGGCAGAGTCTTCCGAGGCCACTTCGTTATACTGCTTGGCCAGCACCTGCGGGTACTGCGCGTTTTTGGCGTCGAAGAGATATCCATTACAAATGATGCGGCCATTCTGCACACTGAAGCTGCCGAAGGCCACCATTGCTGCCGAAGCAGGAGCGGCAGACCACTGCTGCAGGTTGATCTCATTGGGAGCGCCGGGCGTAACCTGCGGGGCCATGCTCTTGGAGACCATATCGAAGATACCGGCGTTGGTGAGATCGTTGAAAAGCGTCGTATCGAACGTATGTTTGAACGGCGCAGTCTGCGGGTCGCTGGAGACTGGCTTGAAATCAGCCGCAGCGAGGCGAATGGTTGGGGCGCCGCTTGAAGTTTCGGTCTTGAACCAATCCTGTGCTCGCAGCGAAGGAACACAAAGCATCAGAAGCGAAGCGGCTGCCAGCAGGATGGGCAGTCGCGTGCGGGGACGATTGGAGGTGCGGACTGTGCTCAACATTCTCTCCTATGGTAGACGCAAAAAGTTTCTAAACGCATAGAACAATTATTGGCGGCGGTAATCGAACGAATACTCCACGGTGATGTGATCGCCCTGAGGCAGAGGGCCAAACCCTTCTACACGCTGCACCGCCCGGACGGCTGAGCTATCGAGCGTAGGCGAGCCGCTGCGGGTTTCGATGCGGATATTGGAAGGCACACCCTCACGATTAATGTCGAACACGAGCGTAACGCGCTTGCCATTCGAGGCGACCGGATCGGCTTCCTGCGTGTACCAGTTCTGCGCGACAGTGCGATTGACGATATTGACGTAGTAGGCAAAGCGAGCGCCGAAGGTGCGGTCCTGCACACTGACGCTGGCGGTTCCATTCCGCAGCGGTATGGTGGATTCGGCCACACGGATGCCCGCAGTTTCGCCGGTTGCGGCCTTCTTCGGCTGCGGCGGTGTCGGCTGGATATGTTTGGGCGGCTGCGGAGTCTCTTTCTGCGCAACTTTCTTTGGCGGCTTCGCCTTGGTTGGAATAGGAACTTCTTTGAGGTCAGGCGGAGGCGTGGTCTTTTCCTTTTCGATCAAAGGCGCAGGGCTTGGAGCTTCCGAGGTCAACACGCCGGTATCGAGCTGACGCTGACGAGGCGGTAACGGAAGAGACGAGACCATCGTGGCCTGAATCGCGCCGGCAGTGGAGGCGTTTTCTCCCCAGGGTGGACGGTGCGAGCGAAAGAGATAGGCTCCGCCGAGAATAAGCGCAGCGGCGATTCCGTGCAGGACAAGAGAACCGACGAGATTGCTGCCGAGCTTGTCGTCGGTGCGTGTGTCACGGCTGTATTGGAGCTGAGTAGCTATGGCCGCGTCCTCACTTTTGGATCGGCTGGGTGACGATGCTGATGTTGGTGATGCCAGCCTGCTTGACTGCATCCATCACGGAGGCGAAAGCCCCAAAGGGGACGCGCTCGTCGGCGCGCAGATAGATAATGCGTTTTGCCTCCGGAGCATTGCCTGTGCTGCGCAGCAGGTTGGGCAGATCGTTCACATTCACCGGCTTGTCCTGCAGATAGACATTCTGGTCTTTGTCGATGGTGACCACCATGCGCTCTTCCGTAAGCTGATTTACCGACCGCGTTTTGGGAATGGCGACGACAACCCCGGACTGAAGCACGGGCGCAGTCAGCATAAAGATGAGCAGGAGCACAAGCACAACATCGACCAGAGGAGTGATGTTGATCTCGGCCAGAGCTGTCTGGGTGCGACCTTTTACAGAGAAGGCCATTGGCTAGAACGTCCTCCGGCGTGGCTCTTCAGGTTGTGGCTGCTGCGGTGGAGTGGATGGGGTCAACAGCGCGGCGTTTTCAATGGCGTTGAGCAATTCGCGGCCAAAGTCGTCCATGCGCGAACCAAATTCCCGCAGACGCGCGGTGAGCTGGTTGTAGCCGATAACGGCGGGAATGGCGACGACCAGACCGGCGGCAGTGGTAATCAGAGCCTCGGAGATGCCGGGGGCAACGGCGCGCAGCGTGGCAGCACCTGCTGTGCCGAGGCCATGAAAAGCGTCGATGATGCCCATCACGGTGCCGAAGAGCCCGATAAACACCGCGATGTTACCAATGGTGGCGAGCCACGTCATGTGTCTTTCCATGACGGTGAGGGCTTCGCTGGAGGCGGTCTGCGCAGCGCGCTCAAGTGCACCGGGGTTACGAGGAAGGCCGCGGCCGCCATTCTGACGCTGATACTCGTCGTGAATCTCAGTGAAGACAGCGACCAGCGGGCTGGGCCGGAACTGTTCGGCGACGGCAGCGATCTCGCTCAGCCGGCTGGATTTTCTGAAGGCGCGGACAAAACGCTGGCCCTGCGTGTGAGCGCGGTTGAAGCTGCGCCACTTGGAAAGCATGATGGCCCAGGAAAAGATGCTGGCGAGTAAAAGGATGACCAGCACCGTAAAAGCGACGGGGCCGCTATTGTGAACCATCTCCATGAGCGCACTGCCGTTGGCTGCTGCAGGTGCGGGGTTGGAGATGTCTTCCTGAAGGAGTGCAAGAGCAAAGGTCCAGAGCATAGTTATTCGGTCACCAGCCGTTAGTGTAAATCGTAGGCGAATGTTGGACGCAGCGGGAGCGCCAGGAGGCATCTGCCGTGGTGCAGGGTGTTGGCAAAGATGATGCGCTGGAAAGATGTAGCTTTAGCGCGAGGTTTGCTATTCTCGCGGTACGTCAACCATCTGAGGCCTCTGTATGCTGCTGGAACTGCGCGCGGAAAACTATGCTGTGATCGACCGTGCGGTCGCGAACTTTGGCCATGGGCTAAACCTGTTGACTGGTGAGACCGGGGCGGGGAAGTCGATTCTGATTGACGCGCTGGCACTGCTGCTGGGCGGCAAGGCTTCGGCTGATGTTGTGCGTCATGGAGCGGAGAAGGCAGTTGTCGGCTGCGTCTTTGAAGCAACGCCGGGTGCGGTAACGATTCTTGAAGAAAATGGTATTGACGCAGAGGGCGACCATATTCTGCTGCGACGTGAGATCGCCGCCAATGGCAAAGGACGTGTCTTCGTCAACAATCAGCCAGCGACGGTGGGAGTATTGCGGCAGCTTGCTCCGGAGCTTGCCCTGGTCCACTCGCAGGGAGAGACGCTGAGCTCGTTCGATCAGGCTCAACAGCGAATGTTGCTGGACCGGTTTGGCGGGGTGTCAACGGATGCAGTAGCAGCGGCGTTTGCAGCGTGGCAGGCCACGACGGAAAAGCTGGAGCAATTGCAGTCAGACGAGCAGGACCGCCTGAGAATGGCCGATCTGTGGCGCTTTCAGAGTAAAGAGATTGAGCAGGCAAATCTCAACGCAGAGGATGAAGACGTTCAGCTTGAGGCTGAGAAGCTGGTGCTGAGCAACGCAGAAAAGTTGTATACCGCGGCGATGAGCGCTCACGAGCTGTTGTATGAGTCGGAGAACTCTGCCGAGACTGCATTGGGTGCGGCGCTGAAGCATGTAGAAGAGCTGGCGCGCTTCGATACGAGGTTTGAAGGGCCTGCGCAGCAGTTGGCGTCGGCGAAAGCTGCCATTGAAGATGTCGATGCGGAGGTGCGTGATTTTGCCGACAACGTCCACGCCGCGCCGGGACGACTGGAAGAGATTGAAGACCGGCTGGCAGCGCTCGACCGGTTGAAGCGTAAATATGGGCAGACGCTGGCGGAGATTATTGCATTTGGCGCCGAGGCATCACGGAGACTTGCGGAAGTGGAAAACCGCGATGCTTTGTTGGAGGAACTGAAGACGAGGCAGATTCTAGAAGCAAA
>DASRSR010000003.1:0-11848 GCA_035656355.1 Edaphobacter sp.
TATAGCGGATCTTTGGTTCGGTCTGGTTACGGCGATTGGTAAAGAAGATGGAGTCGCCCTGATCGATGAGGTAGTCGGCGGTGCGGGCGGCAAGTGCCTGGATGGTGAGACCGGGATTGGCCGAACCCTGCGTGGGCAGAATGCTGCCATCGCAGATAAAGAGATTTGCGATGTCGTGGGTGCGTCCGAACTTATCGACCACGGATGAAGAGGGGTCGCTACCCATGCGAGCGGCCCCGACGAGATGAGCATAGCGAGCTTCCTGTACGACTTTTTCCGCTCCTGCTGCGTACATAACGTCCATTACTTTTTGTTTACCGAAGCGGATGAGCTTCTGATCGTTGTCGTGAAGGTTGAAGGTGACTTTGGCGACGCGCAGGCCGTATTGATCTTTCTCGTCGGCAAGCTCGACTCGATTGTCGGCCCAGGGAAGGATTTCGCCGAGGACGCCGAGAGTCGCCCAGTGGTTGTATTCCATCATGACGCTGCGCATACCCCAGCCCCAGGCGCCGGTGGCTCCGATCATATGTTTGGCGAAGGCAATGGGAAGGGGAGCGACGGTCTGGATGGCAAAGCCGCGGGCGAAGTCGCGTTTAGGGTCGGTCTCATAGAAGTCTTCTGAGAGGGCGTGAGCGGGAGGAGCTTTATACATGCGGACGAGATCAGGAAACCAGCCTGCGACGACGTTACCGGCCTGTGCCATCAGGTAGTGCCCAAGAGTGCCGCTGGAGTTTGCCAGACCGTGGCTGTGGCCGGGACAGGCGGAGTTCAGCAAAAGTCGCGGTGTTTCGATGGAGTATCCGGCGACGATAACGACGCGGGCGCGCTGAAAATGCTCGTTGCCATCCCGATCAAAGTAAAGGACGCCATCGACGCGACCATCGTCCCGGAGGGTGATGCGAGAGGCCATGGAATGAGCACGAATTTCAGCCCCGTGTGCGATAGCGTCGGGAACATGGGTAATAAGGGTGCTGGCTTTCGCGCCGACTTTGCAGCCCTGAATGCAGAATCCGCGATAGATGCAGTGGGGGCGGTCTCCGTGCGATGCGGAGAGGATTGCGACCGGGCCTCCGGCGACGGTGCGGATTCCGAGGCGGGAGCAGCCGCGGACGAGGACATCGCCTACTCCTCCCAGGGGGTGTGGACCGTAAGGATGGCCGTGCGGATCGCCCCAGGGATACCAGGCTGGCCCGGCGACGGGGAGTTCGCGCTCGAGCAGTTCATAGTAGGGCTTGAGATCCCAGTAAGACATGGGCCAGTCGACGCCGACGCCGTCACTGGAATAAATATGAAAGTCCGACGGGTGAAAACGCGGAGTGAAGGCAGCCCAGTGAACGGAGCCTCCGCCGACGCCTTTGCCGCTGTTGTTGTCGCCAAGCGCAAGCGGATGTTTACCGCCGGTGATGCGCAGATCGTTCCAGTAAAGCTCGTGCGAGCCGCGCTCGTCGCTGACCCAGTCGCGCTCGGTATCCCAGAAAGGCCCAGCCTCAAGGCCAACGACTTTGAAGCCGGCGCGAGCAAGGCGTTGCAGAAGCACACCTCCGGCTGAACCGACACCAACGATGCAGTAGTCTACGGTTTCACCTTCGGGGAATTTCTGCATCGGCGTAGTGATACGCTGCATGGGGCCGAGATGGTGTTTGCCGTCGTCCGGCGTTTTGAATGGGCCAAAGAGCGGCATTGTTCAGTCTGTCTCCTTTTGCCTGTGGAGCACGCCGTAGTCGGGCGGCTCGAATTTGGGATCGAGTTGAGAGAGGCTATCGGCGGGAGCGTTCCAGTTGTAGAGCTTTTCGTCAACCTCCCATGGTTCGGGCAGACCGTTTTCTAGTCGCATATAGGCACGTGGATAGGCCGGGCCGCCGAAACCGATCTCGTCCCATGACCAGGGATGAGAGTAGTAGGCAGTAACGCAGTCGCCCAGCAGCAGCACCCAGAAGCGATGGCAGGACATCTGTTTCCACACTGGATGGTCAGGGTTGGGATGACCATCGTGAATGGATTTAAGGATGAGCTCCTGCTGATGGATGGTGAGATCGGCGAAGTGAGCGTGGAATCGTCGCCGGGCCATTGCGTCGATGGCTTTAATACCAAGATGGTAGGCTTCGCGGTCGGAAGGCATGTCTTCGTAACGAAAACCACTCAGCTCGTTTTTATGGAGGCGCTGGTCGATGACGGGAAGGATAGGTATCTGACGCTCGAAGGTGCGGTCATCCTGCGGCAGAATGCGCGCGATGACGGCGCTGAGTATGCGCACCTCTTCTTCGGAGAAGAAGCGAATGGGAGGGATGTCGGTGGCGTGAGAAGTAACGACTGTGCGGGTAGCTTCATCCCATGCGTTCTGTTGCCCAAGCGTGCTGTATCCGGGATAGTAGCCCGGCTGCGGGGAAGGCTCAAGTTCTTTGCCGGTGAGGCTGTCGAATGGGCGGAGAGTTTTGGATGTCGTCATTTTGTCTCCCTCCGAAGCAGGCCTGCCATGATGCCGAGGAATCCGCAGGCAGCGAAGAGCAGGGGGGCGAAGATCGGCGGACCGTAGATGATGTTGTAGAGCGGCTTCTTTGTTGTTCCGGGGCGCCGCAGAATGCCGCGTGCATGATAGAAAAAGCCTACTGCGCCGTTGGCGAGTGCGAGCGCCGAAGAAGCGGGCAGAAGTGTATTGGCGGCTTTGCGGCTCTTGATGGCGGCGGCGGAAGCGGCCATGAGAAGCGGCGTTAGAAGTACAGGAGTCCATTGCGCTTTGTAGCGGAAGTTGGTTTTGTAGTGTGAGTAGAGAGCTTCAAACCCGCTAAAGAATGCCCATGCCAATGTGACAGCGGAGAGATGCTTCTGAAAATGTCCGTGACTGAGGTTGAGCCGCCAGCCTGGTTTGCGGAAAGCGAGGCGATCAAGGATGATGCGGCTGTCGCCCAGAGTGCCGCCGATATCTTCTTCGCGACGGAGATAAGATGCAAGCAAACCAAGGTAAGCGCTTGTACCGAAGAGCAAAGGCGCAAAGATGGGAGGCCCCATCACAATATTCGTGATGGGAAGCCGCCAGCCGCCGGGTTTACGTGCGATGCCGCGAATGTGGAAACCAAAGCCGATGATTCCATCGATGAGGGTGACGATGCTGACAGTGCGGAGAATGGTTTTCGCAGCGTGGCGGCTGAAGAAGCCCATGAAGCCGGAGACGGCGAGCGCTCCGCTGAGGACAACGGGCGTGTACATTACTGGGTTGCTGTAACTCCCTTTGTAATGCTCGTAGGAGACTTCAAGGCCACTGGCGATGCTGGTTGTCGCGACGACGAGACAGAGGCTGCGCTGGAAGCGGCCTTCGCGGATGTGCTTCAACGCACTGACAGCGATTTTACCGGCGGGAGCGGGAAGGCTGTGCCGAGCGATGTCTTCGAGTTCCTCTGTCAGGATAAAGGGCAAAGTATCACTCCTGTGCAGTTGCTATGCGGCGTATCGTTCAGCGTCTTTTCGTTTGAGCGTCAGGCCGAGGCCAGAACGCGAAGAATCGGGCGTGAGTGAACCGTTTTTCTGAGCAATGAATCCATCGAAGAGCATCTGCTCAATGCGTACATGATCGTGGAAGTACTCGATGTGCTTAAGAGTTGGAACAGCACAACCGACGTGCATATGCAGGGTTGGGGCACAATGCGCGGAAAGCGGAGTGCCAAAACTCGCAGCGATGGCGGCGCCTTCAAGAAATCCGGTGAAGCCGCAGCAGCGAGTTGCATCGAGCTGAAGGACATCGACGGCACCGGCCTGAAGCATTCGGCGGAAATAGAAGGAGTCGTAGCCGTATTCGCCTGCGGCGATGGCCATACCAGCGGGTGCACGCTCGCGAATGAGATGAAGAGTTTCGAGATGGTCGGAGCTGACGGGCTCTTCGAACCAGGTAACAGACTGCTCGGCGAAGATGTCGGCGAGAGCGAGAGCTTGTTTCCCTGTATATGCGCCATTGGCATCGACGAAGAGCTGATTGGAGCTTCCGATGGCTTTGCGCGCGGCTTTGACACGGGCGGGATCGGTGGAGGAGTCGCTGCCAACTTTCATCTTCATCATGCCGATTCCCTGAGCGGCCCACCCGGAAAACTGCTTTGTCAGTTGCGCGTTGGTGTATGACGTGAAGCCGCCGCTTCCATAGACGGGGATGCTTGCCTGCGCGCGCCCAAGTAATTGCGTAACAGAAGTTTCGAGAAGGCGCGCCTTAAGGTCCCAGAGTGCGATATCGAGTGCGGAGATAGCCATTGCGGCGATGCCGCGGCTGCCGTCGTTGCGCACGGCGCGCAGCATTGAGGCATGGAGCATTGGAATATCGAAGGGAGATTGGTTGAGAACGCAAGTTTGGGCGAGATGATGACCGAAGCTTGCGACAGCGCCATTGCCGTATGTGTAGCCAACGCCGGCCTCGTTGGCTGCTGAAATCTCAACAAGGACCAAAGTCGTGGAGTTCCAGGCGAATGTTCCGTCTGCTTCGGGCGCGTCCGTGGGCACAGTAAAGGCAGAGAAATTGACGGAGCGAATTCTATCGCCGGAGTACCTCATGAAGTCCTTAGCTGAGAACGCAGTGTAGCTAGACCATCTCGCGCACTTTGTCGTGCATCGTGGTGACGACGATCTTTGAACGATTCGGTTCGCCGCGTAGCAGAGCTTCTCCCAGCTTTGCTGCCTGCGAGGCTTTGATCTTTGCGGGCATAGGCGGCGTGAACTGATCGACGACTGCTTCGATGAGCACAGGTCCTGGTTTGCTGACTACGGAATCCAGTTGTGCTCCACACTGCGATGCATCTTCGATGTGAACAGCCTCGAGGCCGCATCCGCGTGCAATTGCTGTGAAATCAACGGGGAAGAGATCGCAGGCGTACTCGGGATTTCCGAGAAAGACCATCTGCTCCCATTTGATCTGGCCCAGCGTGTTGTTCTTGATTACAAGGATCTTGATGTTGAGCTTGTATGCGGCTGCCGTAATCAGTTCGCCCATCAACATACTGACGCCGCCGTCGCCGATGATGCAAAAGACGGGACGATCTGGGTAAGCAACGGCGGCGGCGATGGCATACGGAAGTCCGCAGGCCATGGTAGCAAGATTGCCGGAGCAGCTATGTTTTTGTCCGCGCAGTGCGGGAACGAAGCGCGCCCACCAGGTGGTAATGGTCCCGGAGTCGGAGGTAACGATGGCGTTGGGGGGGATACGCTTGCCGAGTTCCCAGCCGACAACCTGCGGTTTCATGGGTTTGTCATTGCGTGTGCCACGCTCTTCCATGAGCTTCTGCCATGCGGCTTTGGCCTTCTGAGCTTTCTCCAAAAAGCTCTTGCGATGAGGTTTGAGCATGGGAATGAGAGCGCGCAGACAAACTTTAGTGTCGCCGACGAGACCAACGTCCGCGGGATAACGCAGACTGATTCGCTGCGAGTTCAATTCGATTTGTACACATTTGACCGAGCCGGGTTTAGGCAAAAATTCGATGTAAGGAAAAGAGGAACCAATGATGAATAATGTGTCGCAGTCTTCGAGTGCGTCCTGAGATGGTTCGGTACCGAGCAGGCCGATGCCGCCGGTTGTGTAAGGGCTGTCGTCGGGCACGGCTGCCTTGCCCAGCAGTGCTTTGATAATGGGCGCACCAAGGATTTCTGCGACCTGTTCCAGCTCATCGGTTGCATGCAGAGCACCCTGGCCGGCGAGAATGGCGATTTTGCGGCCACGGTTGAGGACATCGGCAGCGTGTTCAAGATCGACTCGCGGCGGAAGGTGCTCGGAGAACGCGGGCACGGCATTGGTGTGATCAACAGGATTGCGCTCGGAGCGGCCCTTCTTCATCTCCTGGACCTGAATGTCAACAGGGATGGTGATGTGAGAGACTCCACGACTGACAAGTGCGGTACGAATGGCGAGATCGGCGACGCTTTCCATATGAGCGCCGCTCATGACTCGCTCGTTATATACGGCGACATCGATAAATAACTTGTCGAGGGCAACGTCCTGCTGGGTAAATGTGCCGATCAGATCGCTGTGCTGCATGCCGGTGATGGCGAGAACGGGAACCCCGTCCATCTTTGCATCGTAGAGGCCATTCAGCAGATGGATTCCTCCAGGCCCCGAGGTGGCGATGCAAACGCCAATTCTACCGGTGAACTTTGCATAAGCGCAGGCCATGAAGGCGGCGGCCTCTTCGTGCCGCACATGGATGAAGCGAATCTTATCTTTCTGCTTGCGCAGCGCTTCAAAGACGCCATTAATACCATCACCAGGAATGCCGAAGATCGTATCGACTCCCCACTCAATCAGACGATCTATCAATACATCGGATGCGTTCTGCACAAACACCCCCTAATCATCAGGTAGGATGCATGGCTGCAGAGCACAGTTTTCTAGCCACTCAGAGTGAAGCAGGGGTCCGATTTCATGGTGTCGAATGCCTGAAGGCCATTGTGTAAAGCAGTGCAATCGCTGACATTCCCATTACGCAGAAGGTAACCCAGACGAAGATGCGTGAGAATGCTCCGCCACGGTTCGTACCCAATATTTTTTCGTTGGAATTGATTTTCGCAATCAGAAACAGCAGCGGAACTGCCGCGATTCCATTGAATACAGCAGTGAATACCAGTCCTTTCATCGGGTCGATTCCGACGAAGTTAAGTAACAGACCAATAAGCATCGCCGCTGCGATGACGCCATAAAAGGCGCGAGCGTGTCGAAGTTTTTTTGAAAGCCCTTCCTTCCATCCAAATGCTTCTGACATGGCGTATGCGGCTGAACCAGCAAGGACCGGGATGGTAAGCAGTCCCAAACCGATAATTCCGATGGCGAAGATACCTTTGGCAATCTCCCCAGAGTTGGGGAATGAACGAACCAATGGCTCAAGCGCCTTGGCGGCATCGGCCGCTGTATTGATAGTTGTCGTTCCATGCTTGAACAGTACGGTTGCGGTTGTGATGATGATGAACCACTGGGCCAATTCAGCGGAGATCATTCCGATCAGGGTGTCGATCCGCATATTGCGAATGAACCGGAATGGCAGACGAGGCTGACCGTCTTTATTGCAGCGTAACTTCATGGCACGCTGCTCTTCCACTTCTTCGGATGCCTGCCAGAAAAACATGTAGGGCGAAATAGACGTTCCGAAGACTCCGGTAATGATGAAGAAGAAGGCAAACGTGGGTTCGATATGAGGAACGAAGGTTGCGTAAAAAATCTCTTTCCAAGGCTGATGTACGATGAGGGCCGTCGCGGGGTAGGAGAAGAGCGCAAGCGCAAGCCACTTTAGTACTTTGGCGTAAGTCTGATAGTTGATAAATATCTCGGTGAGGAGGAGGAGCAACGTCGTTGCCAAAGCCACAAGCCAGAACGGCACATTCACAATAAGTCTTACCGCCGCAGCAACTGCGCCGATATCAGCTCCGATATTGATTGTGTTAGCTGCGGCGACCAGGAATACGACGCCAATGAGAATTTTGCGGGTGTAGTGCTTCTTGATAACGCCAGCGAGTCCCTTTCCAGTTACCGCGCCGATACGGCCGCAGGTCTCCTGTACAGCCAGTAAGAGCGGTATCTGGTAAAGCGCAGTCCAAAGCTGCCCGAATCCAAACTGCGCTCCAGTTTGCGAATAGGTAGCGATACCGGAGGGGTCATCGTCTGCTGCACCGGTGATAATTCCCGGGCCGAGGATGCTGAAGAGCCAGCGTACTCGTTTTTTTAGCGATTTGGGTTCGGACAAGTCTTTCGTCACGGTACTCACCTTCCGTTAGAGGTAAATTCCGCGTCAAAAGTTGGAGAAGAGGTTTCAGCGTGAGACTTCGTGTAAAGACTTTGGACGATAAGCCATATAAGGGTTTACCGCAGCGACAGCATCCGGTTCAGCGGTTTCCGTGACCGTTTCCGGAGCCTGGATGTATTGCGATGCTACTGCTGTTCCTACTAGTGCCCAAAGAAGGCCATTGATCTCCAGATAAGTCCATCGATCGCCAAAGCAGTTGAGGAGGATATTGGCGATGATGGCGAGAAATAATCCAAAACCGAGCCCTTGATAGAGCGGGTCTTTGGCTCGGCGGAAGAGGCGATAAGCTAGAGCCAGCATCTGCTGGAGGAGGGCAATCGCCAAAAGACCACCGATGATGCCGGTTTCAACCAGCACCTTAACGAACCAGTTATGCGTGTCCTTCAGATTGTCGGTGTGCTGCCCATATTGGAAGGTTGCGTAACCCACACCTAAAATCGGCTCGTTATAGAACTTTTTCTTGGCGGCCTCCCAGAGATCAACCCGCTCCTGTGCGGAGGCTTCGAGTTGGCCATTGGAGTCTTTGGTCATCTGCACGCGTTGGGTAACGGCGGTAGGCACGATAGCTTGCCATGTAGCCAGGAAGACTGCCGCGACAACAAGCATCTTGCGATCTTTAAAGATGCC
Organism: Edaphobacter sp.; assembly: GCA_035656355.1. Taxonomy (GTDB): domain Bacteria; phylum Acidobacteriota; class Terriglobia; order Terriglobales; family Acidobacteriaceae; genus Edaphobacter. The sequence continues at coordinate 8,388 of DASRSR010000003.1, forward strand.
GAGCACGATGACGCCGGCAACGACTGCAAGGTAGGAAGCGCGAGAGAAGGTGTACATGGTCGCAAAGAGAGTGATCCCGACCAGCGCATAACAAAAGAGCTTGGCCTTTTTCCGCTTCAGAAATTGTCCGAAACCCCAGAAAAAGAGAGCGAACTGGGCGAGAAATGCAGCCAGGCCATTAGATCCGGCAAAGCCCAGTGGACCTCCGTCGCGTTTACTTTCGTCGAACGTAGCCCAGGACCGAGACATGCTGTCACTCAAGGCGCTGCGATCAATGAATAGGAGAGCGATGCCGGCAATCAGAATGACAGTCCGGACTGCTTTACGATCTTCGATGACCATGCCGCCGGCAACGAAAACCAGCGGGAGAAGCATGTAATCCTTCCAGGTAGCGAAGTTGATGTCATTAATCCAGAGAGGCGCCGGGGCATTTCCCAGAGCAGTGCCCAGCCACATGGAGAAATACATATAGATGCCGAAGACCAGCCAGATAAGGTAAATCTTCGATTTGGGAAGGCGTTTGCCATGCAGAATAGCGCCGACGACGATTGCGAGGACCAGAATGGTGAGGACGTTGCTGCCCAGCGGAAGATCGAGAAAGTGATCACGCAAAGTGCGGTAGGGCAAAAAGGGCAGCAGATAATAAAAGCCCCAGAGAGGCCGGCCGAACAGAGAGCAGAGGGTCGCAACCCAGAATCCCAGGTAAGCGATGAGCGGAATGAAATGTCCTAACCCTGTGCCCAAGGAAAGCCCTCTCAGAATAAGACGCTATGCAAGCCAGATCAGCGGGCCCAAACCTTATTTCTGCCCACAAGGAAATTGTAGAATGCCATAGCCGCAGCTGCATTTAACATAACGAAAGTACTGGCAATGGCGACAGGTTTGAAGCTTTTGGAAGATGGCAAGAGCATTCCCAAAATGGCAAAGAAATAAAAGACAGCCTGCAGAAGGAAGAGTGCGGTATAGAAGATACTGCCTGCCAGGGCCGAGGTGATTAGCATAACTGCCAGAAACAGCGGAACGAAGAGCCGCATGAGTTTGTGACTTATGAAGCGAAAGAGCAGAGGGTTCTCAGAAGAAAGCAGCCAAGGGGCCAGACGCAGAAGCTGATAGTTCCCGGTAAGTGTGCGGACCTTGCGCGAGAATTCCTTGCCTTTTTCGCTGAAGAGACGGTCGCGGGCAATGGCTGTGGGCTGAAAGAGGACGCGCTTTCCGTGACGCGCCACATTCATAGGGACGAAGACATCATCGAGGAGAGTGCCTGCGGGGATTGGCGTATAGAATTCGCGACGGATGGCGTAGATTGCACCCGTGACTCCAACGACGGAACCAGTTGCCGATTCAAGTTTGCGAACAATCTTCTCAATTTTCCAATAGATGCCGAGAGCGTCGCCTGCGGGTATCCCATCGGCAGTTTCAAGCAGTAGCTCGCCGCTGACTGCGCCTACATCGGGATCGGAGAAGCAGGAAACCAGCTCAGAAACAATGTTGGGATCGACAGTCTGCCGGGCATCGAGAAAGAGCAGGATGTCTCCGGTAGAGTTTTTGACCGCTTCGTTAAGCGCGATCGCCTTTCCACCAGATTGCTCAAGGATGACGGGAAGGACAAAAGGGTCGTTTTCCTGCAGGATCTCGGCTGTGCTGTCGGTGGAGCCGTCCGAGGCAATGACAATTTGAAGCTGGTCTTTCGGATAGTCGAGTGACCGAAGGTTTGCAAGTTTGATGGGAAGATTGGCCTCTTCGTTACGAGCCGCAATGATGATGGAGACTGAAGGAGTAATTGGATGTTTCAGGACAGGAATGCTGCACCATCGGGCATAGAGCCAGAGCCAGAAGGCATAGCCGAAGTATGCGTAGGCTGTGAGTGCGAAGCTGATCCAGAAGAGCAATCTCATGGCTTACAGGTGGGCGCTTTTCGATGATACGTCATGGGATGGAATGAAGAACAAAATGTATTGACACCAAAGTGGTAGAGCTTGCTGATTACAAGGAACGGTTTCTATCGGTCTTGAAACGCAACGCTGCTACCATCAACTTGCACGCATCCAAGCTCCGAAAAGAGAAAATCGGAGCAATTCGGGGCACTTCTTATAAAGAAGGACCGAAATCCGAGTGTGCGTATGCTTACGACAAGATTCAGAAAGAGGAGAATTCAGCTTGCAGTTGCGTTTGTGGCACATTGCCCGTAGCGTCGTGTCCAACTGGTTCGCAACCGGAGCTACTTTGGCAGCCGGGTTTTTCCTGGCGCCCTTCGTGGTTCACCATCTGGGCAATGTTGCCTATGGTGTGTGGGTGCTGGCGATATCTTCAGTAAATTACCTGACGCTGCTCGACCTGGGAATGCGCAGCTCGGTGCTGCGCTTCGTCTCCAAGGGACACACGCAGGAGGACCACAAAGGAGCGTCGGAAATTATCTCCGCAGCATTGTGGGTGCGGTTAATGATTAGCGCGCTTGTGTTGTTGCTCAGCGGCATTCTGGCAGCGCTATTTCCGATTCTATTTAAGGTTCCGGCGGACCTTGCGAAAGACGCGCGGGAAGCGATATTAGTGATTGGCCTGACTACGGCGATTGGCATGTCGCTAGGCGTGTTGGGCGGCATTCTCTCGGCGCTGAACCGCTACGATCTGCAAAGTTACATCACGCTGATTCAATTGGCGGTGCGCGTCGGCGGAGTAGTCGCAGTGCTGCTCGCGGGACACGGCATCGTCGCTATCGCATTTTGTGAACTTGCGTCCGCGGTAATAGGCAATGTGCTGCTGGCGATTATTGCGCGCAAAATCTATCCTGAGCTTGAGATCCGGCTGAAGAAGCCGAAGATGGATGTGCTGCGTAAGATCTGGTCGTACAGCGTATATGCTTTCCTGATCACAGTGGCGATTCAATTGGTCTACCAGACCGACAACCTGGTTGTAGGCGCGTTCGTCTCGGCGGCGGCGGTTACGTTTTACTCCATCGGTAACTCACTGTGCCGCTATACGGATCAAGTAGTCGGCTCGATGACAATGACATTTGTGCCGGCTGCGAGCACGTACGAGGCGGCAGGTGATTTGAGCAGCCTGCGGTCGTTATATTACAACGGTACGCGGGCAACTATGGCCATCTCGCTGCCGATCCTTGTAACTCTGCTAGTGCGCGGACATAGTTTTATCGGTCTGTGGATGGGGCCGCAGTATTCGCAGACTTCAGGAACGGTGCTGGTAATTCTGGCGTCGGCACTGGTGTTTTCGCTTTCGAATAACCCGGCTGGCGCGATTGCTTATGGTACGGAAAAGCACAAAACTATTGCGAAATGGGCTATTGGCGAGGCGATCACAAACCTGACACTGAGTATGATTCTGGCGCACTTTATTGGAATCTATGGAGTGGCGCTGGGAACGCTGATTCCAAGTCTGTTTGTGCATGTAATCCTGTGGCCACGATATGTCTCAAAGATGGTGGATGTCACTACCTTTGAGGTTTA
>DASRSR010000004.1:0-13375 GCA_035656355.1 Edaphobacter sp.
GGCCGCTCCCGCGAAGGATAGAAGCCCATAAATCGCCCTGGCCCATAGATCTCGCGTGTTTCGCTGCCTATATCGATGCCCGTCCAGAACGCCCATCCGGTGACGCCGTGATACGTAAGCGGCACCTCTCCGAATGTCAGCCGCCGCGTCTCCGACCGCAAGCCGTCTGCTCCAATCACCGCATCGTACTCCGCGGTTGTGCCATCGTTGAAGGTCACGGCGACACTCTGCTCCGACTGGCGCAGGCCTGTAATGAAGCGGCCAAAATGAATCGGACTTGCCACAGCGTTACGCAGCACATCGATCAACTCTGCGCGGCCCAGATAAAAATTGTCGCCATACTGCGCAGAGAACTCTCCGAACCGCGCCTGAATCAGGGCGTCTCCATTGGGCCGGGTCGCATAGTACATTCCCGGACGAACTCCGATGCGTTCCAGCTCCGAGCGCAGGCCCAGACTGTTCAGCACATTCAGTCCCGCAGGCCACACTCCCAGAACATAACCAACGCCGCCGTAGTTCTTCGCTCGCTCCACAATCTCGGCGCGCATTCCGCGCTGCTCCAGCGTCGCGGCAATCGTCAGGCCCGCAATTCCTCCACCTGCGATAAGTATCTTCAGCTCGTTCGCATAGCGCATTCCGTCCTCCTTATCTTTTTTTCGCCTGCCCTCGGCGCTTCAGCCCATCGCAGAGCATCTGCGCCGCCTGCGGCCCCAGCGTTTTCCAGTCAACTGTTTTGGGCGAGATCGCCCACACCAGCCCCAGCCCTTCGTAGATACCCAACAGCAGCGTTGCCGACTGGCGAGGGTCCACATCATCATCAAGTTCCCCGGTGCGAATGCCTTCTTCAATCAGCGGAACAAGAATGGCCAGAATCTCGTCGTACATGGCGGCAAGATGTTTGCGCACCTTCCGCTGCCGCAGCGCGACGGCATAAAACTCCAGTGCAATCGGCATCAGCCGCGACATCGACTCATAGTCGCGCGAGGTCTGCTCGCCCATTGCCGCCAGCCGTTCAAGCACGCTGCCCCCGCGTGCTGCCTCCGCGCGCATCGACTCGATGTTGCGCCGGAATACACGGTCCAGAAGCGCGGCAATAATGTCGTCCTTCTTTTTGAAGTACCAATAGATGGCACCCTTGCTCAGCCCGGAGCGCTCGGCAATATCGTCCATGCGCGCTTCATCAAAGCCACGCTCAGCAAACACATCTTCGGCAGTGTTAAGAATCTGGTCTTTGCGCTCAGCGCTTACATCGGGTCGCGGCGTCATGCATTAATAATAACCGACTGACCAGTCGGTTTACAGAATGATCCATGAAGGGGAAGACGGAAGTGTCATCTCTCTGCGAGCGTGCGCCACCCGTTCATCCTGCGGTGGAGACCACCGTAGCTGAGCACAACGAAAGGATGACATAGGGTTGAGAGCTTTCGTTTCCATCCCTGCGCATAAGGCTGCGCATAGATGGAGGCACCCAAGCGTTATGGTTTTCGTGGAAAGGCTTTGCCCAGCGCAGCAAGCTGATCGAGGAACGGTTGCGCGATGGTTCCGTCGAGCTCGACTGGAACATCCCATGTGACCGAGCCACCATGGTCCCGGATGTTTTGCGTATAGGCGACAACCTGATCGGCGGTGAAGCGCGGTTTGCCGTAGCCCCAGTGTTCGCCCAGAAAGCTAAGCATGTGAATCTGCGTGCCGTCGACGCGACCGTTGTTGGGGCGCCCGAAGGTGACTCTGTCCGGCTTATCGATCTCCCCGGCGATAAAGTCCTGATCGGGAGTGAGGGAGAGCATCCGGTAAACGACACCGGGATTGAACGCGACGCTTGAGGCGGAATTGCCCGCACGTGCGGCAGCGGCGAAGCTGGCGAAGTTAGGCGCGCTGGTGGAGCGGTACATGGAGTTGGGAAAGTAACATCCATCAAACCACCAGCCAACGACCTTGCTGCCCCAGCGGCGTGACCACTCCGCGATTACCTGTTGCCATTTGATCTGAAAATTCCGGTTGGGATAAGGACCGTTTTGCCACTCCAGTGCATTGACTGCGGCCTTGTCGCCATTGGGCGCGCCGGAGGGCAGATAGACCATCAGCTTGATGTCCCGTTTGCGCAGAGGCTCGTAAAGGTCGGCAACCAGATCGCGCCGGGAACATTTACTGGGACGGATGCCGGTAATTCGGTCATAAGCCGGGTTCGGAGCGAGATAGTAGCCGGAGTTCTGGCCGATGCTGATCTGGTAATGTCCCGCGCCGACGGACTCCAGGCGCCGTGCCATGCCCTCGACATCGAAGCCATCGATCATTTTGTTCCACTGATCGGGCGTCATCGTCAGATTGTTAACTTTTGCCTGCCAGTCCGCGAGATAGTGGGTCATCACGCCCCAGCAATAGCGAGGGTCCTGCATCCAGGCAGCGCGGCTATCGACATACGGCTGTTGCGTGGGCGCCGCATGAAGCGGCAATGCGCCGGCTGCCATTGCGGAAGCGGCACCGATAACCAGATTGCGGCGAGACAGTTTCATGGATTGCGCTCCTCGATGAGATCGTGAAGGCGGCCAGTGTAACACTAATGAAATTCTATTTTCTCTGGCAGAATGGTGGCGCTGAGCCTTTACGGTGGTTTGGGGTTGAAATACAGGGATCTCTCCACTGCGGCGCTACGCGCCTTGCACCCCAACGAGCAAGTGCGCTCGTCGGGGACCCCGTGCCTTCGGTCGAGATGACGTAGGTTGGGAGGGGAAGTGCAACGAAGATGAGTCGGGCTTTCAGCCCTCTGGCCTTGTTGCGTCGTTTACCTGGGGCTATCGCCCCAGGCTGGTATTAGTCGCGCCGTTGGCGCTTATTGATTGAGGCAAGGTGAAGTTTGTCCATACCACTCAATGCGCGATGAGACTGCGGCATGGATGCACCCGAGCGTTTGTGCGGGAGGAACAGTTCAAAAGCAAAAGCAGGTCCTCCCGCCTATGGCGGAAGGATGACAACTTTGAAAGAAATACAGGGATCTCTCCACTGCGGCCCTTCGGGCCTTCGGTCGAGATGACGTGCGGTAAGGGTGGGCTGAGCCCCGGGTCGAGATGGCGTCAGGTTGAGTTGATGCTGCGTTCGGTCGAGATGGCGTACTCAGTAGCTGATTCGTTATCTGATGGGCCTCTTTTTGGTAGAGGCTTTCTTTGCGGTTTTTTTCGCAGGCTTTCCGGAAGCCTTTGCCGGGGCTTTGGTTGCGCGCTTTGCGGCGGTCTTCGGCGTCTTTTTTGCGGGAGCCTTCTTTGCTGCCGCTTTTTGGGGAGACTTTGCGCGGGCGCTGGAGATGGCTTTTTTAAGCTCGGCGTTGAGGTCGGCGATGCTGAGGGTGGTTGCGGTTTTGCGCAGGCGTTCGAGGCCATAGAAGGCGCGCTTTTCCGCAGAGAAGATGTGGACGATGAAATCGACGTAATCCATCAGGATCCACTCAGCTTGACGGCGGCCTTCGACAGAGTTGGGATAGACACCGAAGTTACGTTTGAGGCGCAGTTCGACCTCGTCTGCAATGGCGAGGTTCTGGCGATCGTTGGTGCCGTTGGTGATGAGGAAGTAGTCGGCGAGGCCGCTTTCGGCAGGATCGAGGGCGAGGATACGAATGTCCTCAGCTTTTTTGTCTTCGCAGGCTGCGGCGGCGGCAAGCAGCAGGTTCTGGGTCTCCGTTGACGGCATGGGTCTCCTTGAAAAATTCAATGGTAGCCGGTTGTGCGGGCGGATGCCAGTGTGGGGTTCTTCGCTTCGTTCAGAAGTTATCCATGGGCACCCGGTCGTTTGTATGGGACGAACAGTTCAAAAGCAGGTCCTCCTGCCTGCGGCAGAAGGATGACAATGCAAAAGACAAATACAGGGTCTCTCCGCTTCGGCGCTGTGCGCCTTTGGTCGAGATGACGTCAGTTGAGTTGATGCTGAGCCCGTTCGAGATAATGAAGGGTTGGGCATGAAGTACAAATGCGGGGGTTCTTCGCTTCGCTCAGAATGACGACGGGCGATAGGGCAGCAGCTAGTCGTCTTTATGTGAAAGTTGCGGTGCTGTTTGCTTGTTTTCCGCTGTCACGAAGGAACCATGCTCCGGCTGCGATGAGGAACAGGGTAATTCCAGTTCCGGCGAGCATCTCTCTTATCGGTATCGGGCTCAAGTGAAAGGCAAACCCTGCATCGCTGAAGCTCCAACTGCTGTGCAACAGCCAGATTGCCACAAAGGCCGCACAGGCAAAGCCTAAAGCTCGCATGAAGAGCAGCGGGCGTAGCGCTCGTTTTAGGGCGATCTCCTGCTTTTGCATCTGGGCACGGCGCCAGACCAGGCCAGCGGGCGCAGGCCCGGTTGCTTGCTTCAGAGCATCGGCGTGCGCAAGCAGAAACTTCGAGATCGCTGCCGTTTCAGCGCAGATCGTGCAACTGTGGAGATGGCTGCCAAGCTCCGGCGTCCACAGCCCTGTTCGCAGAGAGGCTGCTACTTCCCGTTCTCGTTCACAGCGAATCTGTTTCATGCTCTTCGCTCCTCTCTGGATCGCAAGTGGGCCGTAGCAGAGCAGCCGCCTTTCGGCGTGCTCGAAACAACAGGAGACGCACGCTCATGCTGGTAATACCTATTGTCTCTGCGATCTCAGTATGGTTCATGCCTTCGACATACGCCAGCCAAAGCAGCTCCCGCTCTCGCGGTTTTAGCGCCTGCATCGTTCGCTGCACATCAATCCGGCTGTTCATATCGGGCGAAGTTGTTGCCGTATCGCTTACCGGCTCCTGCCAGTCGATTCCTTTGCGCCAGCGATCGCGCAACAGATTGGTAGCGATACGAAAGAGATACCGGCGTGTCTCTTCTGCTTCCATTGCCGCCGGCTGGCGTACCAGAAAGCGGCAATATGTCTCCTGCAGCAGGTCCTCCGCAATATCTCTGTGTCCAGTCATGCCGATGAGGTAGGCCAGGATAGAGCGCGAGGTGGCGTCATACAGCGCCTGAAACTCCTGCTCAGTGATCGCAGCATCTTCCTCGCCAGGCAAGGTGAGTCTCGCTGCGACGATACCTGTTTTGTACACCGTCATGCAGGCCTCGTCAGGCGCGCCCATCTCTGTTTACCAGACCAAAAGATTGCGAAAGAAAATAGGTGACGACAGAGGCAATCTCAAATCCAATACCGAGTGCAATCGAAAGGGTGCCGAAAAATCTGCAGGCCTGAGCGGCATCTCCGGCAACGGAGCGCAGCAGCACAAGGGCGATTCCCAGTGCGATCAGGATGATTCCGGCATACACGCCGCTCAAAATGCTTTTGTAGGGCATCATCTTCTGTGCCTGTTCTACGGCGAGCGAGCTAAGAAAGTTCCGTCCCGGCTCTGTCTCCACATAGGTAAGGAGCGACTGGCTGGAGTCAATCTTCTCCAGCAGCTTCATCTGCACGCCTGCCTGAAGCTTCGCGATCTTATACCGGCGAATCGAACTAAAAGTTAACCACGCAATCCATGCAATCGTAGAGAACACGACTATGGGACCCAAAGCATTTTCCATACATTTCCTCTTTCCGGCAGCAACGATGCCTTCACCCAATAGAACGTTTCAGAGAGGCGATGGGTTAACAAGTTTTCGAGAGATAGATTGAAGACAAGCGCGCCGGGAGAAGGCTATTTGCTATAACGCCTGCAACATCTCGCTAACAGTTTTTCCTAGTGTGGGGTGTTTCAGGTTGGGGGCGATCTCTGCGAGAGGTTCGAGCACAAAGCGGCGCAGATGCATCTCTGGGTGAGGCAGGGTGAGTTGCGCGGTGGAGAGGACGGCATCGCCGTAGAGCAGGAGATCGAGGTCGATGATGCGCGGGCCTTTGAGGACGGTGCGCTTTCTGCCCATAGCGTGCTCAATCTGGAGCAGATGGTCCATTAGATCTTCGGGCGTCAGGTGAGTGGCCAGCAGCAGCGCGGCATTGAGAAAACGCGGCTGCGAGACGTAGCTTACGGGCTCGGTATCGTAAAAGGAAGAGATGGCGGCAACGTCGCCCAGCTCGCCAAGGCGGCGTATGGCCTCGCGCAGGTTGGCTTCGCGATCACCGAAGGATGAGTCAAGGTTTGATCCCAATGCAATGGCTGCAAGTTCTCTCACAACGCCGCGCTCCCGCGTAGATGGTGCAACAAGTTTCTGAGAAACCTCTGATTAAATCCTGCTTTGTTAGGGGCACGGCTTCAGTCGTGCCGCGAACCGCCTGGATTCAATGCGGCTTTAGCCGCCGAGGGAATGCTCGAGACTTAATCAGAGTCTCCCTAATAGACAGATTGGTTTTGCGATGGGCCGATGCGGCTGAGCATCTGCAGGCGAAGACCGTGCCTCAGCGGCTAAAGCCGCATCCATTGTCGGACATTTTGCGGTACGGGTAAACCCGTGGATTTAATGAGGCAGAAGCAGATTCCTGCGCTGCGGAATAGAAAAGCAAGTAGGGATGAAATGCAAAGGCAAATACAGGGATCTCTCCGCTGCGGCGCTGCGCGCCTTCGGTCGAGATGACGTGGATTGGGAGGTGAAGTGCAACGAAGATGAGTCGGGCCTTCAGCCATCAGTTCCCAGTAACTCTGCGTACCTGGGGCTTCGCCCCAGGCTGGTATATTGTCGCGCCGTTGGCGCTTTGGGTTGAGGGGGTCGAGATGACGTGGGTTTAGATTTGTTCTGTTCCCTGTTCCCTGTTCCCTGTTCCTTGACTCCTGATCCTTGTTCCCTTGACTTGGGGGGTATGGTTACGCGATGCTTAGGGGCTAGGCACCCTTTTAAGGCTGATCGCCGCAGTGCGCCATTTTTAGAGCGCATCTTTTGACGGACATGTGTTTCTGCTGTCCGGCTGCGCGGGTCGCAATTCGTTGAAAAGGTGAGATGGAGTCTGAGATTTTGATGCTGGCAATGTGGCTGCAGAGCGGGCCGGGGGATTCAATATGGGTACTTTAAGTGGATTGGCACTCCCGATCCTGTTTTTTATTGCACTTTATGTTTTGATGATTGTGCCGAACCAGAGGAAGCAAAAGAAGTGGCAGCAGATGCTGGCGGCGTTGAAGACAGGCGATCGCGTGACCACTAATGGAGGCATTCGTGGAACGATTGTTTCCGTAAAGGACGATGTTCTGGTTCTGCGCGTACAGCCGGACGGCGTGAAGCTGGAGTTTGCCAAGCAGGCCATTGCCGCAGTGACAACCGATGTGCCGGCGGAGAAGTAGTTTGGTGTGCCCTCAGGGGCTAAAGCCCCTGTTCGGGTTCAGAGATTTACGGCACGGCTGAAGCCGTGCCCTTAACGAGAAGACGATGTTTCGTCAGAGAAGTAGCTTGATTGATAGATGGAATGAAGGCAAGGGGCGAAATACAGGGATCTCTCCGCTGCGGCCCTTCGGGCCTTCGGTCGAGATGACGTAAGTTGAGGTTGATGCTTCGAGCGGTTGAGATGACGTGTAACAAGGTTTGTACATCCCACCCATCGCGATAAGGTGCGATGAATGGGGCACCTGAATGTTGATGGTTAGTATTGGTGGTTGTTGAAAAGCAGGTCCTCCCGCCTGACGGCGGAAGGATGACAACTTTTGATGACGTGATTTGTTCGCAAACCACCAGAGGTTCGGCGAGATTTGTTTTTAGATTGCAGGCGGAAGAATGGGCAAGAATCTGAAGGGTAAGGCAGTATTTATTGTTGCGGTGTTGTTGGTCTTCGTCTTCGGCTTCATCGGGATACCGCACGGTAGCCTGAAGCAGTCGATCCTGGACCGTATCCACCTGGGACTGGACCTGAAGGGCGGCATCCATCTGGTGCTGGAGGTCCACGTTGAGGAGGCGGTAAGCTCGACGACCGACCGCGACGCGGCCCGGCTGCAGGGCGATCTGCAGAAGGCGGGAATTACGGGCCTGACGGTGGGCAAGACTGACCCGGCGCATCCGGAGACGATTGTCGTCAGCAATATTCCTTCGACACGGCTGAGCGATGTTCGCAGCGTGATGACGGGCGTCGATTACAGCGGCTACGATGTCGGCTCGAATGCAGCCGGTGCGATGACGCTGACCATGAAACCTTCGGCACTGGCTGACCTGAAGACACGCACGCTGAATACCTCGATCGACACGATTCGCGAGCGCGTGGACAAGCTGGGCGTAACCGAGCCGACGATTCAGAAGTATGGCCTGGGCGAAAACGAGATTCTGGTCGAGCTGCCGGGCATCAGCAATGTATCGCAGGTCGAAGAGGTCATCCAGTCGGCGGCGAAGCTGTCGATTCATGCAGTTGTGGGCGGCCCCTATGCGACCGATGCGGACGCGCTGCAGGCGAACAACGGCGTGATTCCGCCGGACGCAATGCTGGTGCATGGCGTTGGCTCGGCAGGGATGCCGGACCAGGTATGGCTGCTGAAGCGCGTGAGCGAAGTGGAAGGAACGGACTTCCGCGACGCGCAGCCCTCGACTGACCAGAATGGGCGGCCGAATATCCGGTTTACGCTGACGACGGATGCAGGCAACCGCTTCTATCAGTACACCTCAACGCACAGCAAGAGCAGTTCGACGCCGGGTTCGATGGCGATTGTGCTGGATAACAAGGTGAAGGAAGTCGCGGCGATTGATTCGGCGATTCGCGACAATGGAGAAATTACGGGTGGATTTACCAAGCAGCAGGCAAGCGACCTGTCGCTGATGCTGCGCACGGGTGCGCTGCCGGCGTCGATCTCGTACCTGGAGACGCGCACGGTGGGGCCGAGCCTGGGTGCTGCCTCGATTCGTCAGGGCGTGATTGCAGCGGTCGCAGGCATGTTGGCGGTCATGATCTTCATGCTGGTGTACTACCGCGGCGCGGGAATCAATGCCGACATTGCGCTGATTCTGAACCTGGTGATTCTGCTCGGCTTTATGGGATATGCGGGAGCGACCCTGACGTTGCCGGGCATCGCCGGTGTGATTCTGACAATCGGTATGGGCGTCGACTCGAACGTGCTGATCTTCGAGCGCATTCGAGAAGAGCTGCGCAATGGCAAGAGTACAGCGGTTGCGGTGCAGCAGGGATTTGCCCATGCCTGGACGACCATCTTTGATACGCACGTAACGACCATTGTTTCGGCGGCGATTCTGTTCCTGTTCGGCTCCGGGCCGGTGCAGGGATTTGCCGTAACGCTGGTGTTCGGTCTGTTGGCGAACCTGTTTACCGCGGTTTATGTGTCGCGGGTGATCTTTGATGCCGTGCTGCAGAGGAAGCAGCGCGGAGCGGCACTGTCGATTTAGAGAAGCAGCTTTTGACTATTAGCCAAAGGCAAAACGAACAAAGGTTGAGCAATAAGATTGGAAGCGGTGCAGAAGTGATCGATTATGTCGCGCCTTCAGCGCTCGGGTCTGGATAGCTCGAATTCCTGGGGCTAGCGCCCCAGGCTGGTATGGGACGGGCCTTTGGCCCTGAAGGCAAAGGCATTGCAAGTTTGTAAGAGAATTGCGTTAAGGGAGTATCTGATTAACTCGGTTGAGCATTCCCCCGGCGGCAAAGCCGCATGATTACTTCATGTTTGCGGACGGGCTGAAGCCCATCTCCTGCGAATAACCTACTTAATCAAAGTCGCCCTAAAGGCAAGTAAGAAGTTTGGAAGTGGCAAGGACAAGCTAAAGGCTAAGAGCTAATAGCTAAAAGAGGTTTGAGCGTGGAACTGTTTCATAATCCGAATATCGATTGGCTTGGGAAGAAGTGGTATTTCCTGGGCTTCTCTCTGATCTTTCTGGTCGCCGGCGTGCTCAGCATGTTGTTCTGGCACCACATTCCTTTGGGTGTGGACTTCAAGGGCGGCACGCAGATTCGTGTGGCCTTTGCCTCGACGCCGAATGAAGACCACATTCGCCATGCGATGGACGTTGCGGGGATTCACGATGCGCGCATTCAGCGCGTCAGCGATCCGAGCGGAAATGCAGCCAACAAAGTGATTATCGCGCTGCCGATCTCGACGGCGAGCGATACGGCGCACGACCTGGGCCGCGAAGAAGTGGAGAGTGCGCTTTCGGCCAACTATCATGACTCCGGCTTCAATATCGAGCAGGTTCAGATTGTGGGGCCGACGGCGGGCAAGCAGTTGCAGCGACAGGCGATCTACGCGACGCTGTACTCGCTGCTGGGGATGCTGGTGTACCTGTGGTTCCGGTTTGAGCTGATCTACGGTGTGGCGGCGGTAGCGGCGGTGTTTCACGACACGGTGATCACGCTGGGGGCGTTCAGCCTGACGAACAAGGAACTGTCGTTGACGGTGATTGCGGCGCTGCTGACGCTGATCGGCTACTCGATGAACGACACCATCGTCATCTTTGACCGCATCCGCGAGAACCTGTCGCTCTCGCGCAGAGAGCCGCTGGGCCAGATGGTGAACCGCAGCATCAACCAGACGCTGAGCCGAACGGTCATCTCCTCGGGCCTGACGTTTTTGACTGTGATGAGCTTGTACCTGTTTGGCGGTGAGGTGCTGCACGGCTTCTCGTTCGCTCTGGTGATTGGTATTTTGATCGGAACGTATTCCTCGATTGCGATTGCAGCACCGATGCTGGTGGCATATCAGGAGTGGCGCGCGGGTCATGGCAAGACGGCGACGCTGCCGGCGGCGAAGCGGGCCAAGGCGTAGGAGTTGGTTGTTAGTTGGTGGTTGTTAGTTGTTGGTGAAATAAGGACGTGGATTGGATGGACGCGGATTGCTGGGATGAGATTTTGAGGCAAAAGCAGGTCCTCCTGCCTTCGGCAGAAGGATGACAATGCAAAAAAACAAATAAAGGGAGCTATGCCAGTTTTGGCGATCCGAGCATTATTTATTCCTTGAAAATATATTTGTGTGGGTAGGGAACTTCGGGAACAAATCAAAAAGGGCCGGTGTCTAAGAGAAAATAGCTCTTTCAAGAGGCTGCGAATATGTTTGAAGATTCAGTTATCGAGTCCGGCGGAAGAATCAAGAGCAAGTCCAAGTATTGGATGATTGCGACCTTTATCTTCAATGGCTTGATTATTGCAACGATGATTCTGATCCCGTTGCTTTATCCTGAGGCACTGCCGAAGACCGCGATGACGGCGATGTTGAGTGCGCCACCTCCGCCTCCGCCTCCGCCTCCGCCCCCACCCCCGCAGCAGATCGTAAAGCCCATCAAGATGGTGTCTGAGATCGACCAGGGCCTGCATGCGCCTACCAAGATTCCTAAAGACATCAAGATGGTGAAGGAAGACGCGGCCCCGCCGCCGCAGGTTGCCGGAGTTGCCGGCATGAGCGGTATGGGCAGCGGCAACGGCGTTCCCGGCGGCGTAATGGGCGGCATTGGCTCGGCCCCCGCGCCGGTGGTGAAGGTTGAAGCGCCCAAGAAGGTCCGCGTATCGAGCGGTGTGGTTGCCGGCCTTAAGATTGGCGGCGTCAACCCGACCTATCCGCCGATTGCCCGCGCTGCGCATGTTTCGGGCACAGTTGTGCTGCACGCCATCATCTCCAAGCAGGGTACAATTACCGACCTGAAGGTGATCAGCGGTCCGGAGATGCTGCGCGCAAGCGCGGTCGATGCCGTGAAGACGTGGCGCTACAAGCCATATATTCTGAACGGCGAGCCCACAGAGGTCGATACCACGATCTCGGTGAACTTCAATATGGGCGGCTAACCAAAGGACTTTTGCAGAGCAGGATGCGTCTTATCCGTAAGCCCCCGAAGATTGATCGCACGTTCGGGGGATTCACGGGCTAATCTTCAGCACATTAGTTTTACCACCAGGAGGAAATATCCAAGTGATTCTCGCTCAACTCTCTCATCTCGCACACGTGCCTGCTTCGCTGGGCATGTTCTTTCAGGACCAGCAGGTCAGCTTCAGCGTTCTCGGCTTGTGGGCGAACATGGGCTGGCTGGCCCGCGCCGTCGTTATCATTCTGTTCATCATGTCGATCTGGTCGCTGGCCGTGATCATCGACCGCGCGCTGTACTTCTCGGCTGCCCGCAAGCAGTCGCGTGAGTTTGCGCCCAAGGTTGCAGGCGCGTTGAAGGACGGACGTCTGGACGAGGCCATCAAGGTTGCCGACCGTTCGAAGAAGTCGCACCTGGCCGAGGTTGTCACCGCCGGTCTGCAGGAGTTCCGCAGCTATGGTTCGGGCGGCAATATCACCGAGTCGCAGATCGAGAGCTCGCAGCGCGCTCTGGAGCGCTCTGAGGCGATCGTTCATGCCAAGCTGAAGCGCGGTTTGGGCGGCCTGGCCACCATCGGTTCGACGGCACCGTTTATCGGCCTGTTCGGAACGGTCGTCGGTATCTTGAACGCCTTCCAGCAGATTGCAACACAGAAGACTTCGGGTATCGGCGCGGTTGCCGGCGGTATTTCGGAGGCTCTGGTTACGACCGCAATGGGTCTGCTGGTGGCTATCCCCGCCGTTATGACGTTCAACTACTTTACCGGCACGGTGGAGGCGTTCGACGTCGAGATGGACAACAGCTCCAGCGAGCTGGTGGACTACTTCATCAAGCAGAGCCACCGCTAAGCAAGACAGCCAACAAACCTGCGAGAATCGCTCTCCGCTATAACCCTCCGGCCTAAACGGCCGGAGGGAGCAGAGCGCAAGCGCAGACGGTAGAAAAAACAGCTAAAGCCGGGCTAACCGGACGGAGCCGACGTTATGGGCATTAATAAGCGGGATGAAGGCAAGAAGGTCAACTCCAACATCAACGTGACGCCGATGGTGGACGTGATGCTGGTGCTGTTGATCATCTTCATGGTCATCACCCCCATGCTGAACAACAAGGTCAACGTAGACCTGCCAGTCGTAAATACGGCCGTGGTGATGGAGAATGCCAATAAGGAAGATGCAGTTATCGTAGCGGTGACCCGCGACGGCAAGACCTTCCTTGGCGCCAATCAGGTATCGGACGATGAGCTTGGATCGAAGATCTCGTCGCTGCTCGAGAACAAGACCGAAAAAGAGGTCTATATGCGTGCCGACCAGCGTGCGAACTATGGCAAGGTCATGGACGCGATTGACGGCGTCCGCGCGGCTGGAGTGAACCAGCTTGGTCTGTTGACGGAGAAGACCGACAACGGCTCGGAAAACGTAATGACTGGTGAAGGCAAGTAATAAAGATTTTGGTAACGCAGGACGTTCGCGACATGTGGGCGGGGCCTGAGAGACAAGGAGATTTGCCATGGGAATGAGCGCTGGAACACAGGGCGGTTCCGTTTCCGAGATCAACGTAACGCCGCTGATCGACGTTCTTCTGGTGCTGCTGATCATCTTCATGGTGATTGTGCCGGTAACCCCGAAGGGTCTGGAGACCCAGGTGCCGCAGCCACCGAAGAACAAGACGCAGCAGCAGCCGAACGATCGCACCATCGTGATCCAGGTGCTGAGCAACGGAGCGGGCGCGCCGGCGTACAAGATCAACGATACC
>DASRSR010000005.1:0-16233 GCA_035656355.1 Edaphobacter sp.
CATACAAACGCGGTGCATTCCCGGAGCTGCACACAATCGGTCTCATTCCCCTGCTCGTCGAACAGGCAGACGAAGACGGCGCTGGCATGTTCCGTGTATAAGGCAAAGTTGGTTCCTTTTGAGTACGGGGTGGCGCCCAGAGGGTAAGGGCGTCCTGGCAATAATGTGCGTTCCATGGATTCACTCGCCATTCTTCCGTTGCAGAGCGCAACGGGCTATTTTTCAATCTTTTCCTGAGAAGATGGATGCCGTGCCGTGAGCTTGCGCTGCCTTTGTATCGTTATCAATCCACGTCATCTCGACCGAAGGCGCGCAGGGCCGCAGCGGAGAGACCCCTGCATTTGCTGTTTTGGCGACTTCTAAAAAATCAAATACAGGGATCTCTCCACTCGCCATCGCTTCACTTGTCTCGGTCGAGATGACGTGAAGAAAGCAAAATATAGGAGCCTCTCCGCTTCGTCCTATGGGCCTTCGGTCGAGATGACGTAAGTTAGAGAGGCTCCGGCTTCGGGTGGGGATACCCGCCACGCCAGAATCGCAGTAAAATGGAAGCCGATGGCTGGCCGTCTTCCATGTTTGAAGCGCTTTCGCCACGGTCGCCCAGACCGCGGTCGCTGCTAGCCGCTTCCGCCGCTCGTCCCCTTTATAGAAGTTTGATAGGCTTTCAACCGTCGCTGACCGTGCCAAAATTCCGCGTCTGCGGCCTCTACTTCGTTCGGAGAAGAAAATCATGGCCACCCAATCGCATCCCGATTCTTTCAAGAGCCAGTCCAGCCTTAAGTCCGGCTCAAAAAATTACCGCATCTTCCGTCTGCAAGCGCTGGCCGATACCGGCGTCAAACTCTCGCGTCTTCCGTTCTCGCTGCGCATTCTGCTGGAGAACCTGTTGCGGCATGAAGATGGCCGAACCGTAACCGCCGACGATATTAAATTCCTCGCCAACTGGGATGCGAAGGCCGAGCCTTCGCGCGAGATCGCCTACATGCCCGCTCGTGTTCTGATGCAGGACTTCACCGGTGTTCCTGCCGTCGTCGATCTTGCGGCCATGCGCGATGCCATGCGGGCGCTTGGCGGCGATCCGGAGAAGATCAACCCATTGCAGCCGGCAGAGCTGGTTATCGACCACTCCGTTCAGGTGGACGAGTTTGGCAATACGCACGCCTACGATCTGAATACCGCCATGGAGTTTCAGCGCAACCGCGAGCGCTACGCCTTCCTGAAGTGGGGCCAGACCGCATTTCGCAACTTCTCCGCCGTGCCTCCGGGAATGGGCATCTGCCATCAGGTAAACCTCGAGCATCTCGCGCGCGTGGTGTTCACGACTGAACCGGACGCGCAGGGCGTCGCCACTGCATATTTCGATACGCTGGTCGGGACCGACTCGCACACCACGATGATTAATGGTCTGGGGGTGCTTGGCTGGGGCGTCGGGGGTATCGAGGCTGAGGCCGCCATGCTCGGCCAGCCGGTCTCCATGCTGGTGCCGCAGGTTGTCGGCTTCAAGTTGACAGGCAAGCTGAAGGAAGGAACGACGGCGACCGATCTGGTGCTGACCGTCACCGAACAGCTTCGCAAGCTGGGCGTTGTTGGCAAGTTCGTTGAATTTTACGGCTCGGGAATCTCGGAGCTTCCGCTGGCCAATCGCGCAACCATCGCCAATATGGCCCCTGAGTACGGCGCAACCTGCGGTATCTTCCCTGTGGACGCTGAGACGCTGAACTATCTGCGGCTGACTGGACGCTCCGAAGAGCAGATCGCGCTGGTCGAGGCGTACTACCGCGAACAGGGACTCTTCCACACGCCCGATGCACCCGAAGCCGAATACAGTGTGACCACCTCGCTCGATCTGAGCACGGTGCGGCCAAGCGTCGCCGGCCCCAAGCGTCCGCAGGACCGCGTACTTCTGCCTGAGGTTGGCGCATCCTTTGCGCAGCAGCTTCCATCCCTCCTTGGCCCGAATGCGAATGGCAATGGAGTGCGGCAACTGCTCCGTTGGGAAGGTGAGGGTGGCCATCCCAGTGCAACCGGCGATGTTGCCAGCGCGACGGGCGCTCCCGCTCCTGTTGTTCCAACACCGAGCGTTTCAACGAAACATAGCGGCGGTGCTGCTGTGCTGGAAGCACCGGCCGTTTCCATCCAAAGCCGCTTCGGCATCGATCCCGACAAGTATCTCGATCATGGCTCCATCGTGATCGCCGCCATCACCTCCTGCACCAACACATCGAATCCTTACGTTATGGTCGCCGCTGGTCTGCTGGCGAAGAAGGCCGTGGAGAAGGGGCTTACAACGCCGCCGTGGGTCAAGACCTCGCTGGCGCCCGGTTCGCGTGTGGTAGCCGACTACTTTGTGAAGTCGGGTTTGATGCCGTATCTCGATGCGCTGCGCTTCCAGATCGTCGGCTATGGATGCACCACCTGCATCGGAAACTCCGGTCCGCTGCCTACAGATGTTTCGAAGTCGATTGAAGACCATGGGCTGGTTGCCGTCTCGGTGCTCTCCGGAAACCGCAACTTCGAAGGACGCATCTCGCCGGAAGTTCGGGCAAATTATCTGATGAGTCCTCCGCTCGTCGTCGCCTATGCGCTGGCTGGTCATATCAAGCACAACTTCGACACTGACCCGCTGGGCAAAGGCAAAGACGGCCAGCCGGTTTATCTGCGCGACATCTGGCCGTCGCAGGAAGAGGTTGCGGCCACAGTCGCATCCTCCATCGACTCGGAGATGTTCCGCAAAGAGTACAGCACCGTAACGGCGGGCGACCAGAACTGGCAGGGACTGAAGTTCCCCGCCGGCAACACCTACGGATGGGAGGCTGATTCCACCTATATCCGCAAAGCGCCGTACTTTGACGGCATGGGCGCAGAGCCCGAGCCGGTAAAGGATATCCACGGCGCGCGCGTTCTTGCTGTGCTGGGCGACAGCGTCACGACAGACCACATCTCTCCGGCAGGCTCGATTAAGAGAGATGGCCCAGCCGGAAAGTACCTGACCGAACACGGCGTCAAGCCCGCGGACTTCAACAGCTACGGTTCGCGGCGCGGCAACCACGAGGTCATGGTGCGCGGTACCTTCGCCAACGTTCGGTTGCGCAACAAGCTTGCCCCAGGCACCGAGGGTGGCGTTACCCGCCTGCTGCCGGAAGATGTTCCCATGTCCATCTACGACGCTTCGGTAGAGTACGCAAAGCGCGGAACTCCGCTGGCGATCATCGCCGGCAAAGAGTATGGCTCCGGTTCGTCGCGCGACTGGGCGGCAAAGGGTCCTCGCCTGCTCGGTGTTCAGTTTGTGATTGCCGAGAGCTATGAGCGCATCCATCGCTCGAACCTGGTCGGGATGGGTGTGCTGCCTTTGCAGTTCCTGCCCGGGCAGAACGCTGAATCGCTCCACCTGACTGGCGAAGAGGTCTATCGCATCGGCGATGCTCCCGGCCAGCTCAAGGCGATGCTCGACAGCAAATTCGCTAATGGCAAGGAGATTACCGTCATTGCGGAGTCAGACCTTGGCAAGACAATCGAGTTCGCTGTCACGGTCCGGATCGACACTCCGCAGGAGATTCTGTACTACCAGAACGGCGGCATCCTGCAGTATGTTCTCCGGCAGTTGGCTGGCAAAGGAGCTGGAGCGAGCGCGTAGAGAAGTTTGCTGCGCACGTGGCCTGAAGGGTTGGCGGATAGAAGGAAAATACAGGGATCTCTCCACTGCGGCCCTGCGGCCCTTCGGGCCTGCGGTCGAGATGACGTGCAATAGATGAAGCGCAGTTGCAAATCCAAAACCACGTCATCTCGATCGAGCCGGAGCGAAGCGACGGCGAGCGGAGAGATCCCTGTATTTGTTTTTGCCGACTGGGCCATCACCCGGCTGCGCGACAATCAGCAGTCCTCACTCAGATTCTGAGTACCTTTGGGAGGGGTCAGAATCAGATAGCGGCACAGGCTCTGGGCTACTTCGCAGGCCCATAATGGGATGCCGGGAGGTCATTCTGCGGAATCCATATAACACGACAGTAACATTGATCTGTGGAAACTCTTGAGATACTGCAACTTGTAGACCGACCCGGCTGGATGCACTCAATCTCTTCGGCTTATTATCGTAAGTAAATATAGATAAATGAGTTACGGCCAGATTTCGGGTTGTTTTCCGAAAAGATTACAGCGTTTTTGAGGCTGCACATCGAAACAGCCGACTGGAATTCCACAAAATTTTCCACAGAGGGGTGGGTCAAAAGGCATAAGAAAGAGGAGACCTCAATGAGGTCTCCTCTTTCGTTTGGCCGCGAGACCAGGATTTACTTCTTTGCCGGGGTGTGCGATGCGGCAGGGGTGTGGTGGGCGGCAGGCGCCGGAGCCGATGGAACCGGAGCAGCAACACCCGAAGAGGCGTTATAGGCGTCGATCACAGCGCGGGAGATGTCCGAACCGGGAGCTGCCCACATAATCGAGACTCCGCCCTGCTGCTGTTGTCCGCTGACATCGAGCAGCATGGTATAGCCGTTGTCCTGAACATACTTCACAACCACGGGGCCGAGCTTCTGCATGACCTTGCCGAGCGCGTCCTGCAGGTCTGCGTTATAGGCGTTCTGGGCGTCTTCCGCATCGCGCTGAAGCTGCTTCTCTTTGGTGTCGATGGTACGCAGACGGCTCTGGCGATCCGCATCGGACATGGTGGATGGCGCTGCCTGCAACTGCTTCTTCAGTGAATCAACCTCAGAAGAGAGATTGTCGATCTCTTTCTTCTTCGGTTCATATTTGGCTTGGATTGACTGAATGGCACGCTGTCCTTCATTGGTGGCAGCAGCGACCTGTTCATAAGCAATCAGAGCAATCTTGGCGGGAACAGCCTGCGGCGCGACGGCAGCAGGTGCAGCGGCTGGGGTGGCGGGCTTCGTTGCCTGAGCGCCTGCGGCAACGGTCATCAATCCCGCGCCAATGGCGGAGACAAGAGTAAGAGTGCGATTCATGCTATGTGTGGAACTCCTTCGGGATCGATCCTGAGATTTAATCGGTCGTAGGCGCACCAATCGCGCGTCTTCCGAGCCATTCCTGAATCCGCTTGAGGGTGACGCTCGAAAAAGCGTAACTGCCTTTTTGCCTCGACCGCTGGAAGGTCTGTGTAGCAGAACTGCCAAAAACCGAGAGGGTTGTCGGAACATCTTGGATTATAGGGCTGGTCTGGAAACGGGTCAAACATCAAATTCTCCCAAATTCCGTAGGCTTCCAAATGGATTCCTTCAGATTTCTGATAATGGGTATCGCGTTAAGCAGCGTAAGTCGCCTGAATCCTTCATCGGCAGTTTGGCGAGAAAGTTGCACTACTCTGTAGCATTACTCCTCCGAATCGAGATGAGACGTGTGGTTGTAATGCCCCGGTACTGAAAGAAGTCGCACTCAACAGATTGTGCGGCCATCGACCGAGAGGCTCCGCTTCTTACCGAAGCTTTTAGGGAGGCCAGTGACTGGCCATCAAATAAAAAGCCGCTCAGTTTGAGCGGCTTTTCCTGTTGTGCAGAAATCTGCTTATTCCGTCCAGCGCTTAAAGATCAGCGAGCCATTAGTACCGCCGAAGCCAAACGAGTTCGACAGAGCGTAATCGATCTTTGCGGCCTGAGGTTTGTTGGGCACATAGTTCAGGCGGCACTCCGGGTCGAGCTCGACGATGTTCATTGTCGGCGGAGCAGTCTGGTTCAGCATGGCCATAATGGTGATGCCTGCCTCAAGCCCGCCTGCGCCGCCCAGAAGATGCCCGGTCATGGACTTGGTGGAGCTGACCAGCAGCGTGTGGTTCTTTGCCCGTTCGCCGAAGACGTTCTCAATAGCCTGTGATTCCAGAGCATCGCCCAGCGGTGTGCTGGTGGCGTGGGCATTGACGTAATCGATCTTATCGGGCGAGATGCCAGCGCTCTTGAGCGCGGCATTCATAGCGCGGAAGCAGCCTTCGCCTTCGGGAGCCATGCCGGTCATATGGAAGGCGTCGGCCGACATGCCGTAGCCGATGACTTCCGCGAGAATCTTTGCTCCGCGCGCTTTGGCGAACTCCAGCTCTTCCATGATGAGAATGCCCGCGCCTTCACCGACGACGAAGCCGTCGCGGTCCTTGTCGAACGGACGGCAGGCGTGCTCGGGGTCATCGTTGCGGGTGGAGAGTGCCTTCATGGCGGCGAACCCGCCGACTCCCATGGGAGTGATGGCGGCTTCGGTGCCTCCGGCGATCATGGCGTCGGCATCGCCGCGCTGGATGATACGGAAGGCGTCGCCAATGGAGTGTGCGCTGGAGGTGCAGGCAGTCGCTGTGGCCTCATTCGGACCTTTGGCCTTGTAGCGAATGCTGACGTGGCCCGCAGCGAGGTTGACGATGGAGCCAGGGATAAAGAACGGCGAAATCTTACGCGGACCTCCGGCCAGCATGGCCGAGTGCTCGCGCTCGATGACATCGAATCCGCCAATGCCGGAGCCAATGTGCACGCCGAAGCGGTCGGAGATCTCCGGCGTAACTTCAAGACCGGAGTGCTTCATCGCCTCTTCGGATGCGGCCAAAGCAAAGTGGATAAAGCGGCCCATCTTGCGGGCCTCTTTTTTGTCGACAAAGAGCAACGGATCGAAGTCTTTGACTTCGGCGGCGAAGCGCACCGGATGCCCGGTGAGATCGAAGCTCTTGATCTCAGCCATGCCGCTTTTGCCGGCAAGCAGGCCGTCCCAAACTTCAGGGACAGTTTTGCCAACCCCGCAGATCAGGCCGAGGCCGGTAACGACGACGCGACGCTGCTCCATGTCCGCTTACTTTCCTGCTTTCTGATGCTTTTCGATGTAGTCGATGGCGTCCTTGACCGTCTTGATCTTCTCGGCGTCCTCATCCGGAATCTGGATGTCGAAGGCCTCTTCGAACTGCATGACCAGTTCGACGACGTCGAGGGAGTCCGCGCCAAGGTCTTCCTGGAAGCTGGCACCTGGGGTGACTTCCGCCTCATCCACCTGAAGCTGCTCGACGATAATCTGCTTTACTTTCTCATCTACTGCGGCCATTAGTTTCTCCTGTTTTACGTCTGCAATCAACATCCAAATGCGTGTGCGCTGGATGCCACCGCCATGCTCAAGAATACTGAGCGCCTAGGAGAGTGTAAAGCAAACCGGGCGGCAGCGCGGACGAAGGAGTTGTGGAATATCAAAGGGAACCTTATCTCTCATCCACTTGTTAATTGTGGATTGATTACAAAATTTCTCACCCATTATCCATTGTGACAAGTCAGGGCAATCGATTCTGGGTGCGCGAAAGGGGCTATCGCGCGGAAAGCGTTCGCGCTGAGATTGTGGATGAAGTGCTGGCAAGACTGGGCGTGCTCTTTGCCTGCGTTGGCCGGCTGGGGAAGTCATAAAGCTTCCGCTGCAAACCTCTGAGCAAGATATACTTTGCTGTCTATGAAGAACTCTCGCTGCTTGCTTACTCTGCTCTGCGGGCTTTGCCTCAGCTCTCTCCCATTTGCTGTGGCTGCGCAGGACCGCGCCGGAGCGCCTGCACCGGCGGCGCTACTGGTTGTCAACCAGGGCGATCACAATGTCAGCATTGTTGATCCTGCAAAGGGGCAGCAGGTCGGCACCATTGCTGAAGATGTTCCCGGCATGCATGGACATGAAGCTGCGACGTCTCCTGACGGCCGTTTGGCCTATCTCCCTATCTATGGCAGCACCGGAGTCGGCAAACCGGGGCTCGATGGCCGCACTATGCTTGTGCTCGATATTGCTACGCGCAAAATCGTAGGCAAGGTGGACTTCGGCCACGGCGTTCGTCCGCACTGCGTAATCTACGATCCCACAAGCGGCTTGCTGTACGTCACTACTGAACTCGACAAAACCGTTACCATCATCAATCCGCACACGCTGAAGATCGTCGGCACCGTTCCTACCGGTCAGGAGCAGTCGCACATGCTGGCGCTCTCAAGCGACGGCAGCCGCGGCTATACCGCAAATGTCGGCCCGGGCAGTGTCTCGGTGCTCGACATGAAAGCGCGCAAAACAATAGCCGTTATTCCGGTTGCAAAGATGGTCCAGCGTATCTCCGTCTCGCGCGACGACTCCATGGCCTTTACCTCCGCTCAGGCGGACCCACGACTTGCCGTCATCGATACGGCAACCAACAAAGTTAAACACTGGGTGAAACTGCCCGCTGTTGGTTATGGAACCGCTTCTACCCTCGATGGGCGATGGCTGCTGGTAGCAATGCCTTCAGCCGCTCAGGTTGCTGTTGTCGATCTGAACAAGCTTAAGGTGGTGCGTACGATCGATGTCCCGAGCGCGCCGCAGGAGATTCTGATGCGTCCCGGCGGCAAAACTGCTTATGTCTCCTGCAATACAACTGGGCGGGTGGCAGTTATCGACCTCATCGGCTGGAAGGTGAAAAATATCATCCCTGCAGGTCAGGGCGCCGATGGCCTCGCATGGGCGAGATAAAGTCAAAGCGGATTTCTCGCTGTGCTACGGAATGGAAAGACAAATACAGAGGTCTCTCCGCTACGCCGCTGCGCGGCTCCGGTCGAGATGATGTGCGGTTGTGGCAGGGCACTCGATTTTCGTAACTTCCGGATTTGTACAATCCCCATTCCCAGCGTTTGTTCGTGTCATTCCGCGCCTTTGCATTTCCATTCCATTGCGCAGTGAAATCTGTTTTACCTTCTGCAAGCGATCTAAGAGTTACGTCGTATGGTCGAGGATAATCTTCCATCCTTTGTCCGTCTTCTCCAGCACCATGGAGAAGACACCATCGGCATTGCCTCCATTCTTTTTATCGCGTTCCAGATGATACTTTCCTACCACCATAGCGAACTTCGCATCGAGGGAGACCGGCTCCAGCTCGGAAAACGTCAGGGTTCCCATCGCGGCCTTATTGGGATAATCGTGTCGATACTCCTCAAGCAGACCTGCAAAGCCGTGCGAGATCTGGTGGGTGACCACCACTGTATCGGGGCTGTTTTTATACTCCCGTACAAAGCCTTCGATGTCCCCGCGGTTCCATGCATCTCGCTGTGCCAGCAGCACCTTGATCACATCCAGCTGTTCGCGTGAGGCCGTTGCCAGTGCCTGCACATCCTGACCTTGCACTTTGCCGCCTGAAAACGTAACCAGGCAAGCAAGAAGAAATGCTGCAACGACAACTCGACGCATACGCGGCATAAAGCACCTCAGAAAATCTCTCGGCCAATGTAGCAAATACCTGGCTCCGTAAGATCAATACCGCTCTAACGCGCCTCTTCGTCGCAACTCTTCGTCCCGGCGGTTGGAACGATCCAGACCACCGTAACCAAAGCGATGTCAGCAAGCGCGAGATATGGATGGGCATGTGCCAGAGGAATCGCCAGGCCATACATCACCAGGCTGAGCAGATGTTTTCGCTGCGCCCCGGTATCCACCTGCTGCAATGCTCCGGCGAGCCGTAAGCGGCGGTCGATGGCCATGCGCAGCAGAAGGAAGCCGAATCCGGTAATCACCATCGATGCGGCGTAGAGGGCAATCGCAAAGGCATCGAGATCTTTTTCGAGCACGTAAGACGTAAAGAACGGCAGCAGCGAAAGGAAGAAGAGAAAGCAGAGGTTCGCGTATAGAACGCGACGGTCGGCCTGCTCGATGCGGCCCACCAGATGATGGTGGTTGACCCAGTAGATAGCCGTAAAGCTGAACGAGATAAAGTAGACGATCAGCGTAGGCAGAATGGCGTACAGGCCTGCGAAACCATTCGGCTGCGGCACCTTCAACTCCAGCACCATGATTGTGATAATGACGGCGATTACACCGTCGGAGAAAGCTTCCAGTCGCGTTGTCGGAAAAAGCTGTTCGGCCATAATCTCGTTAAGGGCACAGCTTCAGCCGTGCCGAAAGCCCCCAAACTCAATAGGGCTTTAGCCCTTGAGGCACGTTTTCTTTTTACACCTTCCACCAACGCTCGGGTGCTATTCCTCGGAGTTTTATGGCGAAAGGGAGAACGTAAATCTCAACTCCCCGCCATCTCGATAGAGAGGACTAAAATTAACCTATGAGCCAGGATTCGGCGTCGCGCGTTGTCCATGCAGTGTGCTCGCATGACTGCCCGGACTCCTGCGGCGTTCTGGTGACGGTTGATACAGCCAGCGGCAGAGCTACTAAAATCCAGGGCGATCCTGCCCATCCGGTAACTCGAGGATTTCTTTGCGGCAAGGTCGCCAGGTATCTCGACCGCGTCTACTCGCCTGACCGCCTGCTCTATCCCATGCGCCGGCGCGCTGGCGTCCCCAAAGGTCCTGATGGTTACGGACGCGCCAAAGGTCGCGAAGCCGACGCCTTCGAGCGCATCAGTTGGGACGAAGCTCTCGATGAGATCGCCGCACGGCTGAAACAGATTGCCGCAGAATACGGGCCTGAGAGCATCCTGCCGTACAGCTACGCCGGAACCATCGGCCAGCTCGGCTACGGCTCCATGGATCGGCGTTTCTTCCATCGCCTTGGAGCCTCGCAGCTGGAACGCACGATCTGTTCGACCGCCGGTGGCGAAGCGCTCATGAGCGTTTATGGCGTCAAGCTCGGCACCGATCCCCGCGACTTTCCCTACGCCCAGCTCATCCTTGTTTGGGGTGGAAACGTCCACGGCAACAATATCCACCTTTGGCCATTCATCGAAGAAGCACGGCGCAATGGCGCACGCCTTATCGTCATCGACCCCTACCGCACCCGCACCGCAGCGCTGGCCGATGAACATCTGGCCATCAATCCCGGAACGGACGCCGCTCTAGCCCTGAGCATGATGCACGTCATCCTTAGTCTCGGGCTTGAAGACGCCGAATATATTGCGAGCTGTACGCATGGCTTCGAGCAATTACGCACCGAAGTGCTCAAGCCTGAGTACTCACCGGAGCAGGCAGCCAAATCGACAGGCATCGACGCCGAGATCATCGTGCGCCTGGCACGCGCCTATGCGACGGCAAAGCCTGCTGCGATTCGCCTGAACTACGGTACCCAACGCAGCGAAAACGGCGGAGCCTCCATCCGCGCCGTTGCTATGCTGCCACTATTGACCGGCTCCTGGAAGCACCGCGGCGGCGGCCTCCAACTTTCTACTTCGGGTGCGTTTCCGTTCAACTCCAAAGCCCTGCAGATGCCCGAGCTGATGCTTGCCAGCCCGCTTGGCCGTCCAACCCGCGTCATCAATATGGTGCGTCTGGGCGAAGCCCTTACAACACCCGATGCCGCAGTCGGCGGGCCGCCTGTCAAAGCGCTCTTCGTCTATAACTCCAACCCTGCCGCCGTCGCTCCCAACCAGAATGCCGTACTCAAAGGTCTGCGCCGCGACGACCTCTTCACCATTGTGCATGAGCAGTTCTTTACCGATACGACGGACTACGCCGACATCGTTCTGCCTGCTGCCACTTTTCTTGAGACAACAGACGTGCAAGGAGCCTACGGTCATCTCTTCGCGCAGCTCTCGCAACAGGCCATCGCTCCGCTTGGCGAAGCGCGCAGCAACGTCGCTCTCTTCGGCGAGTTGGGACGCCGCATGGGCTTTCCCGAACCGTGCTTCCACGACACGGAAGACGACCTGATCAACCAGACACTGAACACCCGCGATCCCTGGTTCGCCGGCGTCACCCGCGAGCGGCTCGAGCGTGAAGGCCACGTCTCCGTCGCACTGCCGCAGAATGCCGAAGGGGCCGTGCTCCCCTTTTCCACCGCAGAGTGGTTCCGCACGCCCAGCGGCCGCGGCGAGCTGACGCCGGTCCCGCTCTTTCGCGCACCAGCCGAATCGCGCGGCGGCTCTGCCTATAGCGCTGTATATCCGCTGGAGTTTCTCCCGCGTAAGTCCGACAACTACATGAACTCCACCTTCGCCAATCTGCCCGGCCACCAGAAGATGCAGGAGCGCACCGCGGGCATTCTGGAGATGCACCGCATCGACGCGGAAGCGCGTAACATCGCTCAGGGAGATTCGGTTGAGATCTTCAATGCGCGCGGACGCATTGTCCTGAACGCAGCCATCAATCAGCAGGTTGCTCCCGGAGTCGTCTCTGCTCGACTGGACTGGAACAAGCTCTCCGCCACCACAAACAACGTCAACGCCCTGACCGGTGAGCGGCTCACCGACATCGGCAACGGCCCTACCTTTTACTCCACTCTGGTCGAAGTCAGGAAAGCCTGAGCATTCTTTTACCCAACCGGCGTCATCTCGACCGGAGCGAAGCGAAGTGGAGAGATCCCTGTATCTCTAAAATTTTGCAGGCGGCCCGTAAGCCGAATTCTGTTTTAGACGATCATTCCTCTACGCGACGCATTGCTGCGGCGCTTTAGCAACCTACCCGCAGGTTTCGGCTCTCCCGAAGGAGTCTCTTCGCCTGGGCGCACCGGGCCGATACGCCACGCACCGCCTGAAGAGGAGCGATGCGGTCCCTGCCTATTTGGTCTTGCTCCGTGTGGGGTTTACCATGCGACTCTGTTTACACAGAGCCCGGTGCGCTCTTACCGCACCCTTTCACCCTTACCTGTCTCGCTTGCGCTCGACCGGCGGTATGCTTTCTGTTGCACTGGCCGTCCGGATGGCTTAAACCATCCGTCCCGGACGTTATCCGGCACACTGCCCTGCGGAGTTCGGACTTTCCTCCCCCGCTCAATACCCGAGGGCCTGAGCGGCAGCGATCGCCCGGCCGCCTGCAATCCTGAGTGTATCGCAGGAAAGGGATTACCGCCCATGCCGCAACACCCTCTGGGGTATGCCCTGAAATCAATCTGGGCGTGGAACTTAGCTGTCATTTCTCGCGTAAATACACCCTGTACAGATATAGACTGAATGCTCAGGAAAGCTAGATGGAGTTTAAGGAAGCAGTCAAAATTGCGCTGCAGTCGCTGTGGGCGAACAAGCTGCGCTCGGTGCTAACGCTGCTGGGTGTCGTCATCGCTGTAACCAGCGTTATCGCTGTGGTCACGCTGGTGAACGGCGCAAACACCTATGTCACGACGAAGTTCTCCAGCTATGGCGCCGACGTCTTTACCATCTCGAAGATGCCGCAAATAATTACCAGCTCCGAAGAATACGAGCGGTTCCAGCGGCGCAAGAACATCCTGTACTCGGACTTCCTCTACGTAAAAGAGAACTGCACCCAGTGCGTTGGCATCGGTGCGATGCAGTCTTCGACCGGAACGATTGTCCGCGGGACGCAGTCAGTGACTGACACATCGATTCGCGGTTACACCTGGCAGATGCCTCAACTCCAGAACCTGAACATCGAGCAGGGACGCGGTTTTACCGAAGCCGATGAAGAACACGCCTCACACGTCGCCATCATTGGCACTGACATTCAGGACCATCTGTTTCCAGGCGTGAATCCACTCGGCCAGGAGCTGCGTGTCGGCGGAATTCCGTACACCATCATCGGCATCAGCGAGAAGCAGGGCAGCACCTTCGGTCAAAGCCAGGACAACTGGGTCGGCGTTCCACTGACTGCGTATCAGCGCACCTATGGCACACAAAAGACCCTGACCATCTATGTAAAGGCTGGTTCGGCGGGGCAGGTGTTGGAAGACGCGGCCGACGAGGTGCGCGTGCTTATGCGGGCCAAACGTCACGACCCCCCAGGCGCACCGGATTCCTTCGAGCTGGACACCAACAACACTCTGGTGGGCTTCTTCAGCACCATTACCAACTCCTTCGGCGCGGTCGCCGGTGGCCTGGCGCTGATTGCGCTTGTCGTCGGCGGCATTGTGATTATGAACATTATGCTGGTCAGTGTCACCGAGCGCACACGCGAGATCGGCGTCCGCAAGGCGCTGGGAGCAAAGCCGCGTGACATTCTCATCCAGTTCCTGATTGAGTCGGGGACCGTAGCGCTGGTCGGCGGCTTCTTTGGTGTGCTCGGCGGTATTTTGGTGGCGGAGATTATTACGCTGGTGGCCGGTTTTCCCTCAACAGTAGCTCTCTGGAGCGTGCTGCTTGGGCTGGTGATGGCAGCTGGAACCGGCGTTTTCTTTGGGGTATATCCGGCACGCAAAGCTGCGCGTCTGGACCCCATCGTTGCACTGCGTGCAGACTAGGAACGGTTTATGCGGATTGGCGATGTCAAAGAGACGGTAGCGATGGCGCTGGACACGTTGCGCAATAACAAGCTGCGCAGCGGGCTCACGATCCTGGGCATCGTCATCGGCGTGATGACGGTCATCATCATCTCGTCGGTGGTCAATGGCCTCAATAGTCGCGTTGAAGATCTGGTGCAGTCGCTCGGGTCGAACGTTCTCTTCGTCTTCCGCTTTCCTGTCTTTGGCCAGCGGCCCACAACGGAGATGCTGACCCGCAAACAGCTCACCTACGAAGACGCGATGGCAATGCGCGATCTGCCGCACGTCGTCGCAGTCTCTCCTGCGCTGCAATACACAGACAACACCGCGCCGGGTCGCGCCGGTGTGACGGCGATCAAAGGCGGCGGACACACTATGCAGGGCACCATCCTTGAAGGCGATACGCCCGCGCAGAAAGATGTCAGCGAGTTGGACCTGCGCGAGGGACGTTTCTTCAACGAAGGCGACCAGGAACGCGCAGCCAAAGTAACCGTATTGGGTGCCGATACTGCCGACCAGCTCTTTCCCGGTCAGGACCCGATAGGCAAAGAAGTGCAGGCAGCAGGGATGGTCTTTACTGTCATCGGTGTCCTCAACAAACAGAAGACGGCCTTCGGTGGAGGCAAAAACCCGCAGGACAACCACGCCTATTTTCCGATTACAACCTTCCACTACATGCATCCGGAGCAGCTCGACTACTGGATCACGCTGAAGTACGACAACCCGAAGAACCGCTCGCTGGTGGAAGATGAGCTAACTGAGCTGCTGCGTCGCCGGCGCAAGGTAAAGAATGCAGCTCCCGATAATTTCGCCATCTTCGGTACAGATTCACTGACGCGGCTATGGAACAACATTACCAGCGGCTTGTTTTTGCTGATGGTCTCGCTCTCATGCGTTGCGCTGATGGTGGGCGGTGTCGGCGTAATGAACATCATGCTCGTAAGCGTGACCGAACGAACGCGCGAGATCGGTGTGCGCAAAGCCATTGGCGCATCAAAGCAGACGATTCTGGCACAGTTCACCCTCGAAGCAATTACACTGTGCGCGATCGGCGGCATTATCGGCATGCTTGCCGGCAGTGCCATTGCTCTTGGTGTGTCGCTGGTGTTTCCGGCAGCAATCTCTACTGTGTGGATGATCGTGGCGTTTATAAGTTCATGCGGAATCGGCCTTCTCTTTGGCATTTATCCAGCATGGAAGGCAGCTAATCTGAATCCTATCGACGCTTTGCGCTACGAGTAGTATCTATTGACCGATTAAGGCTTCCGTAATGCAAAGTTGTTTAAACTAATGCAATGGCCACAGCGATTGCGGCAATCACCACACTTCTCACGGTTGCCGGGCTTGCTTACCTGCTGCTGGCGCTGTGGGGAGCGCGTGCCTTTGCGCACTACTGGATGCGGCAGCCCAAAGATATTGCTTTCGCGCCCGACGTCAGCATTCTCAAGCCAGTCAAAGGCGTCGATCCGCAGATGTTCGCCGGACTCGAAAGTCATTGCCGCCAGGAGTACGCAGGGCAGTTTGAAATCATCTTTGGGGTCAGCAGTCTGGACGATCCCGCCGTAGCCGAGATCAAGCGCCTGCAAGCGGAGTTTCCTAATCGCGACATCCGCCTGATGGAGTGTCGCGAGCGCCTGGGGACCTCCGGCAAAGTAAGCAACCTGGTACAGATGCTGCGGGAAGCGCGATACGCACATGTGCTGATCAATGACAGCGACATTCGAGTCTCGCCGCATTACCTTACGCGTGTGATGGCGTGTTTTGCAGATGCATCGGTCGGCCTTGTAACAGCGCCTTACATCGGTCGCACTGCAGAAAGCAGTCATGGCAGAACGCTATGGTCACGGCTTGAAGCGCTGGGCATCTCGACCGATTTTCTTCCCGGAGTCCTCGCCGCGCGCAAGTTGGAGCACGGTATCCGCTTCGGCCTGGGTTCGACTCTGGCGATGAGCAAGGTGGCGCTGGCAAAGGCCGGTGGCTTGGAGCCGCTGACCGAATATCTCGCCGACGACTACGAGTTGGGAGCACGCATTGCCGCTGCAGGTTATCGCGTGGAGCTTTGCTCTGAGATAGTGGACACGACAGTCCCGGCCTACAGCTTTCGCGGCTTCTGCGACCATCAGCTTCGCTGGGCACGCTCCACGCGCGACTCCCGACGGCTCGGCTACCTTGGGCTGG
>DASRSR010000006.1:0-19405 GCA_035656355.1 Edaphobacter sp.
CCACAGGCAGGACCAGCGGCTGCGGCGGACCAATTTACGGTGCATTCCAATTATGTTGCGCTGCCGCCAAGTGAGGCCTTTCGCATTGAATACTGGAAGCTCGAAGAGGCAAAGATTCGCCGTCAGCCTCCGGAGAAGGAATTGAGCCGCAGAATAGCTTTGATTGTCGGCGGCGGTAGCGGAATTGGCCGCGAGGCTGCTCTGCTGGCGGCCGAACGCGGAGCGCACGTCATGATAGCTGACCGCGATGTGAAGGGCGCGGAAGCAGTTGCCGTGGAAACGTCGGCGATTGCCGGCAAGGAAGCTGTCAGTTGGACGGAGATCGACATTCGCGATCGAGCGGCAATTAAAGATGCACTGGATAAGACTGTTCGGCAGTTTGGCGGCATCGACATTCTGATCAATACAGCGGCATTGTTTCCTTCTTCGCCGGATGGTGTGATCAGTGATGCACAATGGGCGCTGACGCTGGAAGTTAACGTGACGGCAAATTATCTGCTGGCAGATGAAGCGGCGAAGATCTTTGCCGGGCAGGGAATCGACGCAAGCGTTGTCCTGACCAGTTCGGCGAACGCGGTTGTAGCCAA
Source organism: Edaphobacter sp. (assembly GCA_035656355.1). Classification (GTDB taxonomy): domain Bacteria; phylum Acidobacteriota; class Terriglobia; order Terriglobales; family Acidobacteriaceae; genus Edaphobacter. The sequence continues at coordinate 588 of DASRSR010000006.1, forward strand.
GCGCGGCAGTGAAGCATACGACGTCAGCAAGGCGGCGTTGAGCCATCTGGTGCGCGAGCTTGCGGTCTCGCTTGCGCCAAAGGTGCGGGTGAATGGAATCTCGCCTGCAACTGTGGTGAAGGGATCGACGATGTTTCCGCGCGACCGAGTAATTGCGTCGTTGAAGAAGTACAGTCTGCCGTTCGATGAAAAAGATACTGATGATGGCTTGCGGAATGAGCTGGCGAAGTTTTATGCCACTCGCACGCTGACTCATCAGCCTATCGATCCGAAAGACTGCGCGCAGGCGATTCTGTTTCTGGCCGGACCGCAGACTCGCTGTACGACGGGACATCTGATCCCGGTCGATGGAGGGTTGGTCGAGGCATATCTGCGATGAGTGGCAGCGCGGTTTTGCAGCCGAGCGACACTCGCACTCTCGTCGCTGTGGATCTCGGCGCGGAAAGCTGTCGAGTTTCGCTGCTGCGCTGGCAGAGCGGTAAACCGTCAATAACGCTGGTACATCGGTTTGCAAATGCGCCGCGCGTGGCAGATGGCGGGCTGCGCTGGGACCTGGCGATGATCGAAGCTGGGCTCGATAATGGCTTGCGCAGATGTGCCGAGCTTGCAGGTGAAGCAATTCGTTCGATCGCAGTTGATGGTTGGGCTGTCGATTATGTGCGCCTGAATGCGAAGGGAGAGCCTCTTGCCGATCCGTTTTGCTACCGCGATGAGCGCACGATTGAAGCGGAGCGCTCGTTGCATCGCAAGATCAGCCCCGAGAGGCTGCGCGAGCTGACCGGCGTTCAACTATTGCGGATCAACACGCTCTATCAGCTTCATGCTGATGTTTTGCAGGGCGCATCGAAGGATAGTTTCTGGCTAAACCTGCCTGAATATATTTTGTCGCGCTGGGGCGGTGAACCGGTCGCCGAGTTTACCAATGCCACGCACACCGGAATGGTGGCGCTCGACAGCAGGCAATGGTGTCCGGAGATATTTACCGCAGCGGGAGCGGACATAAAGCTCGCACCCAGGCTTGTGCCACCGGGAACGATTCTGGGCAAACTGCATGGACCTTTGGCAGAGCTGCCCGCCTTTCGCGACACAGCGTTGATCGCGCCAGCGTGTCACGACACAGCATCGGCCGTTGCCGGGATTCCGGCGGATGAAAGCGACTGGGGCTACATTAGTTCGGGAACCTGGTCGCTGGTGGGAACACTGCTGGAGCAGCCGTGCGTGAGCAAGGCTGCGGCGGCGGAGAACTTTACGAATCTGGGCGCTGTAGGCGGCAAGATTTGCTTTCACAAAAATGTAAATGGCATGTGGCTTATCCGGCAGTGCATCGAGCAGTGGTCCGCCGAGGGCCACACATGGAGCGTACCCGAGTTGGTTGCCGCAGCAGAGAAGGTGGCGAGGCCAGAAGGCTATCTTGAGGTCGATGATCCTGAATTGATGCTGTCCGGACAGATGCCACAACGCATGAATGCTCAGCGGGTGCGAAAGGGATTTGCGCCGCTGGATGAGAGTCCTGAAGGCGCTCCGGCGTTTACAAGCCTGATCTTTCATAGTCTGGCGAAACGCTACGCCGAGGTGCTCGACCGGGTAGCAGTGCATAGCAGCAGGAAACTGAAGAGGCTGTTCGTCGTAGGGGGCGCCAGCCAGAATGAATTTCTCAACCGGTTGACACGGGAGGCGACGGGGCTCGATGTGGTGCGGGGGCCTGTTGAGAGCTCGACTGTTGGGAACTTCGCTGTGCAGATGGCGGCGCTTGAGGATGGCTGTGCAGATGCGAATGCGGTTGCATGCTGGGCTGCTTTCTTACAGTCATCGCAGGTAAGGGGTACCCTCCCCCCTGTACTTAAGTACCAAAGTATTCGAAATAAAAGACTTAGTTTGGTACCTGGTACAGGGCCGAATTCATAAAAAGAAAAAGCCCGACGCAAAGGCTGGGCTTTTTCTTCATAGTTTAAGGATAGCAAGTTGAGACGTAAAGTATGCCAGATTTATGTCTTGTGTTTTGTGTTGTTTACCCAGTTTTTGGCTTGACACGGGTTTTGGCTCGAGTTTGGAAGGCGGAAAATGCGGGGGTTCTTCGCTTCGCTCAGAATGACGATGGTGAGGAGATTGTGACAAGGCGTATGAAATACAGAGGTCTCTCCACTGTGGCCATGCGCGCTTTGCACCCCCAACGAGCAAGTGCTTGTAGGGGGCGCTGCACTTCGGTCGAGATGATATATGGCCAAGGCGACGGACAATTTGTTTTAGTCGGGGACCTGCCAGCCAGTTGGGATTTGGGCGAGGGTGGCGGTTGCGGTGGATTCTCCGGAGATAGCATGGGCCATCTCGGGAAAGGCTTTCATGACGTCTGCCGACTTTGCCCAGACGGGGACTTCCTGAATGGTGTAGCGGTAGGTGACCTGGGTCTGGCGGAAGCCGTTGACTACCGTAAGCGGGGTGGAGCTATCGATAGCGTCTGCGACGCGGTGTCCATAACAGAACCGCGGCGCATAGCGCGTACCCGCCGGCGCAACTGTGTAGCGGCTGACGTGGAGGGCCGGTTCGACGGTCATCTTGAGAAGCTGCGACTTCACCAGCGAATCCATCTGCGCGGTTTCTTTACGGTCGCTGGTTTCGTAGGGAAAGCGCATGTTGCTGAACAAACATTCGGGGTGGGTTTCGAAGTACTTGTTTAAGCCCTGAATGAAATTGGCTTTGGTTGGGGACGATTTAGAGGTGCAGCCAGCGATAAACATGAAAGTGATGCAGAGAAGTGCGAGCGAAAAACGATGTCGTGTCATTGAGCCGTCCTTAATTTCAATGTTGTTGGATGCGGCTTTGAAGGTTTCGGGTATTGGATTTCTGGCATTAATGCAGAAGCAGATCCTCCCGTCCTGCGGATGGAAGGATGACAAGCAAAGAGAAGCAGATTCCTTCACTGCGCTGCGGAATGGCAAGGTGTGAAATACAGGGATTTCTCCACTTCGCTGCTCCGGTCGAGATGGCGAGAGAGATGCGGGAGCCTTCGCTTCCCTATTATCAGTTTGCTTGCGTGGGAGAGGGTAGAGAGGCACGGGTAGTGGGCATGGTTTCGAGTTGCTTGAGCCTTGCCTGGAGGGTGGCCCACTTTTTGGCATTCTTTTTTGTAGAGATCGGGGCGGCGGGATTGGAGTAGTAGTCTTCGATGTCCTGGCGCAGAGCGAAGGGAACGGGCTGTGCGGGGTTGCGAGTGAGTACATCGACAAGACGAGCATAGGTTTCGTCGGTGAGGCGATAGGCTCCGGGTTTTACTTTCGCTCCGGTGTCGAGATCGAGGTTGGGAACCATAGAGTCGATGGAATCGAAGTTGGCCAGGATATGGCGCAGAACCTCGGTTGAATGATTGACACTCTCGACGTATTTCTGCTGCGTTTGCTGGTTAGGGCCACGAATGGCCGCATCGGAGAGCGGGCCGATACGAGGAAGAATGAATATGATTCCAGCCAGGAGATGGGTCCCAATGCCTGGCTTTTTGCGGTACTGATCCCAACCGTTTTCAAATTCCGATTGCGCGAGATCCTTATTGAGCTTGTCGAGAGCCTCGCCTGGTGTATCGGGCGGGAAGCTGCTTTTATGCAGGACGACCTCGGCATAAGCGATGCGCGGCAGGAAGCTGCGGACGGCGAAGCGGTATCCACGAAGGAGTGGACGGCGGTGGCCTATGACCTGGTAGAGATCGATGCCGTAGGTCTGGAAGAAGGCACGGCGCAGCAGAGGAATCGGAACGGCGAGGCCGACATGCTTGAGGTAAGCCGAAGGAGCAAAGCGACGTTTGCTAATCTCATTGACGTCAAAAGCAAACTCAGTGCGTACGTGAGCGTGCTCATCTTCGTCATAAGTAACGACGGGGCCGTACTTCTTTTCAAGTTTCGGGAATTCAATCGCTACGGCTTCATTGATGGCTTCGGAGTGACCGATGGAGTCACCGATGTAATGCGACAATGCGCCGATAGCGAAGGCGAGCTCATTGGCGTTGTGGGCGTTGCGAACGAGGTTGAGGACGAAGTCTCCGGGGCGAACATAGTGGGTGAGATTGCTTAGAAAGGGGTTGCCGAAGGGATAGTATCCGAGGTCCTGAATTGCGCAGCCGCCGTAGGCAAAGGCGTGGGCCTGCTCGACCTGTACAGGGGTGAGCGTTGGATATCGCTTAAGTAAAAGAGGGCGAATGGATTGTTTCCAGGCTAAGTCGATGAGCTGTTCGTGTGTCTGCACGGAGTAGGGAAGCGCAGTGATTGAGGGGAACAGCAGGAAGATTCCAAGCAGAAGAATCCGTCCGCAGAGGCGCAACTGCATCGAGTAGGTCTGATGCGTGGACATGCATTTGAGGATAACCGCAAACAGCGCTGTCTGCGGGCTTCTATGATTGAGATGGGAGAGCGACCGTATGGAGGAGCGCAGGCGAAGCTGGCTGATCTTTCTGGCCATGATAGTGGCTCTGATGCTCTTTTTTTCGCTGCGCGGGCGACGGTTTGGAAGTGGGGAGATTACTCCGATCGCAGCGCGAAAACCGGCTCCGAATATGGAGCTGCAGCAGATGAATGGCGATGACTGGAAGTTGCAGGACCATCGCGGAGAAGTGGTGCTGATTAATCTTTGGGCAACCTGGTGCGGGCCGTGCCGGGAAGAGACTCCGGGGCTGGTGCAGTTATACGAAACGATGCACAGTCGCGGGCTGGAGATTGTGGGGCTTTCTCTGGATACAGGCGGAAGAGAGAAGGTGCAGTCGTTTGTTCGGCAGTTTCAGGTGCCTTATACGATTGCATTTCCAGAGCCGATGTCGCAGCTTGCAGACACGCTGGAAGGTGTGCCGACGACAATTCTGATTGATAAGCAGGGAAGAGTTGCGAAGACCTATGTGGGAGCCATGCAGCAGCAGGTGTTTGCAGCAGATGTCGAGGCGCTGATGAAGGAAAGCTAATTCATTCAAAAAAATGCAGGGATCTCTCCGCTTCGCCCTGCGGGCTTCGGTCGAGATGACGTGGCTTAATGACCGCCGGTTATCCAGAGCATGTAGGGATAGAAGAGCAGAAAGAGGATGAGGCAGATGGCGAGCAGGTCCATATAGAGGCAGAGCAGAACGCCGGCGTGGAAGAGGTCCCAATGAGCGTGGCGCATGCAACGTAACGTATCGATACCTCCAACGATGGCAACGATGGAAGGAATTATAAGTATCGGTGTGGCGCGGTTGGTGGGAAATCCGGAGAGATGATAGGCGAAGCCAAGGCTGGCGAGGACAAGCACGCTGCCTCGCAGCACAGAGGTTCGATGCGGATTGAGGACGCGAGATTTCACATCGATGAAGCCCTATTCATTAAGGATAGGCTGGTGCTGCCTTGCGTTGGCTGCGTGGGCAGGTGAGGGCTCACGCAGCATTGACAGGACGAAAGTGAAGTAACCGCTATGCCGGTGTGAGCTGCGGTTCAGCATTGGCGGCCATTTGCCGAATGGATTCAGGGTAGGGTGCACGAAGAACACCGCGTTCCGTAATGATGGCGGTAACATATTTTGCCGGAGTGACATCGAAGGCGGGGTTTTCAATGGAGACGCCATGAGGAGTCATCTGGCGGCCGTTGGAGTGAGTGACTTCGGTGGCGGAACGCTGCTCGATGGGGATGAGGTCGCCAGTGGCGGTGTCGAGATCGAGGGTGGACCACGGAGCGGCAACGTAGAAGGGGATTCCGTGCTCTTTGGCCAGGATAGCGACCCCATAGGTTCCGATTTTGTTGGCGACATCCCCGTTGGCCGCAATGCGGTCGGCCCCGACGATGACGGCCTGGATACGCCCTTGACGCATAAGTGACGCGGCCATATTGTCGCAGAGGACAGTGGTGGGGATATTGTCCTTCATCAGCTCCCACGCGGTAAGGCGCGCGCCCTGGAGGAAGGGGCGGGTCTCGTCGGCGAATACGTCGAGTTTGTGGCCGCGTTCGATTGCAGCGCGGATAACGCCAAGGGCCGAGCCGTAGCCGCAGGTGGCAAGTGCACCGGCATTGCAGTGTGTCAGGACGGTGCCTTCCTGTGGGAGCAGCGCCGCGCCGTGAGCTCCCATCTGCTTGCAGGCGGCGATGTCTTCGTCGTACATGCGGCGCGCTTTGGCGACGACGGCGGACTTAATCTCGGGAATGGGCGTGTCTTTCGCGGCAAGTTCGTTATAGAGGCTGCGGATCTCATTGATGCCCCAAAAGAGATTGACCGCAGTAGGGCGGGTTTCGGCAAGAGTTTTGCAGATGAGGGCGACTTCTTCGGTGAGGGCAGGAATTGTCATTGCTGTGCTGCGGTCGATGCCGATGGCAACACCCATGGCGGCGGAGACGCCAATGGCCGGGGCACCGCGGACGATCATGTCGCGAATGACCGTAGCGACCTGTTTGTAGTCGGTGGCAAGAACGTAGGTTTCTTCAAGAGGCAGCTTGGTCTGATCGAGAAAATTAACGCCGGTGGGAAGCCATTCAAGAGTAGGAATCATGTCTTAATTAGTTTAGCGGAGCGATTGCAAAGAATGCTGGGCGTCCTTTCCGGTGAAATGGAAGGCGCATACCTCGTACTTAAGTACCAAAATTAAATTGTTCGAATTGTGTGTTTCGCTCAGGCTGGCATTTTGAGGTGCTACTGATCCTTTCCTCGACAAAGCTAAAGAGGTTCATTCGTCCTGTGGATGAGGAGGACAACATCGGTTGTATTAGGCTGCAATCGAGTTCGCCCAGGGATCGATGACAATTTTGGTGACATTTTCCTTTTTATCGCGCCAGATTTTATACATCTCTGGCGCTTCTTCCAGAGTGATGCGATGAGAAATGATATACGCCGGATCGATGTCACCTTTTTCGATGCGCTGCAGAAGAGGCTTCATGTAGGTGTGCATGTTGGTCTGGCCCATTTTCATGGTGATGCCTTTACCAAATGCAGCACCAAAGGGTACCTTGTCGAGTAGGCCACCATAGACACCCGGAATCGATAAAGTTCCTCCTTTCCGGACTGCCATAATGGCCTGACGGAGCACGCCTGAGCGATCGGTTTCCAACATAAGGGCAACTTTTACTGTGTCATACAATCCCTGAAAATCGCCCATGTGAGCCTCCAGGCCGACAGCATCAATGCATGCGTCGGGACCAATTCCTCCAGTGAGGTCTTTAAGTGCGGTCAGGACGCTAACGTCATCCTGGGAGTAATCGACGGTGATAGCTCCAATAGACCGTGCCAGGGCGAGACGCTCTGGAATACGATCGATGGCGATGACGCGGGCAGCTCCCAGCATGAAAGCGCTGGCGATTGCGAACTGGCCAACGGGACCGGCTCCCCAGATGGCTACGGTATCCCCTTCCTGAATCTGGGCATTTTCGGCGGCCATATAGCCGGTTGGAAAGATGTCGGAGAGAAAGAGAACTTTCTCATCCGGGAGGTCGTTTTCGATCTTCAATGCGCCGACGTTTGCGAAGGGAACGCGGACATACTGTGCCTGGCCGCCAGCATAGCCGCCCATCATATGGGAGTAGCCGAACAGTCCGGAACCAGAGTAGCCGTAGGCTGCTTCCATTAGGTGAGCATTAGGATTTGTGTTGTCGCAGGCGGCCCAGAGCTTCTTCTTACAAAAGAGACATTGGCCACAGGCAATGGTGAACGGGACGACAACGCGGTCGCCTCGCTGGAGATTATCGATCGCAGAACCTGTCTCTTCCACGATTCCCATGAACTCGTGCCCGAGGATGTCTCCTTGCTCCATTGTTGGGATCATGCCATCGAAGAGGTGCAGGTCTGAGCCGCAGATTGCAGTACAAGTAACTCGCAGGATCACATCATGCGGATTCAGTATCTGGGGATCGTTGACCGTACATGTTTCCACTTTGCTTTTTCCCATCCAGCAAACAGCTTTCATGGCTAGGCTGCTCCTTTCCGGTCAGTGAGCGCTTCCGATGGCTGTGTCCCTGCAGGCGTTTGGATTTTCTCTCCATAGATCGAGCGTTTTATGCCGGCTGCGGTACCGCGTTCTCCATGCGGCTGCGGTTCGATGCGGGGAATCTCTCCCGTTTCTGCCAATGCTTTAAAGTGTCGGAGATTCTCAATGACCGATTGTTTGGGGTCACGACCTGTGATTGCTTCCCAGGTGCGCGCGAGCTTTCCCATACGGAACTGCTCAAGCACGGTGACCATTGTTCCGTGCCCGCCTGGCGCGGGTTCGAAGATTACTTCTCCTGCACTTTCCGGCTCGCCGCTAATAGAACGCCAGGTAATGCGCTTTTCGGGTTCGTCGGCGAGAGTTTCGAACTCCCACTCGAGTTTTTGTTCTCCCGGTTCATCGCGCATGACCCAGTGGTAAGTATTGGGGCCGGTTTTGCGGGTCTCGAGGATGCGTTCATGCCATGATGGCGCTGCTTCGATGTCGCGCCACATTTGATAAAGCTTTTGGGCAGGCGCCTGGATAGTGGCGCTGGTGCGAACCCAGGTTTTTCCATCCTTATCTTGAGGAGGAGGAGCGTAGTGCCCATTGAGCAGAGAAGCTGCGCCGCTCTCGTTCGGCAGAGCATCTGCTTTCGAAGATTCCCTGAGTGCTGTCATACTCAATCCTCCACTGGCTTTTGGCACGTTCTAGCCTTAATTAGCCAATATCTAACTCCACGGGATGCGCCGTTTGTTAATGCTGGGTTGTTCGTCATAAAGACCTCGAACTCGAATAGGTTGCGTACTAAAAAGAGGGGCCACCAAGAAATTTGGCCGGCGTTCGAGGCGCATTTTCAAGAGCGATGCGTGCCGTCTTTTCTAGGATGCGCAAATATGCGGTCGTGTTTCCACGACAGGCTGGATTGAAGGCCTGGCAAGATGCTTAGCGAAGTGGTAAGAAAATCTGACGGAATTTTGTATGGGAAGGCAACGATCTATGCCCAAAAGCAAGGGAATCTGATAGACTCAATTTTGTTGTTCCAACACAGGCTTTGAGCCTGGGGACGTAGCTCAGTTGGTTAGAGCGCTGCCCTGTCACGGCAGAGGTCGCGGGTTCGAGCCCCGTCGTCCCCGCCATAAATCAATGGATACATGGATTTTGGCAAGTGACATTTTCTCTCATGCAGCTTCCGACGATGCTGAAGGGTGCTAAGTCGAGCCTCCTTCGAGCAGACCTTTTGAAGGCTAGATTTTGAGTCACTCGTTTTTCCCCCTACAGCCTGTTGTCACACTTCCAGAGTGATTCTGGAGTTGGCGTATCTCAGCAACTCTCCTGGACCATCTTGAGGACAACCGCTGCTGTCGAGCATGACGGCGAGGCCATGACGGAACGAGTGAAAGCCAATTCGCTTAGTGACTTCAATTTTCTCAAGCGCCGGTCGGATATGACGTTGAGGGATCCTATCCGGTTGCAAAGGTTGAGTTCCGTTCATTACGACAGAAGAAACAGGTAGTCTGCGCCAGCACGGTAGAGGGTGACTGACCGCTATTTCTTCAGCTCCTACACCACCAACTGAAGTAGCTGGTACAGGCTTCTTTGATACCTCCGTTTTGATGTTACCTTCGACGTTCCTTCAACCTGAATGCAACGGCATTACGGAACAGGTGAGGGGTTGTGCGTAGGGTTGGAATGAATGGGAAATTTCTGGTAGGTGAGTCGCCGGACGAATCCCAAAGTGCGGAGGCGGCTCTTTCCTATTGCATTCCCATAGAAAGTGTGGCAGATTGATATGGGAAAGCAATAGGAGAATGTATGGGCAAGAAGGCTGATGTGTGGCAGGGGACGCTGGCGTTGATGGTGTTGAAGACGTTGGAGACGATGGGGCCGCTGCATGGATATGGGATTGCCCGGCGGATTGAGCAGACGAGCGGAGATGAGCTGGCATTGAATTATGGAACGTTGTATCCGGCGCTATTGAAGCTGGAGCAGGAGGGGGCGATCAAGGCGGAGTGGGGCGTTTCGGACAACAATCGCCGCGCGAAGTTTTATGAGCTGACGCGGGCGGGACGCAAGCAGGTTGAGAAGGAGACGCGAAGCTGGGAGCAGACAACAGCGATTGTGGCACGATTCCTGGCACCCAGCGGAGGTGAGGTATGAAGACGCTGCGGAGATTTGTGGCTCAGGTACGGGGACTGTTTGGCGGGGAACGTGGCGAGGAGGATTTCGACGCTGAGATGGAGAGCCACGTGGCGATGCATGTGGAAGATAACGTGCGCGCGGGGATGGATGCGGGTGAGGCTCGACGACAGGCGTTGCTGAAGCTGGGTGGGCTGGAGCAGGCGCGACAGGCGCGGCGCGAAGGGAGGACGCTGATGCTGGTGGAGAATCTGCTGCAGGATTTGCGGTTTGCGGCACGTCAGTTGCTGAAGAACAAGGGATTTGCGATTACGGCGATCTTCATCCTAAGCCTTGGAATTTGCGCGAATGTAGCGATCTTCAGCTTTGTAGATGCGGCGCTGATTAAGCCGCTGCCGTATGCGCAGCCGTCGCGGCTAATGAGTTTGTTTGAGAGCAATGGATTTGGGAAGCAGTATCGCCTTTCGTATCCGGACTACATGGACTGGAAGACAATGAGCAAGAGCTTCCAATCGATGGCCGTGTACATGGAGGCGGGTTACGTCGTAAAGACGGCAGCTAGTGTGGAGCTGGGCTCTGGGATGTGGGTGAGCGATGGGTTTTTCCGCACGCTGGGCGTACGGCCAGTGCTGGGACGTGACTTTTACGAGGGAGAAGACCTGAGATCGGCGCCGCGGACGGTGCTGCTGAGCTACAAGACGTGGCAGCAGAAGTATGGCGGACGAAGCGATGCATTGGGGCAGACAGTGCACCTGAACGACTTTGACTATGTCGTGATTGGAGTGCTGCCGAAGGGGTTTTCCTTTCCGCCGGTGGGTGAGGGTGACTACTGGACGACGCTGCATCTTGAAGGCGACGGCCTGACAAACCGGTCGAGCCACTCGCTATATGGGATTGCTCGATTGAAAGATGGCGTGAATGCAGCGAGCGCATCGGCAGAGATTGCGGGGATTGCGAGGCAACTGGAGCGGCAGTATCCGAACTCGAACCGCGGGCGCGGAGGAGTGGCACTGGCGCTGACGGAGGTGATGCTGGGAAGTATGCGGGAGATCCTGCTGACGCTGCTGGGCGGAGCGGGGCTGCTGCTGGCAATTGTGTGCGTGAATGTGGCCAGCCTGCTGCTGGTGCGGAGCGAAAACCGGCGGCGAGAGACGGCGATACGTACTGCGCTGGGTGCGTCACGGGCGCGGCTGCTGCGGCAGTTTATGACCGAGGGAATGCTGCTGACGACGGTGGGCGCGGTATTGGGCGTGGGCGGAGCGTGGGAGACGATGCATCTGATGCAGCGGCTGATTCCGGCAGAGATGTTGAACCAGATGCCGTATCTGCGGGTGGCGGGACTGAACCTGCATGTATTGCTGTTTGCGGTGGGGATTGCTGCTATTTGTGGATTGCTGTTTGTGTTGGTGCCGATGCTGCGGCTGCCTGCGAAGGAGTTGCAGCAGGAGCTGATGGAGGGCAGCCGGGGTTCGGCGGGTACGCTGCTGTGGCGAAAGATGGGAGCGAATCTAGTGGTGATAGAGCTGGCGATCGCTGTGGTGCTGCTGGCGGGCGCGGGGCTGTTGGGCAAGAGCTTCTATCGGCTGCTGCACGTGGAGACGGGAATTGTGCCGGAGCATGTGGCGGCGATACGGTTGGGCGCATATGGCGACCTTTACAACAAGGACGAGCAGCGGGTAGCCCTGGTCCATCAATTGCTGGAACGCGTGCAGGCTTTGCCGGGGGTGGAGTCGGCGGGAATTGTGAACTGGCTGCCGCTGGGCATCGGCAGTGGTGCGAACCTTGGAGTTTTCAATGTCACCGGCATGCCGGACGATGGAGTACGGCACGAAGCCAATATGCGTAACGTGAGCCCAACCTATTTTTCAACGATGAAGGCGCGGCTGGTGCGGGGGCGGTATTTTACGGAGACGGAGGATGCGTCGAAGCCGCGCACAGTGATTATCAACGAGGCATTGGCCCGGCAATACTTTGCCGGCGAGAACCCGCTTGGCAAACACCTGACCACTGCGGATGGGACGGCAGAGATTGTGGGTGTGGTGGGTGATATACGGGAAGGGCAGTTGGACCTGAGTATTCGCCCAGCAATCTACGCTCCGTACTACCAAAATCCTGACCATGAGTTCGCATTGGCCGTGCGCAGTGAGCTGGAGCCCCATATTTTGCTGAAGAACATCACCAATGAGATTCATGCGATCGATCCGGCGCTTATTCCATACGGAGGGACGAGCATGACAGAGATCATGCAGGAGTCGCAGACGGCATATCTGCATCGGTCGTCGGCGTGGCTGGTGGGCGGGTTTGCGACGGTGGCGTTACTGCTGGGCGTGGTGGGAATCTACGGGGTGATTGCGTACTCGGTGAGCCAGCGGACGCGGGAGATTGGCGTGCGCATGGCATTGGGGGCGCAGCGGAGTGAGGTGTCGGGGATGATTCTGCGCGAGGCAGGATGGTTGGTGGCTGCGGGCGTAGTGCTGGGTGTGGCGTGCTCGCTGGGGGCGGGACGACTGATGGGATCGCTGCTATTTGGAGTGAGTGGCTGGGATGTGCCGACGCTGGCAGGCGTGGCGGCAGTGTTGAGTGTGGCGGCGATGCTGGCTAGTTTTCTACCGGCGCTGCGGGCAGCGAGAGTGGATCCGGTCGTGGCGCTGCGGGCGGAGTAAACCCATCCATCCGCACACGAAGCCGCATCTATGAGTAGGCACCCGGCCTTGTGCTGTAAGACAGCAGAATCCTCCACTGCGCTACGGAATGACAAAAAGGCTGCTAGTCCAGAAAGCGTTTGGCGATGCCTTCGTAGGCGTCGATGCGGCGGTCGCGGAGGAAGGGCCAGTGCTGACGGGTGACTTCGACGAGCTTGGGGTCGAGGTCGGCGTAGAGGATCTCTTCTTTGTCATGGCTGGCCTGGGCGATGATGCGGCCGAAGGGGTCGGCGATGAAGCTGCCGCCCCAGAACTCGATGCCGGATTGCGGGGTGTGGTCGCCGGGGCCGTGAAGCTCGACGGTGGCCGGATTGCCGTCGGCGGCGAGTGCTTTGAATTTAACGTCGCCGTGCTCGTGGCCGACGCGGTTGACAGCGCAGACGAAGACGCCGTTGGCGATGGCGTGGGCGCGCTGGGCGGTCTGCCAGGCTTCGTATTGAGCGGTGCCGAACTCCTCTTTTTCAGAGGGGTGCCAGCCGATGGCGGTGGGAAAGAAGAGGGTTTGTGCGCCGCGGAGGGCGGTGAGGCGAGCGCCTTCGGGGTACCACTGGTCCCAGCAGACGAGTGTGCCGATGGGGCCGGAGGTAGTCTGTGTGGCCTTGAAGCCGAGATCGCCGGGGGTGAAGTAGAACTTCTCGTAGTAGAGCGGGTCGTCGGGAATGTGCATCTTGCGGTAGACGTCGGCGATGCGGCCGTCGCGCTCGATGGTAACGGCGGTGTTGTGATAGAGGCCCGGGGCGCGGCGCTCGAAGAGGCTGGCAACGAGGACGACGTTGGCCTCGCGGCAGACGCGGGTGAGAACGTCGGTGGATGGGCCGGGGATGGGCTCGGCGAGGCCGAAGAGGGCGTGGTCCTCGCGCTGGCAGAAGTACTGGGCGCGGAAGAGTTCGGGCAGACAGACGAGGGTGGCTCCCTGGCGGGCGGCCTCATATACACGCTCGGCGGCTTTGTCGAGGTTGAGCTGGACGTCCGGCGAGCAGGACATCTGGACGAGCGCGACGCGGGTGTTTTGAGTGTTTGCCATGAGTGCCTTCTAACTTTTAAATCGAAACGGTATGAAAAAGTCCCTGTTTTCCAAAGTGGAGCAATGCTTTGTCGTGGGTATAGAGCGTGAGTTTTTCGACGCGCGCTGTGGACGCGATGATTCTGTCTGCCGGATCCCCGTGGAATAAATCCGGCAGGAGCGTAGTTTCAAGCGCAATCGCAGGAGTGAGAGGAATGGCCTGCGGTCCACGCTGATCCAGTGTCTCGGTAAACCACTGTTCCAACGGGATAGAGAGTTGGATTCTACCGCGACGATACTGATTTGCGATTTCGAGCAATGAGATAGATGCGATATATAGACTGCCGCTCCAAGCAGCCCGTTCAATTTGGTTGCGCGCTCGAAGCGGGAGCCGCTCTTCTCCCTGCTCCAACCATACCCAGGCGTGCGTGTCGAGCAGGATGCGTGGGGACTCTGTCATCGTTCCGAGACCCAGGCTTCGGGATCAGGACTGACGATGTCGCCCGTAATATGTCCTGTGTCCTTCATGCGTCCGAAGAGAGGGCTTTTGGTCTCTTCTTCGATGGGAACGAGCCGGGCGACGGGCTTGCCTCGCTTAGAGATAATGACCGTCGTCCGCCTGGTACTGACCGTGTCGAGCAGTTTCAGTAACTGCGCCTTGGCCTGTGTGGCTGGAATACTGGGCGGCGATTTGGGTGCGGTTGCCATATGGTCATCTCCAGATGACCAGTATAACGTGAGTGGTCGTGAATGTGGAAAAGTGAACTAATCAGGAAATTGCTTATTCTCTCTTTTTTCAGCGGGAAATATCTGTTACGTTAAAGGTGCCGGAGAGTCCAGGCCGATTCTTCCAAGCTGGAATCCACGTCGATTCTGCAATAGCGAAATTCCCCTCTCAGTATCTGGTTTGTGACCGCGCACTATGTGCGGCAGCCGTGTATCTCATTGCAGAAGGAGCATGATTTTGAGCGAATTACGTGAATTCCTGGAACTTTCGTATGGTGAACTCGAGGACCTGAACCTGCAAGCGAAAGAGCAGCGCAAGAAGCGCGTTCCCGCCGAAGTGATTCAGGAAGAGCGGCTGAAGTATCTGACCGATGAGCGCCGGATTAAAGCGGTCACAGTGTTGTTCAGCGATCTTGAAGGCCGGCTGCACATGCTGGACTACGACAAGAAATTTCTCATCAAGAGCTGGGACAACCTGACCTTTGACGGTTCGTCGATCCGCGGCTTTACAGCGCAGCGTGAGAGCGATCTGCGATTGGCCATCGACTGGAGCGCGTTTTACTGGGCGCCGGCCGATGTCTTTGGCGGCGGCAAGGTGCTGGTCTTCGGTGAAGTGGTGGATAAGAATGGCGGCGTTTATGGCGCCGACCTTCGCAGCGTGTTGAAGCGGTTCTCGCAGGAACTTTACGAGAAGCAGGGCTACACGTTGAATGCAGCCAATGAGATCGAAGGCTTCCTGTTTGAAGGCACAGATGCCGAGCGGATGTTCCACGAGACAGGCAAGTTCGAATACGTGAACAAGGGCGGCTATTATCACTCGCTGCCGGGCGATCCGTTGCGTGAGTTTATCGATACCACGGCTGAAGTTCAGCGCGCTATGGGCTTCGAGAACGAGAAGGACCATCCTGAGGTTGCGCCTTCGCAGTTTGAGATCAACTACACCTATGGTGAGGTTGTGGCGGCTGCCGACCAGATTCAACTCTACAAGCTAATCTGCCGCCAGGTAGCGACGCAGATGGGCATGACGGCGAGCTTTTTGCCGAAGCCGGTGGTTGGTGTGAACGGCAGCGGCATGCATACTAATATCTCGATCACGAAGGGCGGAAAGAACCTGTTCTGGGACCCGAAGGGCGAGGAGAAGATCTCGAAGTTTGCCTGGTCATTTGTAGACCGCATTCTGACTCATGGCAACGACATCTGCCTGTTGCTGAATGCCAGTGTGAATGCATATCGCCGGCTCGATCCGCACTTTGAGGCTCCGAACCAGATCAAGGCTTCAGCGGTTGATCGCGGCTCGATGGTTCGGATTCCGATTGGCAACGAGAAGTCGTCGCGTGTTGAGGTTCGCTCGGTTGGACCAGATGCGAATCCGTATATGGTGCTGTATTCGATCTTCAAGAGCGGCCTGCATGGCGAAACGTCGAAGATCAAGAACCTGCGTCAGGCAGAGCGCTATCTGCCCGACAACATCTATACCGCGATTGAGAACTTCCGCGATTCGAAGTGGACGACGGAGCTATTGGGCGCTGATGTGAAGGCGCGCTACGCAGACCTGAAGCAGGCTTCTGCAGACCGTTGCGCGCGGTTGCTGGGTACCATCGTCAAGGCGCCGGAGGTGCAGTTCCACCACGACGTCTACAACCAGCTGCTGTGGAACCTGTTCTAACTCACAGCTCAGGAAAGTGAAAAGCCCTTCGCTGTTGGCGAGGGGCTTTTTCATTCAAGCAACGATTTGCCCGAACATCTCTTCGCGGATGCGTTGCGGACGATAGAGGTCTTCGGAAATTTCGGCTAGGCGCGAATCGTGTACCTGTTCGCCGAGGCCGTAGAAATTACAGAAGCTCATGATGAGAGGGCGCCAGCGGTCGGGATCGATGCGGTTTCGGTCGGATGAGCGCAGGATCGCCGGGTGCGCGCATACCTTGAGGATGCGAACTTCGAGGGCTACTGTGTTACTTGCTTCACCGGTTAGTTTGTGTGTGGCAGCGAGTTTGGCTTCCATTTGCAAGGGGCACTCACGGACAAGTGGAGCATCGACGTGTTCTGCTGGCTCTGGGGTGAGGCCGGAGACGGCGAACTTATCTTTGCAGAAGGTGTAGCCACGTTCCAGTTTGTGGGGCGGTATGGGATTGGAGGCGGTGAGCCGCGCCAAACGATTGACGTAAGCGACCTCATGAACTGACGGCAGATTAACGGTGCATTGGCCGGTGCGCAAAAGGTTCTGCGGTGTCTGCGAGCTTGCTCCGAAGCCAAGAACACACGTCCAGCCGAGCCACCATGCCGAAGAGATTGGAGCAACGTTGTAAGAACCATCTGGGTTGACGGTGCCGATGAGGACGACGGGGGTGCCTGCGTAAAGTATGGGCGGAAAGATGGTCTGATGCACGATTGCGTCTCCTTTTGAAGCAATGTAACGAAGCATGGAGACATAAACACTCCGCTAAGTTCAGGCAAAGTGAAATTGGCGCTATGGCAATCGACATGAGTGCTAATGAAGCGATGATTGAGGCTGCATTCTTGCCGAGAAGCCGACCAAGAGCAATGAAGATAGTGATACTGATGGTGGTGTGTGCAGCAAAACGCAGCCAAGCCGGATCGGATTTCGTCCCAAATCAGCGAGCGGCAAAGAGGTTGCGCTGGAGTGGGGCTGCCTTTGCAGGCGGTTTGCGAGGAGGCGGATTTGTTGAGAGAGGCGCAGGCGTGGTTTGGGATGGCGAGGTGAAGGGGAGAGTGTCGCCGGTTTGCAGTGCCGGTGGACCAATCTCGGGCATCAGACGACGGCCGAGATTGTGACGGTGGCAGGCCTGATTGACGCGCTCGGCGATCTGCCGGCGATAAGACGGCGCGGCGAAGTCCGCGTTGGCGAACCTCGCCGTGTAGTCTTCCATCAGGCTGGGGAAGTGTTCGCGAACGAAGCTCAGGAAGGTGGGACGCGAGCACGGCTTGAGGAAGAGCGGATTGGCGGCCAGAAAGCTGGCATCGACTGCGGCGGCGCGGCGGGCCATTTCGTCGATGGCCTGCTGGCTATCGGTGATTCCAGGCAAAAGAGGGCAGCAGAGAATGCCGGTGCGCAGGCCAGCCTGGCGCAGGCGTTTGACTGCCTGAAAGCGAAGGTCGGGCCGCGGCGCGCGTGGCTCAAGCAGACGTGCCAGTTTTGCGTCGGGCGTGGTGATGGTGAGGTGCAATACGAGAGTGTTGCGCCGGGCGATCTGGACGAGCAGGTCGAGATCGCGCAGGATGAGTGTGGATTTGGTCACGATACCGAGGTGATAGCCCTGACGGCGGCTAAAGACTTCGAGCAGGCCGCGGGTGATGCGGGCACGGCGCTCGATGGGTTGATAGGGATCGGTGGCAGTGCCGATGGCGATTTCGTCGGCGGGGTCGATGCGACGCAGCTCCTGTTCGAGTAACCAGGCGGCGTTCTGTTTGAGGAAGATGATGCGCTCGAAGGCGAGCGGGTCGCGCAACTCCATAAATTCATGGGTGTAGCGGGCGTAGCAATACTTACAGCCGAACTCGCAGCCGCGGTAGGGATTGATGCTCCAGGAGAGCCAGCGGAGGCGTTTGGAGGTGGATTTGTTGAGGACGCTGCGGACGTTCAGCGCTTTGAATTCAACCAGGTGGCCGTCATCTGCATGGGTAGCCTGAGAGGCGAGGCGAGCGATCCCTGTAGGCTGCGACAGGATAGGAAAGAGGGTTGCACTGTCGGGTACAATTTTCGCTATTTGTTCGCCTTCCATGGAAAGACATTATGCTCATCGGGATGGTGTGTCAAGGGGAAGATTTGCACTGATGAGTGAAGTAGAACGGGCGCGGAAGATGGGTTATGCCGACGAAACAGCAAATTCTTCCGCTGCGCTGCGGAAGAACAAAGGACAAAAGAATACAGGGGTCTCTCTCCGCTGCGCGGCTTCGAGATGACGTAGGTTGAGGTTAAGTGAGAGTCAGGTTGAGATGACGTGGCGTAGTGGTGGGGATCCCACCTTAGTCTCGTACCGGCTGACGTCAGCCAGAGCCGAAGATGGGGCACCCGTTTTTTTGTAGAGATAACACAGGTTGATGAGAGGTCCCCAGCTTGCTTTTACCTGGGTTGGGGCGCGGATGGGTGCTTTGTGAGTGGGGTGGTGATGTCGTCGAGGTAGTCGGGTGTTCCCGGGATGCGCTCGAGCGCGGGATAGCGCTCTCCGTCGTGGTAGTCGATGCTGGTGATGTTCACGAAGCTGTCGGACTGCACGATGAGTTTGATGGGATTGGTGTTGCCCTTGGCCTGATTGATTGCTTTTTTCAGGGCATCGGCAGAGAAGATGATGCCATTGATGGCGATGATCTTCTGGCCGGGAGAGAGGCGGGCGTTGTC
>DASRSR010000007.1:0-4058 GCA_035656355.1 Edaphobacter sp.
AAACGGCGAGATCGTCGAATTTGCGTCCGTTCAGCGGCAGATTCTGCGTGCGCTCTGAGCCGATGACTGCTCCGAGTGATGCATTTTCACTTTGCAGCAGAGGTTGTGTTCCTTCCACCTGCACTGTTTGCTCTGCGCCGACACCAAGGGCAAAGTCGATCTTGTCCTGCTGGTTGAGCTGGAGCACGATACCTGTGCGCTTCTGTGGAGTGAATCCTTTTGCTTCGATGGTGACATCGTATGTTCCCGGAGCAAGATAGGTGACAGCGTATTGTCCTTCACTGCCGGTTACTGCTGTCTTTTTGATTCCTGTTGACGTTGAGAGGACAGTAACGGTAGCTCCGGGAAGAACGGCCCCGGTGTTGTCGGTGGCTGTGCCTAAGATACTTGTGTCGAGTGTCTGGCTATGCAATGACGGACAAAGGAATGCGAGCAAAAAAGCGACAAAAACACACACTGAGCGAATGCGCATCGAATAAGCCTCCTGATTGTGGCAACGGCAGAATGGGGAGTGAGGCAGGAAGAGCGCTTACATGGAATTTCTATTTACGAAGTGCTGAGGATTATAGGAAGGCAATGAATCGACTCAACAGAGGCAAATGACCTAGAGGGAAAATATATGTCCAGATAATTTTGCTTGTAAAAATGTATTTTAATGAGCGTGACTTAGGGGCAGGAGGGATCAGTTCGCGTTGGCTAACTGCTTCAGTAGCGCAGGATCGATGTTCCCTCCGCTGAGGATGATGGCTACTTTCCTGGCTTTTGGCAGAGCGTCAGCTCGATAAAGTGCCGCTGCCATACCGACGACTCCGCTGGGCTCGGGTACCAGTTTTGTTGTCGCCAGCATAGCCTGCATTGCCGAGAGAATCTCCTCTTCGCTGACAGTGACGATTCCATCGACGAACTTAAGCATATGAGCAAAATTTTGTGCGCCCATGCTTTGCGTGCGCAGACCGTCTCCGATGGTGCGTGTGGTCTTTTCGGCAGGCCATTCCACGAGCTTCTTCGTCTCAAAACTTTCCTTGGCGTCAGCGGCAAGCTCAGGCTCCGCTCCCCATACCTGTACATGAGGCGCGGTAAGTTTGATAGCAGCTCCGATACCGCTTAGAAGACCACCGCCGCTTACCGGGGCAATCACGAGATCGACGCCTGGTAGCTGTTCCAGGATCTCCAATGCGCAGGTTGCTTGGCCTGCAATGATTGCGACGTCGTTATAAGGAGGAATGATGGTGTAGCCAAACTGGCTGGCGAGTTCTTCTGCTTTGGCCAGCCGCTCAGACGATGCCGGGCCTACCAGAACAACTTCTGCTCCCAGTGCTTTGGTTGATTGCTTTTTATTTTCGGGAGCAGTTTCCGGCATGACAATGACGGCCTTTGTCCCTAAAGCGCGAGCAGCATAGGCAACACCCTGGGCGTGGTTGCCACTGGAGTAAGCGACAACACCGCGCTGCAATGCCTCGGGTGAGAGCTGCGCGATCATGTTGTAAGCGCCACGAAGTTTGAAGCTGCCAACCGGCTGCTCATTTTCAGCTTTGATGTAGATGTCGTATTCCGGTTCGGGGATTTTGGCTATTCTGAGCCGCGCGCGTTCCAGGCGATAGAGTGGAGTTCTGACGGCAACCCCTGCGATTCGTTGTTGCGCCGCGCGTATATGGTCCAGCGTTACCAGCTCACTCATCTGCTACTCCTTACTTGTCAAAAGATGCGCCCCAGACCGAAGTACCATTTGGCATGATCGCTGCCGCCGATGCTGCCTCCACCATAAAGTGGACCGATCATTGTTTTAATGACGATAAGCGCTGTTCCGTCGTTTGGAGTTGAAGGCGTGCCGAGAGTTGTACCGTTGAGCTTGCCAAGCTCGTAGAAGCCGCCAGCGTAAATGGCATCGCCGAAGATCGGGTTCAGGTGTGTCAAACGATAGAGATAACCGGCCTGGCCAAGAAAGTAGTCGGTACCCAGTAGTTCTCCGCGGCTGTAGGCCGTTAGGCGAAGTGGACCGCCTAGAGAAAATCCGGCCAGCCCAAGGTTCGATGCTCCAAAGCTGGTACCACCACTTGCGGTTCCGAACGCGATGCCCCGTGCGCCCACTGGCATAAAATGCGCCAGCGTTCCCTCGAACTGAGAGAGACCGTCATTGGCATTCGGCCTTGCAGTGTAGTGGTGGAAAGCTGCACGAGCTTCCGAACCTTTGGTGGGAAGCATAACCTCATCCTGTCCGAGGTATTGAAAGCGCAATGAGGTGACGAATGGTGTCAGGCTGAAGTCGTGTCCATCGATCGCTCCGACTGTGCGACGCACGCTGAACCACTGATAGTCTTCACCGGCGCGCAACTCCGTTCGTGCATTGAACTCGTAGCCAATATCAATGCCAACCCCGTTTCTATTTTCTTTAAACTGCGCGAGTTGGCTGCCATTGGAGTAAAGGCCTGTAACTTTGTGCGCTATGTAGGCGTGGGGAGCGGCGAACCAATTCGTTGCATGGCTCAGCGGCTTATACAGTTCCGCGTTCAGGCCTGCAATTTGTCCCACTGTGCCTTCAAGGCGCAGCTCTGAGCGTGGACCGACGAGATTCGTGAATGTAGCTCGCGCACCTGCACCAAGCTGAACATTATTGGAGTCGTTGGCCAGGATGGTCAGGCCCACATTCAGAAATGGCGGGGCGTAATCTTTGGTCCGCGGGCGGATCAGCAGCCCTGGTCTGCCCTGTTCGTCGACCATGTTGTAGTTGATGATGGAGTATGACCCTGTGCCTTCGAGCTCGGCAATTGTCTTTTCAAGGGCCACAGTATCCACCGGCTTGCCAACATACTTTGTAAAAGATTCAGCAACTTCAGCGCGGTCGGCACCTTTTAGTCCGTAGACATCGACGAACTGGGGAATGGGGACGTGAGTGCGCTTGCGTGCATTTCTCTCTGCCAGATACGCCTTCCAATCCGCGTCATTGAGAGCATATTTCTCAAGCTCAGAGGCTTTTGCTTCGGCAGCTTTTTCGCCCTGGGGAATAATCTGGGTGCTTTTGTCGAAATCAGTTGTGCTGAACTTGCTGACATCCGCATTGATAAGGATGTTTGCATTCTTTTTGCTGGCCATCTCATTGGCCGCCACCATGATGGAGAAGGTCCTGCCGGCTACGGCCAGCGGAGAGCTTATATCTTTCGGTTTAACAGGCCCTGTATCCAGATAAACCGCAATCACAACGTCGGCGCCCATTGCGCGTGCAACATCGACGGGCAGATTGTCCACGGCTGAGCCGTCGGAATAAAGCTCATTCCCATGTTGCACAGGAGCAAACATGCCGGGGATCGACATGGTGGCCCTCATGGCCTGGGCAAGAGAACCGTCTTTAAAGACGTGCTTCGACCCAGTGGTGAGCTCGGTTGCCACACAGCGGAAGGGAATAGGCAGATCATCGAAGCTCTGGAGGTCGTAGTAAGGAATCAGTGTCCGATCGAGTAGCAGGCCTACGGCTGCACCGGAGTTGAGACCTTTGGGAAGGCTGATTCCATTTTTCAGGCCAAGGTCGAGACGGTTGGGATAGGCCAGCTTGTCTTCTTTTCTGCGATAGCTTAGCGATTGAAATGGAACCTGGCCGCTGAGCACTCCGGGCCAATGGATATTGTCGACGAGGTTCTTGATATCTTCGGGCCGATTGCCTGCGGCATAAAGCCCACCGACGAGGCCTCCCATGCTGGTTCCTGCGACGTAGTCTACCGGGATGTGGTGAGCCTCCAGCCATTCAATCGCACCAATGTGCGCAAACCCCAATGCGCCACCACCTTCAAGCACAAGGCCGATGGTGGGTCGCTTTGGAGGTAGGATTTTTGGCTTCTCAGCCGTAGCGGGCGCGAAACCGAAGATCAGGGCAAGGCCGCTAAAACCAAGCAAGATACGCCGATAGAAAGCGCCGTTGGGGAAGGAGATCATCTGAAAAACAATCTATCAGCCATTGTTTTAGTAATGACGATTCTTTCGAGAAGAGGTCTCTCTTTTAGCAAGCGCCTGAATGGATATGAAGGACGACATCGTTGGATTTAAATCTCAAGAATTACCGGCATAAT
>DASRSR010000008.1:0-17246 GCA_035656355.1 Edaphobacter sp.
GCCTGCTGTGCCACTGCCGGAGCGATCTGCACAATGGTCTCTACGCTCTCCAGACCTCCGCCAATCAGAAAACGCTCGCCCGCGCACTCCACCAGCATCAGTTGACGCTTACCTCCAAGCGGAAGCGTCTCCACCAGATGCATCTGTCTCGCTGCCACTGCGCGTCTGCGACCACGAAATCCGCCAATCAGCTCCAGCAGATGCCCTGCCAGTCCATGCGCATTGTGCGAGGCCTTCGCCGACCTACCCTGTGCGATGCTCTCTATTCGCCACATTGAATTCTTCCCTGTTCCATAGCTAAAACAGCCGTGTCAACCGCAGAGCGATCTTCTGCTCCACCACTTCAAACTCTGTCCAGCCAATCTGCACCTCCGCAGCCTTCAACGGAACGTCCTCTGTATCGGACCATCCTGTCTCAAATACCTGCCCCTCAGTCAGGGCTAAAAGATCTTTCACCCGAAACCGGCTCAGAGGAATCTCTGCGCTCATAGCCACCGGAAGCTGCGACAAAATGTTCCATGCCCGATGTTGCTCGATCCGCGCCATCCATGGCACAGCCGGAGTTGCCTCGCCTAGATCAACCTTTTCTGCCATCTCAGCCGCCCCGGATGGCGCGACCATCTGCATCTCTGACATTGTTCGCTCCGTGCTCTGCAAATCCATTAGCGCTGCACCAGAAAATCCGTGAAGTAAATCTCCTTCACCTGCAATCCGGCATCTCGCGCCTCGAATGCTTTCTTCAATGCAAGCTTCAACTGCTCTCTTCCCCCGGAGGCCAGCAGACCTTGCGCCGTCTGCTCTCCCAGCACCGTCAGCGCGGCGTCACGCAGCGAGGCAGTATCCTCTTCGGCGTTGCCACCCTTTTGTTCCGTGCCTTTGGCCCGGCTCAGATCTGCAACCTGCAGCGCCAGAGACAGGCGAAGATAAGAGCCGCCGTCTCCGGCGAGATTCGCCAGCAGTGGATCAAGCGTAATCAGATGGGTCTCGACCTTAGCGGCGGCTGCCGGCCTCTTTGCCGCACTTTTCATCGAGAGCCGGCCTGACCGTACCAGAAAATAGAGAGCCCCACTGAAACATGCCGAGGCAATGATGGCTCCAAGGGCCATGGCAATCAGCATCGAGCCAATCGGCCGCTTCGATCCCGCTGGTGCAGGCGAAATCGCGTTCACAGGTTCGGCAATAGAAGGAGAAGCCGTAGTCATGCTGCTCTATGAAGCAGATGACGAGCCATTATGGGACGCGCAGGATTAGACAATTTTCAGAAACAGAAAACGGGCGGACGCACAGCCTCTCGCCATGCCTCCGCCCGCAGTTTTAATCCACTTACCGGATCATCGAGAGCGTGTCCTGAGTCACCGTATCGAACGTGGTCACCGTCTTTGAGTTTGCCTCAAAGGCGCGCTGCGCGACAATCAGGTTCGCAAACTCCGTTGAGATGTCCACATTCGATAACTCCAGTGCGTTGTCGGTAATCATTCCGCGCGATCCTGTTCCGGCCACGCCGATGTTGGGCTGCCCCGAAGCCGCGGTCGCCACAAAGTTGTTGTTGCCCGTAATCCGCAGCCCCTGGTTATTCGCGACGGTTGCAATCGCCACCTGGCCAATGGTTTCCGTCTGTCCATTGCTGTACGTCGCGGTAATGATGCCGTTGGAATCGACGCCGAAGCCGTTATAAACGCCGCTTGTAAATCCATCCTGCGTTCTTGCGCTGGCAGCCGAGGCCGCTGTGGTCTGCGAGATGGTTGCGTTGCCGCTGGAATCATACAGGTTCCACTCGAAGCTTAGATCGCTCGCTCCATTCGGCAGGCCAGGAAAAGTAATCCCGGTCACGTTGGCCGCCGGGGTAACTAGTTTTCCGCTCGAATCGAAGGTCAACGTTCCCGTCGTATTCGCTGCTGTTCCCGTAAAGTCACCAGCAGGCAGCGACACATCATACTGCCACGTATTTGCCGCCGTCTTGGTAAATGTCACCGCGGCCTGATGCGTTTGTCCGAGCGAATCGTATACCTGTATCGAAGTAGAAAACGGTGTGCCCACTGCTGCGCCAGCATTCAGGTTCGCCGTAACAGAGAAGTTCTGGGTCGCCCGCGCCGACTCAGTCGATCCGGTTGGCAGCCGCAATGGTGTCAAAGAACTGCTGCCGCTGATAACGCCGTTGACGGCGTTATACCCCATCACGTTTTCTCCCTCAGCCGTCGTCAAATTGCCATAGGAATCAAGCTGAAAGCTTCCCGCGCGCGTCAGCGACTGCACGCCGTTCTGCTGCACCACAAAAAATCCGTCTCCGCCGATGGCCATGTCGGTCGCATTTCCCGTCGGGTCAATGTGCCCCTGCAGAAAGCTCGTCGTCGTGCTTGCCACCTTGGTCCCAGCGCCCACCTGAAGAGCGTCGTTCGATCCATTCACGCCAATCTGCTGATAGAAGAGATTCTCAAAGTTTGTCGTCTGCTTCTTGAAGGCAGTCGTGTTCAGGTTTGCCAGATTGTTGCCAATCGTATTCAGCGCTACCGAATTTGCGCTCAATCCGCTCAATGCTGTCGAAAATGATCCCATCCCTACTCTCCTTGTCGTTCCTGAAATGAATTTTGGTTGCTGCCTCACACGCACAGCGCTACGTTCCAGACGTCGGCGTTCCTCCGGACGGCGGTGTCAGGTTCTTGTTAATCGAGATCAGTTGCTGCAGGCTGTTGACCCCGACCAGTTGCTGGATATATGCATTCGGATCGATAGGCTGCGTCGGATCTTGATTCTTCAACTCCGTTACCAGCAGCACAAGAAAGTCATTCGCTGTAATCGTTGCGTTATCCGCTGTTGCCGCACCGGTATTGTCCTGACCGGAGCCAGCCTGATCCGCTGCCTTTGCCCGCGCTGCCTGTTTCGGCATCAGCGCAGAAGCGACCTTTGCCGCCGCCGCTCCTGCTCCAGAAATCGAACTCAATCCTTCCATCTTTGTCCTCCTTTGTCGTGCAATCGCTAATCAGGCCATGACACTCAACCAACCGCCTCCGTTCGGGTACAAAGTCAGTGGTATCGGCGCTTCTTGTCCCTCACCCCACATGCGATATACAGAATCCTGAACCCTCGCCGGCTGATGTCTGCTCTCGCTGCCCGGCTGCCCGCCGTTCTGTCCGGCCTGCCCGCGTCCATCACCAATCATTCCGCCGGTATGTCCGCGAAGATCCGGCGCAGCCGTTGACGTTTGCTGCACGACGATTGTGTTTACCGCAACGCGTTCGTTATGCAGATAAGCCGTCAAGGACGGAAGTTCGTGGTGCAATATCTCCTGGCCTGAAGTCGAGGCCGTAGCCAGGGAAGCGTTTACTGTACCCGCGTCCGTCATCTCCGCGCGAATCTTGAGCCAGCCATGAGTTCCATTCGCCACTCCGACTTCAAGTACCGTTGGTGTAGCCACAATCGTTCGAGGCGCTGCTTCTACTTGCGGCATCACGTCGCTTCGCGCGTCGCCCTGCAGTGCAGTTCCATGCTGCATCGATGTACCCTGCGGGCTAACGCGTTCCGGCGGCGAAACAATTGCCTTGACATGCACCAGATGGGCTGCTGGCACTATCCCCATGTTTCCGCCTGCTGCGCCTTCAACATGATCAGCAGTTCCATCGTTGTGTGTCTTTGTACTTTCAACACCCGCTAAGGTCACGCCAAGCGATTCCGTCTCCCTGCTGGATTTCAGCCTTTTAGGATCAGTCTCTATCGGCAGTTTCGCGGCCATTTCGATGCCACTCTTTACATCCGGATGCTTTGCTCCGCCAGCCTCTTTAGCAGCGTTCTTGTCATTCGTAACCGAGACCGGCTTCCTCTTAGCGCCCGCCGTTACCTTTGAAGTCGGCAAGCCAACGCTCTCTTGTCCCTTATCCAACCTGCCCTGTGCTGGATTAGCCGACGGCGCGGCAAGCTGCGCGGCCACCGGAGTTGAGACGGCTGCCAACGATGTAGTACTCTCGTCGTTCTCTGTGGCATCTTTCTCCGCCTTCTCAACCTTTCCTGCCTTCCCCTTCTTCTCGACTTCACCATCGCTCTTCGTCGTCGCCTTATTCGAAGTCGATCCCGCAACCATATCGGTCAATCCATCTTTCACATCCAACCCAGCCATCTTCTCTGCACACTCGGAGATAATCGCTGTTGCTTTTTCAGCCTCGGCCTCGTTTGGCTTCGCCGCCTTTACGTCCTCTGCCTGTGCAGATGATGGTTGGATACCATAGTCAACGACATCCGCCGCTGCCGTCGCAGTCTCTATCGAAGCCGCAATGCTGCAAGTCTCCCCCTGATCAAGCACTGGAACTCCATCCGCAATTTCAGCCGTTTCTTTCTCCTCTGACTGCACGGCAGCCACTTTCACGGAGGGCACTGGGATCAGAACTTTTGCATTACCTGTGGAGGTCTTAGGCTCTGCACCATCCTGATCAATCCCTTCCTTCGCCGCGCTTTCCTTCTCTGGCGTCGTAGTTGACGCCGCGAATTTCCCTGTCAAAGCCGTTGCCAGCTTATGGACGTTATCCCCTTTCGCTGCCGGTACACTTCCGTTGTCCGTCCCTTGTTCCGTCTGTTCTACATGCCCTATCTGGCCGGGAGCGCTCACCGCCATCTCCGCTGCGAGGCTCACTGCAAACGGCATACCCACGATGTTTGCTTCCCCAGAAGAAGCGGAGCATGGACTGCTCGCTTCCACTCCTGGCATCGTTGCAATCATCGCTGCTGTCACCATATGACCTGAGAGGTGCACTTTTTATGCCAAAGCAGCTTGTCGCGCATTAGGAGGATTTCATTTCTTCCGCAATTTTTCCTCCTGCAAATCGGTCCACCGCCTGCGAGCGAGAAACCGGTCGTCCAGTGCTTCCTGGGCGCGCCTTCCCACTTCCGTCTCTACTTCCACAGTCACACTCCGCGCCATGTGCTTCATCTGCTCGCTCTGCGTGCGGCTGGCAACGTATCGCTTCATGGCCTCATCATTCACCAGCTCGCGCTCTCTGTGTACCTGCTGCAGACGCTGCTGTCTCCATTCCGCCATCTCACGCTGCATCTGCGCCGCCCGCCAATCCAGGCGGTCTCCAGCAGCCAGCGCTCGGCGTCCTTCGACATTCGAAGAGCGCACAAATCTCTGCTCGGCACCGATTGCCTGCTCTGCCTCGCGGACCGCGGCGTTTGCTCGCTGAAGCTCCACCGAATGCATCTCTTCGACATCTCCATAGAGAGACGCCAGCCGCTTCAGCGCCATCAGCCGCGACTGCATCCTTAAAGCTCCATTGCGTTTAGCCGGTCGATCGTCTGCTCCATCGTCACGCGCTCGCCGCTTTGCTGCATCAGAAACTCGCGCAATGCCGGCATCGCCCGCATCGCGCGGTCCAGCTCTTCGTCGGTTCCTGGCCTGTAAGCCCCAATGCGAACCAGGTCCTCCGACTTTGCGTGTGCAGCCAGCAGTCTTCGTACCAGCGAAGCCTTCGTGCGATGCTCCGGCTTCGTCACCGCAGGCATCAAGCGGCTCAGTGAGTCCAGCACGTTCACCGGCGGGTACCATCCTCCTGCCGCCATTGCTCGCGAAAGCACAACGTGCCCATCCAGAAAGGAGCGCACCGAATCCACTACCGGATCCTGCTGATCGTCACCTTCCATCAGCACCGTATAAAACGCCGTGATGCTTCCACTGCGAAAGTTGCCTGCACGCTCCACGAGCTTTGCCAGCCGCGTAAATACCGACGGCGTATAGCCCTTGCTCGCCGGTGGCTCGCCCGCCGCCAGCCCAATCTCCCGCGCCGCCATCGCATATCGCGTCAGCGAATCGAGCACCAGCAGCACGTGCTTTCCCTGTGCAGCGTAAAACTCCGCAACCGAAGTCGCCGCCATCGCGGCTCTCATTCGCAACAGTGGACTTTGATCCGAAGTAGAAACCAACACCACCGATCGTCTGCGGCCCTCTTCCCCCAACGAGTCCTCGACAAACTCGCGGACCTCGCGTCCCCGCTCGCCGACCAGTCCCACCACCGTCAGGTCCGCAGCTGTGTTGCGCGTCATCATTCCAATCAGCGTGCTCTTGCCCACACCCGACCCGCCAAAGATACCAATCCGCTGCCCACGCCCCACCGTCAGCATACCGTCCAGCACACGCAGCCCCGTTTGCAGTGGCTCTTTGATAGGCTCCCTCTCCATCGGGTGCGGCACCGCTCCATCAAGCGGCCAGGTCTCCGTAGCTCGCGGCGCAGGCAGACCGTCCAGCGGCGCGCCCAATGCGTTCAGAATTCGACCCTCCATCGTTCTTCCAACCGCGATTGCCGGACTTGTACCCGTCGCGGTCACAATGTCGCCATAGCGAATGCCTTGCGTCGCCTCCAGCGGCATTGCCAATACATGCCTTCCCCGAAATCCAATTACTTCGGCGCGGTGCCGTTCGCCTTCGCCATCGACAATCTCGCAGCACTCGCCCACCGAGCACAGCGGGCCTTCCGACTCAACCGTCTGCCCGTTGGCTTCCACAACGCGGCCTCCCCATCGCCACGACGGCATCATCTCAAGTTGCGCAAAGTATCCCCCAAGTCTTCCCGACGCAACCTCTTCGCTGCACATTACACGGGCCTCTTCTCGAGCAGATCGAAGAACCCTCGTTCAATCTCTACCAGTTGCGCCTTCACTCCTAGATCAACCCGGCCGGCGTTCGTCTCCAGAATGCATTCGCCCGGTCCTAGCGTTTCATCTTCCAGCAACTGCACCTCAGGCTTCGCGCCTGCGTGAAGAGCCTCGCGCCACATTGTCGTCTCCGTTGCTGGAACCCGCAGGATCGTTGCGCTGTTATCTGCAACCTGTTCCAGCGCCACTCGCACCGCACCCCGCAACAGCAACGGATCGCAGCCTGCCTCACGATGCAGCACTCGCGCGGCAATCGCCAGCGCCAGCCGCACCACCTCTTCCTCCACGCTCAAAAAATAATGTGCGCGCGTCTTAGCAAACTCAGCGCAAAGATGCGCCACCTGCTCGCGTACTTGTGTAACCCTCTCTTCGAGCTCCTGTTTCCACTCCGACCGCGCCTGCTCCCTTGCCTCCCGCTTCACCACTTCCACTCGCGCCGCGAACTGCTGCTCCTCGAAGCTCAACCTGCCTTCGAGCGCCGCAACCTGCTCCTTTAATCGGAACTCCGTATCCATAGCTACCGCGACAGCCTTCTTCTCTGCGGCCGTCTCTACATTCCATCGGTCGAGTACCTCAAACTCAAGCCGAGACACGCTCGTTCGCCTCAGCGCATCTCTCGAAGGCATTCCCGGCAACTCTCCGTCATACGGCGAGATCATCATCCATCTCCATCTTCAGAATCATTCGGCCTTCGCTCTCGAGCTGGCGAGCTATCGTCAACAACTCTTGCTGTGCATGATTAACATCCTTCATGCGCACCGGCCCCATCACTTCCATGTCCTCTTTCAGCATCTCCACAGCACGCGAGCTCATGGCCTTGAACAGGCACGACTTCACGTTGTCGCGGCAGCCCTTCAACGCAACCGCCAGCACCTTCTTATCCACCGCCGCAACAAATTCGCGGATGCTCTCCGCCGGAACCGTTACCAGGTCTTCAAACGTAAACATCAGGTTTCTAATCCCGATTGCGAGTTGCGGCTCATCATGCTCAATCTCCTCCAGAATCCCTTTGCTCTCCATCTGGTCCAACCGGTTCAACAGTTCCGCCACTGCTTTGAAGCCGGAATACGATCTTCTGCCACCCTGCCCCATCCCCTCCATTCGGCGGTGCAGCACAAGCGCAACCGTCTGCGCCATCTCCGGAGAAAACTGCCGCATCTCCGCCAGCCTCCTCACTACATCAACCCGCATCTGCCCCTGCAGACTCATCAGCACACCGGAACCGCGCTTTGGATCCAGGTGCGCCAGAACCAGCGCAATCGTCTGAGGGTGTTCATTTTCCAAAAACTTACTCAGGTGCTGCGGATCCATCTTCTGCAGCATCGCCATATCACCGTTCGTTCGTTCACGTATCTTTCTTACCTGCGCCAGAAGATCTTCGGCCTTTTCAACACCAAAGGCCTCCGTCAGCAGCTTCAGCGCATACTCCTGGCCGCCGCGCACCATGTACTGTTGCGTTTCCAGCAGCCCATAAAACTCCGTCAACACCTGCGTCAGTTGCTGTGCCGGAATCTCACCCAACCGGGTAATCTCTTCGGTCACGCGCCGAACATCGGCATCCGACAGGCTTTGAAACAGCATCTTCGCCAAGTCGTCGCCCAATGCCACCATCAGAATCGCCGCTTTGCGCAATCCCGGTATCTCTGCCGGCGCAAAGCCCGATTCAGCCGGTAGCAGTGGAAGGTTTTGCCTCGGTGGTTCTATCTCTTTCATCTGAAGCGCTGCGCTCATCAATCTCCCTCGTCTGTCGAACCAATCCAGGCCTCTAATAATCGCGTGCTCTGCGTCGGCTCGCGCCGTATATGCTCAGACACGTGATCAAAGATTCCCTGATGCTCCCGCTGCGCTTTCTTTATGCTCAGTGGTAATTTTTCAGGCGACCATTCGGGTTCGTGCAGCATTGCTTCCTCCCTCTGATCCAGCGACATAACACCAGCGCCAGAAGCTAGCGGCAGAGGCTCGCGCAATGTCGCCGTCACCTGCCGCGCCACCGGCCGCAGCACAAAGATCACCAACAGCAGGCCACACACTCCAATCATCAGTGTCTTCATTAATCCTGGTTGCGAAGCAGCCAGTGTGCGTGCCTCATCCATGGCCCGGTCTATCACAGCCGGTTTTACCGCAGGCGTGTTTGAACTGAAGCTGATGTTCTCCATTACCACCTGGTCGCCTCGTTGCACATCGAATCCAACCGCCGCCTGGGCCAGTTGCTGTAACCTTCGCATCTCGTCCACGCTTCTCGGCTTCCAGACTGTGTGCTCCAGCTTGCCCGCGCCTTCCACCACTGCGCGATCATTCACCACCACGGCAGCTGTCACCCTGCGAATCCGTCCCGGTCCCTCTTCGGAGTGCAGAAGATGCTTTGTGACTCCATACGTGCTGCTCTCCTCCTGCATACTCTGGTCGCGTCCACTGCCCTGCTGCGGATACACCGGCAGTGCCTGCTTCTGCAATAGCGGCGGCGTTCCCGGTGCAGCTGCCGCCTGCGATCCTGCTACTGCTCCGGCAGGCGCGCCCGCAGGTGAGTTGCTCGCCGTTCCCGGAACCCCTGTCGGTTGCACCGGCAGCGCCGAAACCTGCTCTCTCTTCTGTGTGCTCAGCGTCGCCGTCTGGCTCGGGTCGTAGACCTCGTCGGTCCGTTCCTCGTGGCCATCGGCATAACTTACATTCACTGTGGCGCGCACATTATCGCGGCCCGCCAGCGGCTCCAGCATGGCCACCAGCTTTGCCTCCATCTCCTGCTCCACCTGGTCCTTATTTGCATCACTTGATCGCGGCTTCAAGTTCGCTCTGCCATCGGCATCCACCAGTGTCACCTGGTCGGGACTCAGATTCTCAACCGCGCCCGCAACCAGGCTGCGAATTGCATCCGCCTGCTGCGGATCGACTGTTGGCCGGCGCAGCTTCAGCACCACCGAAGCCTTCGCTGCCTTCTCCTCCGACGCAAACAGGCTCTGCTGCGGCAGCACCAGATGCACCCGCGCCGAGCGCACCACGCCCAGAGTTTCGATTGTATGTTCCAGTTCTCCTTCAAGCGCCCGCTGATAGTTCACGCGTTCGTCAAACTCGCTGCCCACCCAGTTCGGCTTATCGAACAGCTCAAAGCCCAGCCGCCCGGTCTGCGGCATCCCTTTGGCCGCGACCTCCATCCTCGCCTTATCCAGCACATCCGCCGGAACCTCAATCCCGCTTCCGTCCACCGTTGTGCGAAAAGAGATTCCAGCCGCCGCCAATTCCTGCGACACCTGCTGCGTGTCCTTACCATCCAGACCGCTAAACAGCACACGCCAGTCCGGCCGTTGCGCAAACCACATCAATCCAATGCAGGCCGCAGCCAGAAACGCTGCCGAGGCGATCAGCCAGCTCCGCTTTCCCGCTGGCATCGCCATCAGCCGCTGTTGCAGCCCCGACACCATCGCCATCGCCCTCTCTGCCGGCGCGCCGCCAGGCAGCTTCGTTTGCGGCTGCCCAGCCTTCTCCAGCTCTGCTCGTTCTGTCTCCGCCATCTCGCCTCAGCAACTCTCTTCGCTTACTTAGAACTGCATGTTCATCATCTGCTGGTATGCGCCCACCGCTTTGTTCCTTACCTCAAGCGCCAGCTCAAACGCTATATCGGCCTTCTGGGTCGCAATCATCGCGTCGTGAATCTCTACTCCCTGTCCCGTCAGCAATCCGGTCACGGCCTGCGACGCCTTCCGGTCCAAAGAGCTTGTCTGCTCCACCATCGACCGGAAAACTCCTGCAAACGGGGTTTGCGCCGCACTGCCTTGGCTCGCTGACGCATCCAGAAATCCACCGGCTCTCTGCATTCCCTTCATTGCGCCTGAGATC
Source organism: Edaphobacter sp. (assembly GCA_035656355.1). Lineage (GTDB taxonomy): Bacteria > Acidobacteriota > Terriglobia > Terriglobales > Acidobacteriaceae > Edaphobacter. Next base: position 10,465 of record DASRSR010000008.1, read on the forward strand.
ATCGCGGCATCTATCATCGTTCCCTCTCCTGTCCAGATCGCTTCAAAATCTCCAACGGCACTACTTCAAAATTTCAAGCGACGACGCGACCATGTTCTTCTCCGCCTGCACTGCCGACGCGTTCATTCCGTAGGATCTCGTCGCACCCATCAGGTCCGTCATCTCCGTCAGCGGATTGATGTCCGGATAAGCCACAAATCCATCCGGTCCCGCATCTGGATGCTGCGGATCGTATCTGCGCAGCGGCGCGCGATTGTCCGCAATCACAGCGGTCACAGCCACGCCACCCGGCGCTCCATTCTCCGCCTTCGCAGCATCTGAAAAAGCCGTAAAGCCGCTGCCGAAGCCACCACCCGCCCCGTCCATCTGGCTCATCAGCGACTGCTCAAAGCTTCCGCCACCCTGAGCCGCGAACACCACATGGTGGCGCTGGTAGGGTCCGCCCTCCGGCGTCCGCGTTGTCTCCGCGTTCGCCATATTCGCGGCGACAACCTCGGCGCGCACCCGTTCGGCCCTCAGCGCCGACGCGCTTACATCCATCACTCCAAAAAGGTTCATCGCTCTACTTCGCCTCCGCATGGATCGCGTCCATTACGTTGGTGAACTGCTGCTTCAGCAGCTCCACTCCCAGCCGGAACTGCAACTGCGCCTTCGCCATCTGCATTCCTTCGCGGTCCATTGATACGTTGTTGCCATCCGGCCGCGAAACCAATCCACCGACGTTATCCACAGGGGCTTCTGAACCGGCGCCGACATCCGCGCCCCCATCAATCTCGCGCAGAAACTCCTGCTCGAAGTTGAAGCCTTGGGTCCTGTACCCCGGCGTATCAACATTGGCCATATTGGTCGCCGTCAGCTTCATCTGCTGGCTGGTCAGATCCAGATATCGAGTCAGCGCATCGCATAGCGGCGTCGTCACTTCCATCTTGTCGGTCTCCCTGCACGTAACACTGCATTTCGCCGTCCAAAGAAGGCCGCTGGCAGATGAGAGCGTTCTTATTCATCGGCCAAACCACCCATTTCCTTTAGGTATCTCTGGAGTAAGTTTCGGTTTTGAAAGGGCGGAACTTCAGTCCCGCCATACATCGTCTAAATACATGGGGCTTTACGGCACTGAGGCAATACCGAAGACTCAAACTTTCTTTAACCCATTTCCGAGTCCTGCTCTTGAGGGCCAAAGGCCCGGACTTATACCAGCCCAGGGCAAAGCCCTGGGTAAACGTCCGCCGGAAGTAATGAGCGATGAAGTCGCGACTCATCTCAGGCTCGAACCTGAAGCCTCCATCGCTCCAGCTCCGCGATGCTAAATCAATCCAGTAATCCACCTACCCTCGTGGAACCCTTCTGTACCGAATCTCCTCCGGCTCAATCTCCAGCCGATCACCGGCCAGAATCGTTGCCCGCTCCAGCACATGCATCAGCTCGCGCACGTTGCCCGGCCAGTTGTGCTCATGCAGCTTGCCTTCGGCCTCGGCACTCAGTCGCTTCCGTGGGCGCTCCTTTCCCATCCGCTCCAGAAAGTGTTCGCACAGCAACCCGATATCTTCCATACGCTCGCGCAGCGCCGGAACCTCCACTGGAAACACCACCAGCCGGTGATAAAGATCCAGCCGGAACGTCCCCTCCTCCGCGCGCTGCAGCAGCGGCTGATGGGTCGCCGCAATAATGCGCACATCCACTCTCACTGTCTCGTTGTCGCCCACGCGTTGCAGCTCGCCGCACTCCAGAAAGCGCAGCATCTTGGCCTGCAGCGCAATTGGCATCTCTCCGATCTCATCCAGAAACAGCGTGCCCCCGTGCGCTGCTTCAATTCTTCCCGTCCGCGACTGCACTGCGCCGGTAAAGGCTCCGCGCGTATGGCCAAATAGCTCCGCCTCCAGCAGAGCCTCGGGAATGGCCGCGCAGTTCAGCACCGCAAACGGCTTGGCAGACCGCTCGCTCAGCCGGTGCAGCGCACGTGCCACCACCTCCTTGCCCGTCCCCGTCTCGCCTTCAATCAGCACTGTGGTCGAGCGCGGCGCAACCAGCCGAATCAGCCGCGTCAGCTCCCGCATCGGTTCGCTTGTCCCAATCAGCTCGGGCAGAGCTGCGCTCTCTTGCAGCCGTTTGCCCGCAACGCTTTCTGGACGCGGCTCCTCCCGTCCCAGCAGCACCGAGAGCGCTCGTCGCGCCGCCTCCTGGTCAAAATCCTTGACTGCTTCGAAATCTTTGACCACAGGCTGCCGTGCCACAGTGCGCGGCACCGCAACGGGAGCCGCCTTCCACGCAGCCGTATCGGTCAGCGGAGCGTCCTGCGCCTCGCGCAATGCATGGAGCAATTCGTTTCTCCGCGGGCTCCGCGCTCCTCCATCCAGGCCACCATCGACGCGCAGCATCTCGATTCCCGGATACATCATCCGCACATATCCGGCAAACTCGCCCACCTCCAGGTCCGGCAGCCAGCTATCCACCAGCAGTGCTTCCGGATGAGTATCTTCAAGCTGCGCCATTGCCTCTGCCCCACCCGCGGCCTCATGCACCTGCCAGCGCAGCCCGGTCAGCGACTGCCGCAGCCTCTCTCGCAGTCCCGCATCCGCGCTCGCCAGCACCACCGTTCGCGCAGCAGCTGCCTCCGGCGCGCCTATTCCTGCCATCCGTTCCTGTCCTATGTTCATACGATTCACCCTCTCCTCTTCTGTTCTTCACCATCGGCTCGCAATGCGTGCTGCAACGACTCGCGCATCAATGCAATCGCCATGTTTATCTTTGTGCATTCCAGTAGCGCTTCAGCGATTGCTTCGCGCATAGCGCTCTGCTCGCCACTTAACTCACCCATCGCCAGCCTGCATTGCAGCACCGTCAAAGGTTGGCTTAGCTCATGGAGTGCTTCATTCATTTGTTCTGCCAGCGTCTTCTGCTGTTTCTTTTCGTCAGGCACTCGCAAAAACCGCCCGTCGTGGAAACTCCGCAATCCGCGGCGACTGCTTGCGCACGCTACCCATGCGATAGCCTTCACCCCGCACCGTCTCAATCACGGAGAACTCCGGATCGTCCGCATCCAGCTTCTTGCGCAGGTAGTTGATGTACACATCCACAACGTTTGTTCCCGCATCAGGAGACATCTGCCACACTTCGCGCAACAGTTCGCTTCGTCCGCAGCAACGGCCCCGCCGCAGCATCAGAAACTCCAGCAGGTTGAACTCCTTCACCGTAAGCTCCACCGCCCGGCCGCTCCGTACCACTCGCCGCTCCATCCGGTTCAGCTCCACCTCACCATGCCGCAGTACCGGATCTGCAAACTGCTCCCGTCTCCTTAGTAGTGCGCGACAGCGCGCCGTCAGCTCATGAAAGCTAAACGGCTTCAACAGGCAATCATCCGCCCCCAGGTTCAGGCACTTCACCCGCTCCCCAACCTCACACCGGCCGGTTAGAACCAGTACAGCCATCTCATTGAACCGGCCCTGAATCTCAGCCAAAACCTCGGTCCCGTCTTTTTTCGGAAGGCTTAGATCAAGCACCGCCAGATCCGGCCTCTGCTCCTCTATATAGTTCAGGGCAGCTTCGCCATCGGTAACCAAAGCCGCATCATGTCCCTCCAACCTCATCCCCTTCAGCAGAAATGCGCCCAGCGCCGCATCATCTTCAACAATCAATACCTGCATTTTTTTCTTCTCCTCTTTCTTCACGCTGGAACCACCAGCGCTGTCTAACCACCTTGGGGGATTCCGAGCAAAGCCACAACAACAAATGTGCATTTTTCTGCAATTGCAATTTCAAAACGGGAATCACCCATTTCCGAGTACCTGAAAATGCAATAAAAAAACTAAAGTGAAAAAGCGTTTGCAATTCGCTTTTTATTCGCTACAATTCCCGCATGGCAATCACACGGCGGCAAAAAGAGGTTCTCGACTTTCTCTCCAGCTTTACCCAGACAAACGGGTACTCTCCGTCTTATGAAGAAATTGCCAGTGGCCTCGGCCTCAGCTCTCTCGCCACCGTGCACAAGCACGTCACCAACCTTCAAAACAAAGGCATGTTGCAGCGCGCACACAATCGCAGCCGCTCCATCGATGTGCTTCCCGCACGCTCCAGCAAAAAAGGTGCCGACCGCCTGCCACTGATGGGCCGCATCGCCGCCGGCCGCCCGGTTGAAGCCATCGAATCCGCTGAAAGCATCTCGCTCAACGACATCATCGGCAATCGCGAAGTCTTCGCGCTCGAAGTACGCGGTGACTCCATGCGCGATGAACATATCGTCTCCGGCGACTACGTCCTCGTCGAGCGCACCCGTACCGCCCATGAAGGTGAAATTGTAGTTGCTCTCATCGACGGTGCCGATGCCACCCTCAAGCGCTTCTATCGCGAAGGCAGCATGATCCGCCTTCAGCCTTCCAACACCGAAATGTCTCCAATTTATGCCCCTGCTGCCAACGTCAGCATTCAGGGCAAGGTTCTCGGAGTTCTACGCAAGTACGCTTAAATCTTCGATCTGTATCTCCAGAAACTTTCCTCAATTCCACGGAACCGTATTGCCTCCGCTTGCGTAAGCTCTCACTAAAGCCAATCCTCATCGGCTGAACTCCGGAGAGAAGCCCGTGGCGCACCACAAAGATAAGTGCAGATTTTCGTCCCATCGGACAAACACATGCCCGCCTCTTCGGCAGCGCTTTCTATCTATAGATACGCCCCTCGCAGATTGCCAACCTCGAATGGCAATGTCATCCCATCCTCAAACGCGAACTTCATAAAGGAGTGTCATGAAAGCCCGCATCCTTACCGCAGCCGCTCTTGTCCTTACCACTGCCACCCTGTTTGCCGCCGACCGCACCTTTGAACGTACTCTCAACACCGGCTCTTCACCCAATGTCAGTGTCGCCACCGGTTCCGGCGATATTCACCTCCACCCCGGTAGCAGCAATCAGGTACACATCGTCGCTAACGTCCATGCCAATCACAGCTTTATGAGTGGAGATGTCGATGCCCGAGTACAAGAGATCGTCAACCATCCGCCTATCGTGCAGAATGGCAATGACATCATCATCGGCCAGCAACACAACAACGATCTCTATCGCAATATCTCCATCAGCTACGACATCACGCTTCCCAAGTCTTCCGTCCTCAACGCAACCTCTGGCTCTGGCAGTATTCATGTTGAAAACGTCGGCGCCGGCCTCAAAGCGCAGACTGGCTCTGGCGACATTCGCGCCTTCGGTATCCAGGGAGCGGCAACACTCGGCACCGGCTCAGGCAGTATTCAATTCCAGCAATCTTCACCAGGCGATGTCCGGGCCGAAACCGGATCGGGTGACATCCAATTGCGGGGTATCTCCGGCGCACTTATCTCTCGCACCGGATCAGGTGGCATCGATGTACAGGGCCAGCCAACTTCCGATTGGAAGCTCTCAACCGGGAGCGGCAGCGTCCGCCTCGCCGTCGGCAACGCCCACTTCAATCTCGATGCCGACACCGGATCGGGCGGCATCCACACCGCGCAACCCATCGCCATGCAGGGTCAGCTCAACCGGCATCATGTCACCGGCACGGTCAATGGCGGAGGCCCAACCATCCGCGTCAGAACCGGCTCCGGCGACATTGACATTCAATAAAAGGTCAACCCGTACTTTCTTATCCTCTTGTCATCCTTCCGCCGTCAGGCGGGAGGACCTGCTTTTTTAGTTTTTGAAATTCAATTCAGGTGCCCCATGTACAACCTCCAGCCCACGTCATCTCGACCGAAAGCCCGCAGGGCCGTAGCGAAGAGATCCCTGTATTTGCCTTCCGTCGCCATCCGGAGCGAAGCGAAGGATCCCATCCACTCGGCACCTCATTTGCGAGGTGAAAACACGCAACCACGTATCCTAGTCTCATGCAGCCGCGCCTCATCGTCTTCGACCTCGACGGAACACTCATCGACTCCAGCGTCGATCTCTGCAACTCCATCAACGCGGCGCTTACCCACTTCAATAAGCCATCCTTGCCCGAGGCCGTCATCGCCAGTTATATCGGCGACGGAGCTTCAATGCTGGTTCGCCGCGCTCTCGGTGATCCTCAGGGCGATATCCACGACGAAGAATATGTAACCGAAGTGCTTACCTGGTTCCTCGACTATTACCGTGTCCACAAGCTCGACTTCACTTACGTCTACCCCGGCGTTCTCTCTTCGCTTGAGGCCATCCGCGCCGCATGGCCCGAGACATTGATGGCCGTGCTGACCAATAAGCCCGTCAACCCATCACGCGATATCTGCGCGCACTTCGGCCTCTCCCGCTTCTTCTTTCAGAACTACGGCGGCAACAGCTTCCATACCAAAAAGCCCGACCCCCACGGCCTCCTCACTCTCATCTCCGAGGCCGGGACATTATGCGGTCAGCCCATTCTCCCTTCCGAAACCCTTATGGTCGGCGACTCTTACGTCGATATCCTCACGGCGCACAACGCTGGAACGCATTCCATTGGCTGCACCTTTGGTCTCGCACCTCAATCTTTGGCCACCGTTCCGCCCGAACGTCTCGCCCACTCTCCGGCAGATTGGCTATCTATTCTTGGGCTTGCATAAGTTAGGTGCCTTTTATTTCACGCAAAAAATATTGCACTTTTCCTCTGTCTGAGGCGTATGATTCCATCGGAGCCTGAGTGCTACCCTCCGAGCCCGAAACCGGACCCGCCCGGTATCGCCGAGCTTCCCCAAATGGGCCCTTCTCAAGGGCGGAGGAACTAGCTATGAGCCATCTCCCCGTTTTGCTTATCGTCTGGGCCGTTATCGCAGCCTGTTTCCTGGCGCTGCTCGCCTATCGTGGCCAGCT
>DASRSR010000009.1:0-18616 GCA_035656355.1 Edaphobacter sp.
GCAGATGCAGCACTTCACGGTCCGGAGGCAGTGCCACCGAGCGAGCGCGATCCACCGCAGCCCGCACCTCTTCGCGTGTAATCTCACGCATCCGGCTGCCCATGCTGATTCCGCCGCGCGAGTTCACGCCGCGCACATGCGTTCCGCCAATGCCCACCACGGCAGTTTCAATCACAGCCTTTGCCGACCGCTCCGCCGCCAGCGCCGCGCGATTGATCGCCTCGGCCGCCGGTCCCAGTTCCGCAATCAGCCCCTTGCGCATACCACGCGACGCTTCAATTCCGTGCCCGCGATAGCGCAGTGCGCCATCCAGCAGCTCCGCTACCAGAACGACGCTCTTGGTACTGCCCGCGTCCACAACCGTAATTAAATTTTCCTGTCGCTGGTTCACGGATGGACCACCTGAGAAGAATGATAGCGGGAACTCCCCGCGGAATGATGTGCTCGTGTTACCGGCTTGTGCACCTTTGCCCTAACTTTGACCTTCGCCTTCGATGTAGGAGTCTTTCTCGCGTGGGCCTTGGCCGGTGTATGCGTAGCGCTATGAGATGTTGTGTGCAAAGGCGCTTTCGCCGGAGCTTTCGCAACTGGCTTGGCAGGTGCGGTTGTTGTACCACTCATAGCAGCCGCATTCAGCCCAGCACCGCTCGAAACTCCCGTTCCTTGCGTGGTCGAAGCAGTCGCAGCACCAGCGGTTCCCGGCTGCATTTCAAGAACGACTTGCCGCTCATAACGCATATCCACCGACGACAGCGTCGGATACTGTGTCCGCCACTCGGCCAGATGCTCCTCAAAGCGCTGATACCGCTTCAGATAGTCCGTATCTCCGAAGTGCACCAGAATGTCCTTGCCGTTCTCAGGAATCAGTGCCTTCACGTCCTCCGGATTCGAGAGGTCCACCTCGCTCAGTTTCTGCGAAATATGCTCTCCCGTGCTGTCCAGGTCCGAGATGAACTGCTCAAAGATCTGCATCCTTGCTGCGCGGGTCGAAGCCGGATCGCTTGCCCGAATCCCGGTCAGCACTGGAAAGGAATAGTGCGCATCTCCCTGTCCATGCGCTGGCATGTCCAGCAACACGCCATTCCGGTCCACCAACCCAATCTGATTCCCCTGCCGCACAAATGCCACCGGCGTGCGTTCGACAATCGACACTCGCAACCGATTGGGCAATAACCTCATCACCGTTGCATGCTCCACCCACGGAAGCTGTTGCAGCTCCGCCTGCCGCTGTGCCAGCGATACATAAAAGATGTTGCGCTCCACATCCTGCCCGAAGATGTTCACCAGCTCATCGCGGGTCAGATGCGCATTGCCCTGAATCTCAATCGATGAAGCCGACTGGATCATAAAGTGCGGGTCGTGCATCACCGCCCTTTTGACCAGTATCGCTGCACCCAGAGCAACTGCGGCCAGGGCAGCCACCATCAAGGCCAAAGCCAGCTTGCCCCATCGGCTTGTGGGCATTCCCCAGCGAAACCGCACTCTGACGCCGCGCTGACGCCGCCCTCCCGGCAGCTCGTCGTCTTCTGGAAAATCGTCGGCAAAGTCTTCGCTGAAATCGCGGCGCAGTTTTCTCTTTGGCGTCGCGGAGGTCCGCCGCGGCACCATCGGTTCGCGGGCATACTCCTGCTCCGGCGCCTCTAGCACCGCCGTCCCGCGCTTTGAAGATTCCCTGCTATTTCGCAAGCCTGAGCCGGGCCGCGAGAATCGCCACCCTGACTATACCTTGTCCCAGCCCCCGGCTCACCCATCTTCTTTGCTATGTACCCTTTCAGGAACTCACCCAAACCGTTATCTCATACTGCTCTTTGTTCTATGTCTTTAAATCGGTTTCATCGGTGAAGATCGGTGTTAGGTTTTCCTGAAGCCCGCTCAGCAAGCGCCTTCAAAATCATCGGCCCCGCCTGCGACACACTTCCCGCACCCAGCGTCAGAATCACATCGCCATCCCGCGCCTCATGCGCCAGAGCCTTAATGCCTTCAGCCATCGACTGCGCGTACTCTACGCCCTTCCGTCCAATCGCCTTCACCAGCGCTCGCGCATCGACGCCGGCAATCGGCTCTTCGCTGGCCGCATAAATGTCCAACACCTTCACTACATCCGCGTCGCCAAAGGCTCCTGCAAAATCCGCCATCAAATCGCGGGTACGGGTAAACCGGTGCGGCTGAAACAGCACCAATACACGGGCATACCCACACTCCCGCGCCGCCCGCAGCGTAGCTACGATCTCCGTCGGATGGTGCCCATAGTCGTCCACGACGGTAACTCCGTGCTCAATCCCCTTTACCTGGAACCGCCGGTCCACTCCGCGAAAACTATCCAGCCCGCCAGCAATCTGTTCTGGAGCTACGCCAAGCTGCACGCCAATTGCGACCGCTGCCGTTGCGTTCAACACATTGTGCTTCCCGGGAACGTGCAGCTGGAACGGCCCCATCACCAAGCCCTTATAGTTCACCTCAAACCGCGAGTGGCACCCATCCTCGCGCGACATAATTTGTGCACGAAAATCCGCCTCGGCGCTCATTCCATAGGTGAAGACCCGCCTTCGCACCCGCGGCAGAATACCTCGCAACAGCTCATTGTCGATACATGCTGTCGTCGCCCCATAAAACGGCACCCGGTCCATAAACTCGACAAACGCGCCCTCCACGTCGGCCATGTCCGCATAACAGTCCATGTGCTCGCGGTCCAGGTTCGTTACTACACTCACTACAGGAGACAGCTTCAGGAAGCTGCGATCGCTCTCATCCGCTTCCGCTACCAGATACTGCGAGTTTCCCAGTCGGGCATTCGACCCCATCGAATCTACCCTGCCGCCCACCACTACTGTCGGGTCCAGGCCGCCGCCGGCCAGCACCGCAGCAATCATCGAGGTAGTCGTCGTCTTGCCATGCATCCCTGCTACGGCGATGCCATACTTCAAACGCATCAGCTCGGCCAGCATCTCTGCCCGCTGAATCACAGGAATCTTTCGCGCCCTTGCCTCCAGCACCTCGGGATTGTCCTTGCTCACCGCCGAGCTGGTCACTACCACATCGCTGGCCGCCGCATTGGCCGCAGCATGACCTTCAAAGACACGGGCACCCAATCCCACCAGCCGCTCTGTCACCGGACTGCGCCGCAGGTCCGAACCCGAAACCGGGTACCCCATCGTCAGCAGAATCTCCGCGATTCCGCTCATTCCAATCCCACCGATCCCGATAAAGTGGATGCGGTGCGTCGGCGCAAACAAAAAATGTCCAGAAGGAACTACAGGAACGAACATACTTCCACTCTAGCAGCGCCTTATCTGCAAACGCATCACCGGAACATCATGCTGTAGCAATTCCTCGACAGCAGCCAAAACGCCGTTAGCCCTTGAGGAACGCCAACAGATCGGCATTGATCGTTTCTGCCTGCGTCGTGGGCATGCCGTGGGGAAAGTCCTTGTAGGTTTTCAGCGTCCCATTCTTCAGCAGCTTCGCAGACAATGGCCCGGACGCGGCATAGGGAACAATCTGGTCGTCTTCGCTGTGCATGACCAATACAGGAACAGTGATCTTCTTGAGGTCTTCGGTAAAGTCGGTCTGCGAAAAGGCAACAATGCCGTCGTAGTGCGCCTTGGCGCCCCCCATCATTCCTTGTCGCCACCAGTTCTCGATGATGGCCTCTGAAGGTTTCGCACCCGGCCGGTTATATCCATAAAAAGGTCCGGCTGCGATGTCACGATAGAACTGCGAGCGATTCGCGGCAAGCTGCGCCTGGAAATCATCGAATACTTTTTTGGGAAGGCCCAGCGGATTGGCCTCCGTCTTCACCATTAGCGGCGGTACCGCGCAGATAAGCGCCGCCTTAGCCACTCTGCTCTCGCCATGCCGTGCCAAATAATGCGCCACCTCACCGCCCCCAGTCGAGTGGCCGACATGAATCACATCTCTCAGGTCGAGATGGGCCGTAAGCTGTGCCAGGTCGTCCGCATAATGGTCCATATCATGGCCCTCGGCGGTCTGCGTAGAGCGGCCGTGGCCACGACGATCATGGGCAATCACCCGATACCCATGATTTAGAAAGAACATCAGCTGCGCGTCCCAATCATCGCTCGATAGCGGCCAGCCATGACTGAACACAATCGGCTGCCCTTTGCCCCAGTCTTTGTAGAAAATCTCAACGCCATCTTTGGTTGTAATGGTGGGCATGTGGACTCCTTTTAACCGGTAACTGACGCTACCAATTACACCACACACCGTGACTCCGCGGATAAAGCCTCCTCCATAGCGAATGAAGTCCTGCGCATTGCTAAACTAGCATCAGCATGGCATTTTCTCTCTTCGGCAAACGCGACAAATCAGAGCAGCAATCCGGCCAGTCTCCTGAAACTCCGGAGACCTCGACCGCACTGGAATCTCCCGCAGAAAAACGCGGCTTCTTCGACCGCATGAAGCAGGCGGTCACCCGCACCCGCGAATCCTTCACGGAGTCCATCAGCTCCGTCATCGCACTCACCCGCGAAGTCGACGAAGCCACCATCACCGGCCTCGAACCTGTGCTGCTCCGTGCCGATATCGGTGCGCCTACCACCGCCATCGTCATCGAGAACCTTCGACAGCGGGCCTTGCGTACCGGCATTCAGGGCGGAGACGAGCTCAAGCAACTCCTCAAGGCCGAGCTTAAACAGGTCCTCGACGGCGTCTCACGCCCCGTCGCACATCCTGACACGCCACCCGAAGTCATCATGATGGTCGGCGTCAACGGCACCGGCAAGACCACCACCTCCGGCAAACTCGCCGCTCTCTTCCGCTCACAAGGACGCAGCGCTCTGCTCTGTGCCGCCGATACCTTCCGCGCCGCTGCCATCGAGCAGCTCGAAGTCTGGGCGCAGCGCTCCGATGTTCCCATCATCAAGACCAAACAAGGCGGAGACCCCAGCGCCGCGCTCTACGATGCCTGCGCCGCCGCCAAAGCCCGCGGCACCGATGTGCTCATCGTCGATACCGCTGGCCGCCTCCACACAAAAACCGATCTGATGAAGGAGCTGGACAAGATGCGCCGCACCGCAGAAAAGCAGGTTCCCGGCGCTCCACACCAGACGCTCCTCGTCATGGATGCCACCACCGGACAGAACGGCCTCGCTCAGGCACGCCTCTTCACCGAAGCCGCCCGCGTTACCGGCATTGTTCTCACCAAGCTCGACGGCACTGCCAAAGGCGGCATCGTGCTCGCTATTGCAACCGAGCTCAAGCTGCCTGTCCTCTATGCCGGAGTCGGCGAAAAGATGGAAGACATTCTTCCCTTCGACAGCGACACCTTCATCGACACTCTTCTCGATTGAAACCGGATACGCTATCCTTCAGTCCAGCTTTGCTGGCAGCAAGAACGCTGGCAACGATAGCCTGAGTCCAAAACGTTGCCAATTCATCCATGAAGAAGTCACGACCGAACCGTATCCTCGTCCCTTTTCTGCTCCTCATTGCTGCGATCGTTGTTGCAGTTAATGGTTGGCTGGCCTTGACTGCAGTCAATACCCTCATTCACAGTCAGTCCTGGGTCGATCACAGTTGGCAGACCATCAACCAGATTGAGCGCATCATGGGCTCCGCCAGAGACGCCGAAACCGGAAATCGCGGTTTCCTGCTCACCGGCGAAGCGCAATACCTTGAGCCTTATACCGCCGCTCGCCGCGATCTCCCCGGCGAACTGGATCACCTCCACAACCTCATTCAGAATGAGCCCGCCGAACAAGGCAACTTTGAAGTCCTCCAGTCCACTGTCATCCGCAGACTCGATCTGCTCGAACAAGGCATCGAACTGCGCCGCCGCATCAGCACCGCTGACAGGGTCAGTAATGCACTTCAACTGACCGGTTCAGGCAAAGAGCAGATGGATAACCTGCGCGTCATCGCCGATCGAATGGAAACCGTAGAGCACCGCCTGCTCGCCGATCGCATGACTGTTGCAAAGTCCAGCGCCACTCGCGCACGCTACACAATGGCGTTCGCCAGCACACTCGACTTCATTCTCATTCTGTTGATGTTCCGCTACTTTGTCCGCGAGCGTCGCATGCGTATCGCGTCCGAGCTTGATGCCGAGCGGCTCGCCGTGGCCCGCGCCGAAACGGAAGAGCAGGCAGAACAGGTGCGCTCTCTCAATGCAACGCTTGAAGACCGCGTTCGCCAGCGCACCGCCGAGCTGGAAACCGTCAACCACGAGCTCGAAGCCTTCAGCTACTCCGTCTCGCATGACCTGCGTGCTCCATTGCGCACTATCGACGGCTTCAGTCTCGCCCTCGAAGAGGACTACACCTCTATCGTTGACGACACCGGACGCGACTACATCCGCCGCGTCCGCGGCGGCGTGCAGCGCATGGGCCAGTTGATCGACGCCCTGCTCCAGCTCTCTCGCATCACTCGTGCTGAAATCGACAAGCAAGAGATCGACATCACCCAAATGGCCGAATCCATCGCCACCGACCTCAAAGACCAGAACCGTGGTCGCGACATCACCTTCAATATTGAAGGTGGGCTTACCGCCGTCGCCGATCCTGGCCTGCTTCACGTCGCACTTGAAAATCTCTTCAACAATGCCGTCAAGTTCACCTCTAAGCTGCCCGCCGCCATCATCGACTTTGGTTGGGACCCTCAGCAGAATGCCTGGTTCATCCGCGACAACGGCGCAGGCTTCGATATGTATTATGCAGATCGGCTTTTCAGCGCCTTCAATCGCCTGCATGGTGACAAGGACTTCAAAGGCTCCGGCATCGGTCTGGCAACTGTCGCCCGTGTCATCCACCGCCATCACGGACGCATTTGGGCAGAGAGCGCCCTCAACCATGGTGCAACTTTCTGGTTCACGCTATAGCAATTCGCCGGTTGGCCTGCAGGGCGGGTTATGATCGTTTTCTCGCAAGGAAAGCAATACCCAATATCTCTCGCTCCACAGTAGCAGGAGAATTGCGTTAGGATAACTTCCATGACCGATACCACGAAGCTCATTCTTCTGGTCGAAGACGATCCAGATCACGAACTTCTTACGATTCGTGCCTTAAAGAAATCGAATATCGCCAACGAAGTTACCGTCGCTCGCGACGGCGAAGAAGCGATTAATATGCTCTTTGGCGAAAATCCGGTGCGCCCGCAGGTCATCCTGCTCGATCTCAAACTGCCCAAGGTGGAAGGACTCGAAGTTCTGCGTCGTATCCGCGAAAGCGCGGATACGCGCATGCTCCCCGTTGTGGTCCTTACCTCCTCGGATGAAGAGCGCGACCTTATCCGCAGCTATCAGCTTGGAGTCAACAGTTATATTCGCAAGCCGGTTAACTTCAGCGATTTTGCCGAAGCCACCCGCCAACTCGGAATGTATTGGCTGGTACTTAACGAATGTCCACCTCTGGGCTAAAAGTTATCTCATAAATCGCTGATACTCAGCAGCGGCAAGTCTGAGACCCGCCGTCGAAGCGGGTTTCAAGCCTTCCGCGGAGCGGAAATGACAAAATATGGGACAGCTTCTAGCGACCCCACATCTTAACATTCTCCTCGTCGAAGACAATGCCGACGATGCTCTGCTGCTCGAGCGCCACCTGAAGCGCAGCGGATATGCCCCTCATATCATTCGTGTTGAAAACAGCGCCGGCATGACCGCCGCGCTTAATTCAGAAGACAAGCCCGAAATCATACTGGCCGACTACAACCTCCCCAATTTCAGCGGCCCTGCAGCCCTTCAACTGATAAAAAACTCTGGCCTCGATGTCCCCTTCATCATGATGTCCGGCGCCATCTCCGAAGAGACCGCCGTTGACTCCATGCGCGCTGGTGCGCAGGACTACGTTAGCAAACAGAACCTGACGCGCCTTGTCCCTGCCATTGAGCGCGAGCTGAAAGAGGCACAGGGCCGTCGCAACAAAATCGCAGCCGAACAGGCACTCCGCGCCAGCGAGGCGCGCTTCCATCGCCTCGTCGAAGCCATGCCTCTTGGTCTGCTCATCAGCGATGGTTCCGGGCGCATCATCTATGCCAACCATGCTGTCGAACGCATGATCGGCTACGCAAACGAGGAGATTGCCTCAGGCGCACTCTCTCTGAACGCCGTCTGCCCCGCGCTCGCCGATGCACACCGCTCACTTAGCCCTGACCGTCTCGCTACCGACCCCGTGGAGGCTACCTGCACCACAGCCGGCGGCCGCTCTTTGCACGCGCTCATCGGCACCGCTCTGCTCAATCCCGAAGCTCCAGCCGAAGAACGCCGTGTAGCTGCCTTCATCGCCGACCTTACCCTTCAGAAGAAGAGTGAAGAGCTACTTCGTCAGACCGAGAAGCTTGCTGTTGCCGGTCGCCTCGCCGCTTCGATTGCCCACGAAATCAATAATCCGCTCGAAGCCATCACCAACTGCCTCTACCTCGCCGCTCAGGGCAATCTTCCCAGCGACACGCGCAGCTATGTTCAACTGGCACAGAAAGAACTCGACCGTGTCGCGCAAATCACTGTGCAGACTCTTCGCTTCTATCGTGGCTCAACACGCGCTGCCCAGGTCGATGTCCACGAGCTGATTGAAACCGTTCTCGCTTTGTTGGACTCCAAGATACGCGGCTTTCATATCGAAGTGGTCCGCCAGTTCCGCGCAGCGAAGTCCATCCTCGCGCAGGATGGCGAAATTCGGCAGGTCCTCGCCAATCTCATTGGCAACGCAATGGACGCTCTTCCCCAGGGCGGACGTATTATCCTACGCACGGCTGCCTCGCGCGACTGGAAATCCGGGGCCAAAGGTATCGCCATCACCGTCGCCGACAATGGCACCGGCATGGACCGCCATACCCTCGAGCACATCTTCGAACCCTTCTTCTCCACCAAGGGCATCACCGGCACCGGTCTCGGTCTCTGGATCTCCAACGAAATCGTCTCCAAACACAACGGCACCATGCGCGTCCGCAGCCGCCAGGCCTCTAATCACATCCCCGGGTGCACCGTTTTTCGCCTCTTCCTCCCCGCAAAAGTAAATCAAGGAGGCTGATTACATTCCATCAACTCTCTTTGAAGCTGCAGCCTCGCAACATCAGGAAATGTAACTTACTAACCCGCATGTCATCCTGAGCGTAGCGCATAGCGCGAAGTCGAAGAATCCCTGTATTTGTCTGCATTTTCATTCCGCAGCACAGCGAGGAATCTACCTGTCTCAAATTCATGTCAAGCCCAAAAATCAGGTAAACACTACAAAGTAAATAAGATCCCCTCTGCCGATTTATACCCCTCCATTTGCTATTCTGTCTTTTAAAGGAAGTTGTACCACCCTACACATCATCTCGACCGAAGCCGTGCATCGCACGGCGAAGTGGAGAGGCACTGTATTTGCTTTTACCAACATTCGATCGCAACACCACCCGGGTGCCCCATGCATGCGCAGTCTCATCGCGCGTGAGTGAGATGTAAACTCCTAACCCAGGTACTAAGTCCATAGTTATCTTCCCTGTTTTGAATATTTCGAGGGGGGATACCCACTCAGAACGGAGACTGTGGTGATGGATTGGAACGCTGCGGCTGAGAGCTGGAATTATTCCCGCTCTTTGAGTTTGAGTCCGAAAGCGATCCCAACGACGACGCACTGCTCGAAGTCATACCGCCGCCAAACAGACTCGACTTAGCCTTCATCTGTTCAATCCTCGGGTCGTAGATAAACTCCCAGGTCTGATACGTCGTCTGCTCATTCAGGTCGATGATCGAGCTGCCGTTTTTGCTCAGGCCAACGCCCATAATTGGTCCGCCGCCGCCTTTAAATTCACTAGCCGACTGGCTTCCAATTCCGCCCCCCATAGAGCTGCTCGACCCCAGACCTCCCGGACGAGAAGAGCCACCCAACGAGAATGAGTTACCAGAAGACAATCCTCCGGGACCTGAGTTAGTCGGAGAAGAACCGGTAGCTGGCGGTCCAAAGCCACCGCCAGTCGAAGCCGATCCCGCCATGCTGCCCAGTCCTGCGCTTGCGATTCCTCCCAGCGGCTTGCCGAAGAAGCCCTTCACCGTGGTCTTCTGCTCGCCTACATGAATGATGCGCCAGTCGTCTTTGTTCGTCAGCGGATCGAGGTATCGCTTGCGCAGAAAGCGGACATTGTTGGTCTTCTCCAGTTGCTCTATCGACCCTGGATAATGTCCCGTCTTCCGGTAGTACAACTGAATCGCCCGCACATACTGGTCGCCGCGATGCACCGTCTCAATCTCGCGTTCGCGGCGCAGCTCACGAGCGACTTTCGGCGCAGCAACACTCAGCGCCAGCAGGATTAGGAAGATGGCAACGATAACTCCCAGCAGCATGAATCCCTGCTCACCCTGCCGATCTTCATCTCTCATTGCGGCTACAAGGTCAGAGTTTGCTAAAAAGGTCGCGTTCGTTAAGGGCACGGGTTTACCCGTGCTGAAAAATTCAGCCACAGTGAGGGACTTTAGCCCCTGAGGTACCGTTTTCGTTCGTTGAGATGACATCTCAATTCACAATCAGCGGCAGCGTCTGAGTGTTATTGTCTGTCAGGTCTTCAATCACAATCGAGTTGGCCGAGATCGACTGCACCTTATAACGCCGCTGCACAATATCTCCCGGCAGTGCCAGAAATACGTCTTCTCCGTGCAGCAGAAACGCGCGCCGCACTCCATTAGCCGTAGTCGCCGTGCCAAAAAACTTCAAATCAATCGGCGGTGGCGGCGGTGGTCCCACAGGACCCGCTGGAATCACTGGCCCTTTGGGTCGCGCCGAAGCAATCGCCTTCGGGATCGTCACTGGAGGCGCTGAGTTTGCCGAAAAGATATTTCGCCCGCTGCCGGAATACACCAGCGACTCCGCGGTCAGCATTCCCTGCATATGCAGCGTCGGATCAAGATGCGTGGCCGCAATGCCAACATTCCGCGCCTCACCTGTCCTTGCAGGAGCCGAACTTGTCCGCTCCGGAACCTGCACAGTCGTCGTCACTGGACGCGGAACATCCGGAGATGAGAGTTCGGTGTACATGTATACGATTGCCGCCAACGCAAGAACGCCAACGACCGCAAGGATCCCGAGTTTCTTTTTGTCCTCAGTCCCGGTCTTCATCGTGGCGCTCCTTCACTGGGAGGTGCTACGGTGCCGCTCTTCTGTTCCCCGGAACCGTTGCGCAGATACGTCACCAGCCCAAGCCGCAGGCCTACCGTTCCGCCCTGTTCACCGGTCAGCGTCACGCCGCGAATCAGAAAGAACATCCGGTCTCGCTCCAGCCCATTGATGAACGTCATCAGCGGACGATAATCTCCGGTCAGGCTTGCGTCCATACGCAACTCGGTAAGCGCTCCTGCGCTGCCCGCCATCACCGGCGACTCCGCATATTGCACCCGAGTCAGTTTTACGCCTTGCTTCTTCGCCAACACGCCCAGTTCGCCGACAACATCGGAATCAACTGCAGGCAGCCGATCTTTATAAAACCCGTCTGCTTCAGAAGTAGCCTGGCCTAGCTTTGCATCCAGCCCCTGCAGCGGTTTCGCCGCAATCTCGGCTGTCTTCATCACTACTGTCTGCCGCTCCACCGCAGCATCGTTGCGGGACGTTGCAGCGCGCCAGGTAATCACGATCTGCACCAGCAGATAAAGATTGATCAGCGCCAGCACTGCGACTCCAGCGTAATAAAGATTCAGCCGTGTCAGCAGCGCGCGTGTTCGCTCCGGAATTGCTCGCGTCATTACTGTCATCGCACGGCCTCCGCTCTGCTGTTTGCCTTCGGAGCCTTCGCTTCCGGCAACGGATTGTAGCCGCTGATAATTTCGAACTCCACCGCCTCTGGCATTGTTACCTGCAGAGCGCCGGGCTGGCCGTTCTGCTTCTGCGCTGCTTCGCTCACCAGACGTGGTGCAATAAACCGCTGCGATGTCTCCAAATTTTTAACCAGTTGCACTGCGCGGTCGCGGTCGCCGCTCACCCGCAGCCGGATATTAACATCGCCTTCTTTCGTAATCGCCGGCTCAATACTGGTTACCTGCACTCCCGCAGGCAGGACTTTTTCCAGGTCCATCATCACCGCGGTCCAGCTAAAACTTTTCCGCGCAAACAGCGCATTCAAGAATTGCGATCGGTCGAGCACCGCCATATTCTGCGGCTGCCGCATTCTGGCTTCATTGACTTGCCGTTCATGCTGGAACTGCTCAGTCTTCGCCTCCAGCGCGTTCATCTGCGCCTGTGCCGCGCGCGCGCGACCGTCCAGTGCATGAAGCCAGAACCCCAGCCCAATGCCCAGTACCGCGAGCGCAATCATCGCCAGCCGCAACTTGGCGAACAGCGGTCGCAGCTCGACGAACGGCCGGGTCGCAAGATTAATCGTCGTCCGCATCAGCCCTTCAACGCTCCTCGCACGCCAGCCATCCAGCCCCACGGTACACGCGCGGTCACGGCGCTTGCCTCAATCATGCTTGCATCAAACATCTCTCGCGCCTGCAATCCTTCAAGCCCATTGGCTTCCATTACCGCCGACAACTGATTGGCGGCAATCGTCCCTGCCGAAAGCAATATATCGGGCGCAATGCCAAGTGTGTCTTCAAAGTATGCTGCTGCTACGCTGACTGCTTCCGTAACCTCTCGCGCTGCCTCGTGTGCATTGGCGGTAATTGCCTTCTCTCGTAGCTCTGCCCGTTCCATCACCGTAGTCTGAATCGCCGCCGCCGCATCAAAACGGTCATATCCGCCTGGAGTCGATTCTTCCCACAGTTCATCCGAGGGTTGCGGTGGTGCTGCAGCCAGCTCCTCTGGCAAAGGCGATATCGTTACCGCCTCTGCGCTCAGATCGAGTGTGCGATGCAGCAGCAGATTTCCGCCTTTCACAATCGCCGTGGTTACAGCACTCAGTTCTGCATTGACCGCCAGAATGGGAGCATCATTTTCCTCCAGCCCAGCCAGAGCAGCCAACGCGCCGGGCAGCACCGCGCCCGGCAGATAGCCTGCCGCAGTCACAACACTCTCGTACTCGGCCAATACATCACCCGGCATCGCTACCGTAAGCACGCGCACAGTGCCGCGCTCACTCGGAAGCATTTGGTAGCTTACCGCGGCAGTCTCAGCATCAAAGGGAAGCAGCTTCTTCAGCCGGAACCGCACTACCGGCATCGCTTCGGGTGCCTTCGAAGGCAGTTGATCGAAATCCAGCAGAAGCACCCGCACCGCAGCATCCGGAACAATCAGGGTCACATCACGCTCAGCAGATTTACTCGCTGCTCTACCTGTAACTTCGTTGAGCGCCTGTCGCACCGCAGCGATCACGCTAGCGCGATCTGCGATATTGCCTGTCTTCAGGCTAGGCACCACAGCGCCCTCCGGAATCTCCACCCGCGACACAGCCGTCAGCAGAGCGGCCGAATCCTCGGCACGCGCCGCAACTACGCCTTCGGATCTCACCTCGACTGCCAGCCGAGGCCGCATCCCTAAACTTGTCGGTAAAAATTCCATGCCGTCTTAGCTTACCTGTTCCGTCGCACAGCGACCCAAATCTAGCGCCCTGCCTCGATAAACGTAACCTTATTGATCTCCCGCAGCGTTGTTATGCCATGGCGGACACGCTCCAGCGCCGAATCACGCAGAAAGCCCATTCCCTTCTCCCGAGCCTTCTTGCGAATCTCGCTTCCAGGCTTCTTCGCCAGCAGCATCTCGCGAATCTCATCGTCCAGCTCCAGCAGCTCGTGAATCGCCGATCGTCCGCGGTAGCCTGTACCGCCGCACTCAATGCAGCCTGCGCCTTCGCGGAAGTTGAAGCCTCGCCACTCTTCCGGCTCCAGACCGCTTGCCCGCAACTCCACGTCGTCATAATGCACATCGCGCACGCAGAACTCGCATACCTGCCTTACCAGCCGCTGCGCCAGAATGCAATTCAACGCCGACACAAAGTTATATGGCTCAACACCCATATTCAAAAAGCGCCCCAGCACATCGACCACATTATTTGCATGCACCGTGGTGAATACAAGATGCCCTGTCAGCGCCGAGTTAATCGCGATCTGCGCCGTCTCTGCATCACGAATCTCGCCGACCAGAATCTTGTCAGGGTCATGGCGCAGAATCGAACGTAGTCCGCGCGCAAACGTCAGCCCTTTTTTCTCATTCACCGGAATCTGCGTGATGCCGCGAATTTGGTACTCCACCGGGTCTTCGATGGTGATGATCTTGTCCTCTTCGCTCTTAATTTCATTCAGCGCGGCATAAAGCGTCGTTGTCTTGCCCGATCCAGTCGGCCCAGTGACCAACACCATCCCGTAGGGCTCTTTGATATAACGCCGGAACCGCTCCAGATCTTTTTCTGCGAAACCAACGACATCGAGGTTCAACTGCTTGAACTTCTCGCTCATCGACTCTTTGTCGAGTACGCGAAGCACAGCATTTTCGCCATGTACCGTCGGCATAATCGACACACGAAAGTCGATCAACCGCCCCTTGTACCGCACGCGAAAGCGGCCGTCCTGCGGAACGCGACGCTCGGCGATGTCCAGTTCGCTCATGACCTTGATGCGCGAAAGGATCGTCTGGTGGTGCTCACGCGCAATCGGCGCCATAGCCTGCTGCAGCACACCGTCGATGCGGTACTTCACCAGCAACGAATCGTCGAAGGTCTCCAGATGGATGTCAGAAGCGCGCCGCTCCAGCGCCGTGAAGATGGTCGTATCTACCAGCCGGATAATCGGCGAGATGTCGTCCTCGCTGGTCAGCCGCTCAATGGAGATGTTCTCGTCCGCATTATCTTCACTCGAGAGCACGTCGAAGGCCAGCCCTTCGCTCGCTTCCTCCAGCACACGTTGCGACTGCTCCGTCTTCTTCAACAGGTCAGTGATCTGCGATAGCGTCGCCACCCGTGTAATCAGTCGCGTTCCAAGGAGGCTCGCGATCTCATCAAGCACCATCAACCGCGATGGATCGCTGACTGCAATCGCCAGCCTTCCATCCCTTTGCTCCAGCGGAACAAAGTTGTAGCGAAACATCATGTCCACAGGCACAGTCTTGAAGAGCTCGTGCTGAATTCTGAAATTCTTCAGATCAACAAACTCAGCGTGATAGCGTCGCGCGAGGTTCCGCGCCCGCTCCGCTTCGTCGATACCCAGCTCGGGGATCGGTACTGCCAAAGGCATATTTCCCATACCTGTAAGACTCCCTTCCACCCTATCGGTCACTGCCCGCTGCCGTGCTCCACATGGCCCAGCCCTCATTATCCAGTAACCGCGCCCGTTGTGGTATTCTTCCGCCCTCGATTCATTCGGCCCCGGTACTCGTCTCTGGAGGATTTACTCGTGAACGACGTAATCGCCCGCTGCTCCTCAGTCCCGCAAAAATCCATCGGTTTTTCCATCGTCCTCAGCATCCTGCTGATTCTGGCTGGGATCGCCGCCATTCTGCTGCCGCCCATCATGGGCCTCGGCGTTACCTTATACATCGGCTGGCTGCTGATCATCAGCGGAATCGCCCACTTTGTCTTCGCATGGAAGGCCCATACCGCTGGCGCCGTGCTATGGGAAACGCTGGTAGGAATTGTCTATCTCTTCGCCGGGGTCTATCTTATTCTGCATCCGCTTGCCGGCCTGCTCTCGCTGACCCTCGTCCTCGCCGTCTACCTGCTTATCGAGGGCATCTTCGAGATCATCCTCTCGTTCCAACTGGTTAGCCGAGGCCGCGGATGGATGATCTTCGATGGCGTCATCACGCTGATTCTCGCCCTTATGATCTGGCGAACCTGGCCCTCCAGCTCAGCCTGGGTCATCGGAACTTTGGTCGGCATCAGTATGTTATTCAGCGGCTTCTCGCGGCTTATGTTCTCGCTGACCTGCCGGCGAATCTTCCGCTCCGCTGCCACAACTGCCTGACAGGCTTACTGGCCCATGCCGCCGGCACTCAGGCTAAAGATCGGCAGATAAAGCGCAATCAGAATTCCCGTCACCACCACGCCCATCATCACCAGGATCGCGGGCTCGATCAGGCTCATCGCCGCGGTCAGATTGGTCTGCACATCTTCTTCAAAGAACTCGGCGACGGAGTTCAGCATCTGCGGCAGCGCTCCGGTCGATTCGCCCACCTCGATCATCTCAATCGCCAACTCAGGAAAAACGCCGGTCGATTGCAGGCTGGTCGAAAGCCCCTTGCCTTCGCGAACCGTCTCCACCGAACGCTCCACTGCCGCTGCAACCTGCCTGGAATCGATTGATCTGGCTGCCGTTCCCAGGGACGGAACGAGCGGCAGACCACCTGTTAGCAGCGTCGAAAGTGTGCGGCTGAAAAGCCCTACCTGATACTTCAGCCATACCGGGCCAAACAACGGCAGGCTAATCCGTATCTTGTCCACCGCCAAAGATCCGGAGTCTGTCTTCACCCATCGCGACAACAGAAATATCAGGACAGCAACCACAATTGCCGCATAGATGCCGTAATGCTGCACATACTGCCCCATCTGCAGCATCACTGTTGTCAGCCACGGCAGATGCGTTCCAAGTTGCTCATAGAGCTGCGCAAACCGCGGCACAACAAAACTAATTAGAAAAATAAGCAGTCCTATCACCATCACGACCAGCAATGCCGGATAGATGAGGCTTGCCTTCAGCTTTTTGCGAAATGTGAGCGAAACGCGCTGAAAGTCCAAAAATCGCTGTAGGACTTCTTCAAGATTTCCCGACCGCTCGCCCGCCAACAGAGTTGTTGTGTACACCACAGGAAAGCCGCCCTGCGCATCAAAAGCCTGCGAGATCGATTCGCCCGTCTTGACCCGCGCGGCAACATCCTCAAGCTGTGCTCGAAAGCGAATATCTTTTTGCCGCTTCGCCAGAAGCTCCAACGAACCCAGAATCGGCAGGCCAGCTCGGACCAGTGTCAGAAACTGCTGGTTGAATATGAGAAACGGCTCCAGCTTGACCTTACGTTTGCCGGCTCCCGCCAGCGTTCCACGCGCTTTAATCGAATAAACGTAATAACCGGCCTGGGTAAACCGCGCGCGCAACTCCTCGGCGGTTGCCGCCATATGGGTCTGCTCCAGTACCCTGCCCCGCTCATCTGCCAACTTGATTACAAATTCGGTCATCGAAGATTCAATCCTACAACCGCAGGATTTTCGGTGTCATTTCGGCGGAGCAATCAATGACTCAATGCGCTTCCAACTCAATGTGTTTCTGTACCGGCGGACGCTTCAGGAAGAAGACCAGCGGAATCATGCATAACATCACAATGCACAGCATCTTGAACTGGTCCATATACGCCAGCAAGGATGCCTGCCGCTGCATTTCGGCATACAGCCGCGCCAATGCAGAGTAGTGGTTATCGGCCGCATTGCCCGGGATTGCCGACATCTGCCCGATTGCGTGCTGCACCCAGGGATTCGAAGCCGTCATGTGCTGTCCTAATACCTGCTGAAAAACCTGCGTCCTGCGCTGCAGCATGGTGCTGACAAAGGCAATGCCAATGCTGCCGCCCTCATTGCGCACTAATGCATAAAGACCTGCAGCCTGCGAACTTTCCGTCTTAGGAATAAAACTAAAGACCACCGTACTAACCGGCACTGTAATCAATCCGAGTCCCATTACCTGCACGATGCGCGGAACAATGATGTTCATCTCGGTAACATCCAGGTTGAGCGAGCCTATCCACCACATCGAAGAAGCGATCAAAGCCATACCCGCAAAGGCCATCTTGCGCGGGTCGTAGCCTTTGGTCAAAACATAGCCGATAAATGGCACCTCAATCATGGTGAAGATACCGGAAGGTGACAGCACAATGCCGGAAGTGGTCGCCGTGTATCCCATCATTGCCTGCATAAACACCGGCAGCAGATAGGTCGACGAATAGAGCACAGCATAGACACCCAAAATAATGAGGCAGCAGAAAAGAAAGTTGCGTTCCTTCAGCAGGCGCAGGTTGACGATTGGGTTCTCGCGCCGTAGCTCCCAGATCACTGCGCAGATCAAAGCAATCGCAGAAACAGAGGCAAAGAAGACGATGAACGAGGAGCCAAACCAGTCCAGTTCCTGCCCTTTGTCGAGCACAATCTCAAGCGTCGCCAGACCGATGGAGATAAAGCCCAGTCCCGCCCAGTCGATAGACATCTTCCGTGCCTTCCGCTTCAGTTCCTTCATGTGCGGAGGATCTTCCAGCACCATGCGCGTCAGGATGACGCAGACAATGCCCACGGGGATATTGATATAAAAAATCCAGCGCCACGAATAGTTATCCGTAATCCAGCCGCCAAGCGTCGGCCCCAACACTGGCGCCACCAGAATTGCGACTGTATAAAGCGCCATCGCCATGCCGCGCTTTTCCATCGAAAACGTGTCAGCCAGAATTGCCTGTACCGAAGGCTGTAGCCCTCCACCGGCCAGCCCCTGTGCCACACGGAACAGAATCAACGCGGCCAGTGTCGGTGCCATGCCGCAGGCAGCCGAAAACACGGTGAAGAAAAAGACAGAGAGGAGATAAAAGTTCTTTCGTCCCAGAATGGACGAAAGCCATCCGCTGATGGGAAGAACAATTGCGTTTGCAACCAGATAGCTGGTCAGCACCCATGCGCCTTCATCCTGTGAAGCCGAGAGGCTGCCGGAGATATGTGGCAATGCGACATTTGCAATCGAGGTGTCCAGCACCTCCATGAACGTGCCAATCGTAACGACCAGCGCCACAATCCACGG
>DASRSR010000010.1:0-19934 GCA_035656355.1 Edaphobacter sp.
CGGCGAAGCCGGTGTGGGCAAGACGGCCATCGTGGAAGGTCTCGCCCAGGAAATCGCCGCCGGCAATGTGCCGGAAATTCTGCGCGAGAAGAAGGTCATCGTGCTCGACCTCGCCCTCATGGTGGCGGGCACCAAGTACCGCGGCCAGTTTGAAGAGCGCCTGAAGACCATCATGAAAGAGTTGATGGAAAATCAGAACTCCATTGTCTTCATCGATGAGCTGCACACCCTGGTTGGCGCAGGCTCTGCCGAGGGTTCGCTTGACGCCGCAAACATCCTGAAGCCAGCCTTGAGCCGCGGCGAGATTCAATGCATCGGCGCAACCACTCCTGCAGAATATCGCAAGTCCATCGAGAAAGACCGCTCCCTGGAACGGCGCTTTCAGGCCGTCAAGGTTCCTCCTCCCAGCGAGGAAGACGCGGTCAAGATCATGATGGGCATCAAGGACAAGTACGAGAAATTTCATGCCGTCAGCTACACCGATGACTCGATCTCTTTCTCAGTGTCGCACTCTAGCCGCTACATTCCCGATCGCTTCCTGCCCGACAAAGCCATCGACCTCATCGACGAGGCTGGCGCGCGTGTGAAGCTGCGGCAAACTTCCCTGCCCGAAGAGCTGGTCGAGGTACAGAAGCGCATCAAATTCATCGTGCACCGCATGGAGAACGCGATTGCCAACCATGAGTTTGAGAAGGCACGCTTTTACTCGGACGAAGAACGCAAAGAACGCGAGAACCTGCGCGCCCTGCGCGACAAGTATCACCTTGACGACTCCTCAGCCGGCATTGTCACCCGTGAAGACATCGAAGATGTCGTCAGCCGCTGGACTGGCGTTCCTATCACCTCTTTGAAAGAAGAGGAGACGCAACGCCTGCTTCGCGTTGAAGAAGAGTTGCACAAGCGCGTCATCTCGCAGGACAAGGCGATCTCTGCCCTGGCCCGCGCAATTCGCCGTTCTCGCGCCGGCCTGAAGAACCCCGCGCGTCCAATTGGCAGCTTCCTCTTCCTTGGGCCTACCGGCGTTGGTAAAACCGAAATGGCGCGCACTCTTGCGCAGTTTCTCTTCGGAACGGAAAAGTCGCTTATCCGCTTCGACATGTCGGAGTTCATGGAGAAGCATTCGGTCAGCAAGCTGATCGGTTCACCTCCGGGGTATGTCGGCTATGAAGAGGGTGGTCAGCTTACCGAACGCGTCAAGCGCAACCCCTACTGCGTCGTTCTGCTTGACGAGATCGAAAAAGCGCATCCGGATGTCTTCAATCTGCTGCTTCAGGTCTTTGAAGATGGGCAGTTGACCGACGGACTCGGCAACACGGTTGACTTCAAAAACACCATCATCATCATGACCTCGAACATCGGCGCCAAACACCTGCAGAAACGGCAGGGCCTCGGCTTCCAGAGCGAGAAGGAAGACATGGTCTTGGACAAGATGGAAGAGCTGGTGCGTGGAGAGGTCAAGCGCACCTTCAATCCGGAGTTCCTCAACCGCCTCGACGAAATCATCATCTTTACGTCGTTGTCGGATCAGGACCTCATGCAGATTCTCGAACTGCTGGTTCAGCAGCTCAATACAAACCTTGTGCATAAGGCCATCACTATCTCAGTGAACGACGACGCCAAGAAGTGGATCATCGAAAAAACAGCCTCTGACAGGACCTACGGCGCACGTCCTCTGCGCCGTGCGCTGCAGAAGTACGTTGAGGATCCCCTCTCCGAAGCGTTGATCGGCGGTGGGATTGCTCAACGCCCTGCGTTCCTCGAGGTCTACATGGAAAACAACGCGCTCTTCTATCGGCCGGTTTCGGCAGACGGCGAAGAGAAGGTCGCGGGACTTTCCCTCAGCGCAGTCTAGCGCCAAAGACCCAATTGCTGATGCCCAGACTCATCCGGGCATCAGCAATTGTCTTGTCATTTCGTAACGCAGCGAAGCCAAAGTTTTCTTTGGGAGGAAGAGGTTGTTCCGTCAGCAGACTCCCAGACGGAACAACCCTCTTGACCTTCTACAGGCACCCGAGCGATTGATGTGAGTTGAACGACGAGTGGGATAGGCGTCCAGGTTGAGATTTAACTGGGGGTATTCAGGACAACTACGGTAGCGATGGGGTCCAGAGCCTTTGCAGGCAGATGAATATCGAGTTCACTGCCAGCGTGCGCGAGCTTGAGCGGCTTGTGCGATTTGTCGGCGAGCAGATACGCTCCGGTGACTTTGCGCGGCAGTTTATCGAGGTGGAAGACGCCATTGGAAGGCCAGTTGAAGATAGAGAGATAGATCTTGTCCGGTTTGGTGGTGGAGCGCCAGTCCCACGCCGGAATGAACTTCGGCTTGCCGTTCTTGTCTTTTTCGGTGGTGCTGAAGGAGCCGGCTTCGGCGCCGAAGAGGGTGGGCTGGGTTCCGTAGATGGCCTCGCCGTTGACGTCGATCCATTTGCCCATCTCGCGCAGACGTTCCACTTCGGGAGCGGGAACGACGCCATGTGAATCGGGGCCAATATTGAGCAGGTAGTTGCCGCCCTTGCTGGCGATGTCGATCAGGTTGCGCAGCAGAGTTTCGGTGGATTTGAAGTTATCGTCGTAGGACTTGTAACCCCACGTGTCGTTCATGGTCATGCAGGATTCCCAATCACGACCGGGGTAACCCTGCGCGGGGATGTATTGCTCGGGAGTTTCGGTGTCTCCCTCATAGCCACCGCCGAGACGGTTGTTCCAGATGAGGTTGGGGTGCTGGTTGAGCAGTTCGACGATCTCGCCTGCAAGTTGTGGCGTCATGTCCTTGGTCGGCGTGTCAAACCAGATGACCACGGGATAATCCCCGTAATTGGTCAGTAGCTCTTTGAGCTGCGGAATCGCTTTCTTGTGGAGATAGGTGGCGAAGTCACCGTTCTGTGCAGGGTCCCAGTGGAAGCTGGGTGGCTGGTGATGGTCGGTCTTGTAGGCTGCGCCGCCGGGGTAGGTCCAGTCCTGGTCCTGCGAGTAGTAGAAGCCGAGTTTGACACCCTGCTTTTTGCATTCTTCAGCGAGTTCGCGGATGGGGTCGCGTTTGAAGGGAGTGGCATCGACGATGTTGAAGGGGTCGGCTTCGGACTTGAACATAGCGAAGCCGTCGTGGTGCTTGGAGGTGATGACGATGTACTTTTGTCCGGCAGCCTTGGCAAGGGCGACAATGTCGTGCGCATTGAAGCTGGTGGGGTTGAACTTTGGCGCGAGGGCTTTGTATTGGGCCACAGGGATGGAGGCATTGTTCATAATCCACTCGCCGATGCCGGGGATGCGCTTGCCGTCCCATGTGCCTGCGGGGATGGAGTAGAGGCCCCAGTGAATGAACATGCCGAACCGGGCGGCGCGCCACCAGGCCATGCGGGCATCGCGCTGGGCGCGAGTCTCGGTATCCTGAATGGCTTTAACCGGATGATTGGTAGAGGTGTTGTAACGCTCGCCTTTGACCTGGGTAAGCGCCGAGGGGGCGATCAGAAGACTGGAGAGTCCGGTAGCAAAGTCGCGGCGGTTCAGATTCACGGCAAATCCTCGGAGTGAAATGACAACTGAGGAATTGTATGTGAAAAGTGGATGGTGTATTTGAAAAACGAGAAAGGCCAGAGACTTAACACCGATTTACACCGATGGCACCGATTTAAGAACGACCGCGGATTGGGCGCGGATGGATGCGGATAAAGACAAATACGGGGCTCTCTCCACTTCGCCGCGCTTATGCGCGGCTGCGGTCGAGATGACATGGAGTCGGGGTAAATCAGATGAAGAGGAGTGCAATGGGAAGGACTGTCCCGATGGCGAGGGTGGCGGTGATGAGTCGCTTATTGCGCACGAATTTGTAGGTCATATATAGGCCGGTAACAGACGATAAAAAGAGGCCGATTGAGACCAGAAGAAAGAAGAGTTTGAGTGGCAGGGTGTGATGAGGCCGGGAGAGTAGTGAGGCAGGTGATTCCGGCCTGGCAGCTGCATGGCCTGGGGCTGGAGCAGTGTTTTGAGGCGCAACTGGCTGAAGCTTACGGACGGGAACGGCGGTATTTTGCTTCTTATGAATTTGAGCGAGCGTCGCGACCCAGACAGGTGGCTTGTAGGAGCTGCCGCGGGTGGTTTCGTGCAGGCTGAAGGTCTGCATGGCGCCAGTAAAGGCAAAGAAGATCAGCGCCGGGGTTATGAAGACTCCGAGGTAAAGGTGGGTGCTTCGGACCCACTTAAGGAAGGTGTGACGTGCACTCATCTCTCTTTTTTACAAAGTTTTCCAATATAGGACAAGTACAGTCCTATATTTTAATCGCCTGATAAAATTTTGGCAGAAATGCAACCTGATGCATTGACGAGCATCACATATATTGACAGTAAGTGACTCAAGGTGCGATTCTTGAGCGGTCGGACATGTGAATGGGCTGATGGCCCGGAATGAGGAACTGTATATGGCAAAGATTATTGGTATCGACCTGGGGACGACGAACTCCTGCGTCGCGGTGATGGAAGGCGGAGAGCCGAAGGTGATTCCGAATGAGGAAGGCGGGCGGACGACGCCTTCGATCGTTGCGTTTACCAAGAGCGGCGAGCGGCTGGTGGGACAGGTGGCCAAGCGTCAGGCGATCACGAATCCGGAGAACACTATTTACTCGATCAAGCGATTTATGGGCCGTCGCTATGACGAGGTTAATGACGAGATGAAGATGGTGCCCTACAAGGTTGTGAAGCAGGGCGACCACATTGCTGTTGTTGCGCAAGGCAAAGAATACACACCGCCTGAAGTTTCGGCCATGATTCTGCAGAAGCTGAAGAAGGCTGCTGAGGATTACCTGGGAAGCTCGGTGACGGAGGCTGTGATTACGGTTCCGGCTTACTTCAACGACGCGCAGCGTCAGGCGACCAAGGATGCCGGAAAGATTGCCGGTCTTGATGTTAAGCGCATTGTGAATGAGCCGACAGCGGCTGCGCTGGCCTATGGTCTGGACAAGAAGAAGGACGAGACGATTGCGGTCTACGACTTCGGCGGCGGAACGTTCGATATTTCGATCCTTGAGGTTGGCGAGGGCGTGATTGAGGTGAAATCGACCAATGGCGACACGCATCTTGGCGGCGACAACCTTGACCAGAGAATTGTGGATTGGCTGATTGACGAGTTCAAGAGCGAGAGCGGACTTGATCTCCGCTCAAAAGGCAATGAGATGGCGTTGCAGCGGTTGAAGGACGCCGCAGAGCGCGCCAAGATTGAGCTTTCGACGGCGCAGGAGACCGAGATTAACCTGCCGTTTATTACCGCCGATGCGAGCGGACCGAAGCATCTGGTGCGCAAGCTGACGCGTGCGAAGCTGGAGAGCCTGGTCGATGATCTGCTGCAAAAGTCGGTTGCTCCGTGCAAGCAGGCAATGAAAGATGCGGGAGTTGATGCCAGCAAGATCGACGAGGTGGTTCTGGTTGGCGGACAGACCCGTATGCCGAAGATTCAGCAACTGGTGAAGGAGTTGTTCGGCAAAGAGCCGCATAAGGGTGTCAATCCGGATGAAGTTGTGGCGATTGGCGCGGCGGTGCAGGCGGGCGTTCTGGCTGGCGAGGTTAAGGACCTGCTGCTGCTCGATGTGACTCCGCTGACGCTGTCGATTGAGACGATGGGCGGTGTGGCAACCAGCATGATTGCACGCAACACGACGATTCCAACGAAGAAGACGGAGACGTTTTCGACGGCGGCAGACAATCAGACCGAGGTTGAGGTGCATGTATTGCAGGGCGAGCGTCCGATGGCAGCGCAAAACCGCACGCTGGGCAAGTTCAAGCTGAGCGGAATTCCTCC
The DNA here is from genome assembly GCA_035656355.1 of Edaphobacter sp. Taxonomy (GTDB): domain Bacteria; phylum Acidobacteriota; class Terriglobia; order Terriglobales; family Acidobacteriaceae; genus Edaphobacter. The sequence continues at coordinate 5,789 of DASRSR010000010.1, forward strand.
TGCTCCGCGTGGCGTGCCGCAGATTGAGGTGACGTTCGACATCGACGCAAATGGCATTCTGAATGTCACCGCGAAGGACAACGCGACCGGCAAGGACCAGAAGATTACGATTACCAGCTCTTCGGGCCTGAGCAAGGAAGAAGTGGAGCGGATGGCGAAGGATGCCGAAGCTCATGCTGCCGAGGACAAGGAACAGCGCGATGCGGTTGAAGCGCGCAATGGCCTGGACTCGTTGGTCTATAACGTCGAGAAGATGCTGAAGGACGCTGGCGACAAGGTTGCTGAAGGCGACAAGAAGGACGTCGAAGCAGCTTTGGCGGATGCGAAGAGCACGCTGTCTGGAACGGGTAGTGCCTCTGAGCTGAATGCAGCGAAAGACAAGCTGACAACGGCGAGTCATAAGCTGGCTGAGGCGATGTACAAGGCGTCATCGGCGACCCCGCCAACTGATGGTGCCACGGCAGCGGAAGGTACAACCGAGGAGCCGAAGAAGGATGAAGGTGTCATCGACGCAGAGTATGTTGATGTGGACGAAAAGAAATAAGTCCGGAACTACCTTTATCAAGTAACACAAAAGAGGGGTGTTCCTGAGAAGGTGCCCCTCTTCTTTTACAGATGGCAAAGGAATCGTTGAGGCGTAGAGTGCGTCTTATAGAAAGGTAAAGTTGATTTTTTGCTGGAACCTGGAACTCAATCGATTGCCTGAAGGGAGAGACGATGACTGAGACAATGTGGAGATGTGACCAGGTGCGGGCAGGGCAGTTATACAACCGCATGATGTTCGACACCAAAGCCGAGGCCGAGGAGTTTGTACAGCGAATGCGGCAGATGGAGCCCGACCAGACATTTTCCATCGAGCCGATAGAGGCAAAGCAGGTTTGGAACTAAGCCGGGAAGGAAAGCTGTATACCTGAGTTGAAGAGCTGGTAAACGCAGGTTTGGTGGTTCGTAGTGGCGACGGTTGTTCTGGTGGTTTTGACCAGCTCCGTCGCCATTGCTTTGGTTTGCGGGAGGGGCAAGGAAACGATGCCGGAAGGCAATGAAATCCATCGATGGGCGGAACGGCATACGGTGGCGTTCGCTGGCCGCCCGGTGCAGGTTGATGGTCCACAAGGGCGATTTACCGATGCGGCAGTCATTCATGGAAGAAAGCTGCTGCGCGTCATGGCCGTTGGCAAACACCTGGGGTACGACTTCGGCAAAGACCGCATTCTGCATGTGCATCTTGGCTTGCAGGGAGACTTCACTGAAGGTTCGGGACCGCTGCCTGAAGTTCGCGGAGCATTGCGGCTAAGGATGTGGAATGCACAGGCGATAAAGCGAAAGGCTGAGCCGGGTACGAGCCGGAGGCATGGCTGGTACTCAGAGGATGACGGCTCCGACAACGTTGCGCCGGAGAAGATTGCGTGGGTTGAGCTGCGTGGGCCGATGGACTGCACGGTGTACACACAGGAGATGTGGGAGAAGCTGCTGAATCGGCTCGGGCCTGATCCGCTGAACGGGGACGGGCCTGAGAAGGCGATTGCGAAGATTCGCAAGAGCAGAAAATCGATTGGGGCGCTCTTGATGGACCAGACGGTGATTTCCGGAGTTGGAAATATCTTTCGAGCGGAGTTGCTGTTTCGCGCGAGACTGAATCCATTTACGCCTGGCAGTGAAGTAGAGGAGAAGCAGATCCGGTCGATATGGAAGGATGCGCGGGTTTTGATGAAGGCTGGCATGGTGGATCGCAGGATTGTGACGACCAGACCTTCTGACCGTCCGCACACGAAAGGCAAGGCGCTGAAGGAAGAGGCGCACTATGTATATCGGCGCAAGGGACGACCGTGCTTTGTATGCGGAGCAACGGTTTTGACGGAAGTAATGGAGGGACGGAATCTCTTCTGGTGCCCGGTGTGCCAGGCTGCCACCGGAGAAAAGAGGTAAATCGATTTTTGAGGGCGCGGAACACGCGCCTGTTGCAGAATGGAAGAAAGATTATGGCGACGACACCGACCAAAGACTATTATGGCGCGCTGGGCGTAAAGAAGACAGCGACTGCGGACGAGATTCGCAAGGCGTTTCGCAAGCTTGCGCGCAAATATCATCCGGACGTGAATCCAGGAGACAAAAAGGCCGAAGAGAAATTCAAAGAGATTTCCGAGGCGAATGATGTTCTTAGTGACGACAAGAAGCGGAAGATATACGACCAGTTCGGTTTCTACTCGGACAACATCGATCCGGCAGCGGCTGAGGCAGCGGCAAAGGGAGGATATGGCGGCTTTGGCGGCGGCAGAACGCGCTCCGGCGGACGCGCAGGACAAGAGGTGCCCTTCGATTTCGGTGGGTTCGATTTCTCCGGCTTCAGTGGTGGAGGCCATCAGCAGGAGTACAGCGAAGGCCCCGGCAGTTTCCGCGATATTTTCAGCGGCATGTTCAGCGGCGGCAGAAAAGCAGCCCGAGGTCCGCAGCCGGGAACGGACCTGGAGTATCAGATCAATGTGGACTTCTGGACCGCGATACGTGGTGGTGTAGCGCGGCTGGAGATTCAGCGGCAGGAGGTTTGCCCGACGTGCAAGGGAAAATCGACGACGGGCGGCAGCATGGAATGTCCGGAGTGCCATGGCACGGGCGAGGTGACGCAGATGGGTGGACGGATGAAGTTCAATATCCAATGCCCCCGCTGCGGCGGCACAGGCAAAGTGCAGAACTCATGCCCGACCTGCGACGGCGCAGGTGTGGTAACCAGGCGTGAGCCGCTGGAGTTTCGCATTAAGCCGGGAACGCGGGATGGGCAGCGCATACGGCTGGCGGGTAAAGGCAATGCAGGTGTCAATGGGGGGCCGCCGGGCGATTTGTATCTGACTATTAAGGCTGGAACGAACCCTGTATTTACACGCAGCGGCGACGATATTTATGTAACCGTTCCAGTCACGGTAACGGAGGCTGCGCTGGGCACAAAGATTGAGGTGCCGACGATTGATACACATAATGGCGGAGGCCGCACGCAGCTGAAGATTCCACCGGGAACGCAGACGGGGCAGAAGCTACGGCTGCGAGAGAAGGGTGTGCCGAGCGCCTCTCGTGAAGGAGTGCGAGGCGATCAGATCGTGGAGGTCAAGATCGTCGTGCCCAAGGTGCAGGATGAGCGAAGCAAAGAGATTTTGCGAGAGCTCGCGAAACTGAATCCGGATGATCCCAGAACGGCTTTGTTCGCAGAGGTCTAAGCGTTAGACCGGGAGCAGATGACGATGGCGAAAACATTCAAGGTTGGCGATCACGTCGAATGGAACTCGGAGGCGGGCCGGGTGAGCGGTGTTATCCGGAAGAAAATTGTCTCCGATGTTACGGTCAAGGGCTATGTTCATCATGCATCGAAGGAAGAGCCGCAATATATGATTGCCAGCGACAAGACGGACCATGTTGCGATTCACAAAGGGGCTGCCTTGAAGCACATCGGCGCGAAGGCAGCGCCAAAGAAGCGTGGAAAGAGCTAGAGAGACTCAGGCTTCGCAGGGTGGCTGTTGATTGTGCATTCTCTGGAGTTTGTGGACGCGTCCCGAAGTGGAGTGCGGGACATGAAAGCCGATGACAGGATAATTCCCGATGGAAGAAACGGAACTGGGAAGCACATACTCATTTGCCAGGCCAGCGAGGTATTGCATTGCTTCTGGAGCCAGACCCGCGATGCGAGCGGCTAGCCAGGCTTGAGGAGTGATTGTGATTTCGGCCCGCCCGGCAGCAACGGCGGAGTAAATTCGGTTGGCAGCGCGTCTGGTTGATGCCGCAACTCCGGGAGTGGTTGCAGAAAGCGCAAACCAACGAAACTCCTTTTGGCGATCGCCGACGAATTCGGCCTGCACGTGCGAGCCGGTGCGCATCAGTCCAGGGCAGACGGTGGTGACACGAATGCCTTTGTGACGGAGTTCGGCATGAAGGCCTTCGGAAAATCCCACAAAGGCGAACTTGCTTGCGACATATGGCAGAAGATGGGGCACAGCGAATTTGCCGCCGATGCTGGTGATGTTGACGATGCTGCTCTGTTTGCCGGTTGACGCAAACCTCTGGAGCATATACGGCAGTGCCGCCTGGATGGTATGGAGCGCGGCAAAGAAGTTGGTATCCATAGCGCGGCGGAATGCCGAGAGAGGTTGGTTTTCAAATGGGCCAGCCTGGATGATGCCAGCATTGTTGATTAAGATGTCGATATGGCCGAAGCGGGCAATTGCTTGTTCGATCAGGTTGGAAGCCTGAGCGGAATCAGTGAGATCGACCGTGACGAGGAGAACATCGTCCGCAGACCGAATCGCTTTGCGCTTAAGCAGGATTGAAAGGGCAGAGGCGAGTTCTTCCGGATTGCGAGCGGCGAGGACAAGTTTGGCTCCGGCTCGTCCATAGCGCTGGGCGAGTGCAAGGCCGAGGCCACGTGAACCGCCGGTAATGACGACGACTCTATCTTCTCCGCGCGGCTTTGCCTTGTGGGAGAGAATTGTGCACAGCGCGGCCGTAGCGGCGATTCCAACGGTGGCTTGAGCAGTATTGGCGATGATATGGGAGATTTTCATGGCAATGATTAGGATGCGCATTAAGGGGTAAATGCGTGAGCGCAGGGTGAGTATATTGGAAGGGCAGGGCTGCGGTGGAGAGCATCCAATAAGGTGAACTATGACGACGAAACGAAAGTCCAAAGGTGCATACATGATCTCGGCGGTGGCGGAGATGTATGAGATTCATCCGCAGACGCTGCGTCTGTATGAGCGAGAGGGGCTGTTGCGGCCCTCCCGCAGTGAAGGCAATACGCGGCTCTACACGGATGAAGACCTGGAGCGTCTGGAGTTCATTCTGAATCTGGCGCGTGACCTGGGAGTCAATATTGCCGGTATCGCAATTGTGCTGCAGATGCGCGAGCGCATGGAAGAGATGAACCGGCAGATGCAGGGATTTGTCGATTATGTGCGGACGGAGATGCTGTCGCGGATGCAGCAACAGCAGCAGGAACCCGGAGCGGGATTGATGCCGATGCGACGGCCAGTGATTGTGACTCCGCCGCCGGCAAAGACCGTGCAGCCAAAAGCAGGCCGGGCAGCGGGAAGAAAGAAATAAGCCGGTTGGTGCTACGGTTAAATCATGCGACAGTATGCATGGACAATTCTTGTAATTGCCGGTCTGTTTGAGATGGGGTGGACGGTCGGGCTGAAAAACACCCAGGGATTTACACGGTTGGGATGGACCGTTGCGACTGTAGTGATGCTGACGATCAGCATGGGATTGCTTGGGATAGCGGCGCGTTATCTGCCGCTGGGGACCGCGTATGCCGTTTGGACGGGCATCGGAGCGGTGGGAACTGTGCTGATGGGGATTCTGCTGTTTGAAGAGTCGGCTGCGCTTTCCCGGTTGGCCTGCGTTGGACTGATTGTTGCGGGCATTGCAGGGCTGAAGTTTCTGGGTGAGTAATGAGATGAATCTATTGCTGCAAATTGTGTTTTGGGTTGCATTGACCGGCTCTGTGACCTCAACGATTTACTGCCTGATGGTGGTTGCCGCGGCGGTGCGCTTTGGCGTGCGCAAGCGGCGTGAAGATGCAGCCGAGGCAAGTTTTTTGCCTCCATTGAGTGTGCTGAAGCCGCTGCATGGCAGTGAGCAGGGACTGGAGCGCAATCTGGAGACATTTTTCGAGCAGGATTATCCCCAGTTTGAACTGCTGTTCTGTGCGCGGCATGATACGGATGAAGGTCTGCGGCTGGCGCGGAGAGTAGCGGAACGGTATCCCCATGTAGATGCGAAGTTTGTAACCTGCGGGGAACCTCTTCCTAAGTTTCATAACGCCAAGGTGTATTCGCTGGCGAAGCTGGATTCGATAGCGCGGCACGATCTGTTTATTACCAGCGATGCTGATGTGCGGGTTACACCGGATTATCTGCGGCGCATGGTACAGAACCTGAAGGATCCGCACATGGGGCTCGCATCGTGTGTGTACATCGGCACAGTCGATGGACCGACGGCGAGCTTTTCCGCACGACTGGATGCTGTTGGCAAAAGCGTGGAAATGACTTCAGGGGTGCTTGTGGCTGACATGCTGGAGGGAACGAAGTTCGCTCTTGGCGCAACGATGGCTGTGCGGCGGCAGTCGTTTCAGGAAGTTGGCGGATTTGAGGAACTAGGCCAGTTCTATGCGGACGATTTCGTTTTAGGGAATCGGCTTGCGGCAAAAGGAATCGGCGTTCGCATGGCGTCGCATGTAATCCGATTGATGGTGCAGGATACGCCGTTCTGGTTATCCTTTCGGAACCAGTTGCGTTGGATGCAGAGTACGCGGCGGTCGCGGCCGTGGGGGCATCTGGGTACAGGGCTAACATTTGCTATTCCTTTTGGTCTGCTGGGTCTGCTGTGGGGACTGTTGAGCGGCCATGCACTCATCGGGCTGGTGTGGCTGTCATGGATGATTGTGCAGCGATGGCTGCAGGCGGGCGTCATTTTGCGAGTGATGGGCGATCCGGACTGGGCGCGAGGAATGGTGATCTATCCGGTGCGCGACCTGCTCGGCGGAATTTTATGGTTGGGAAGTTATGGCGGTGATCGCTTCTACTATCGAGGGAAGATTTACAAGCTTCGCGATGGGGGCAAGGTGGAGGCCCCGGAAGAATCCTGAACATGTACTGACTCATTCTGTGGCCTTCTTCTGCCGATAAGAGAGATGTGTCGGAAGAGGAATTAAGCACTAAGCAGGCTGAAAGGCGGAAAGAACCTCGTTATCTCTGCCTTGGGCATGTCACTCTGGTCCGCCTGCCCGGACTTTCGTGGACAGGGCGCATTCTGGATCTGAGCCTGGGCGGATGCCTGATTGAGATTCGACCTTTTGTGTATGCAGCGCCTGGATCGGCGATCGAGCTGACGGTCCAGGCAGGAGGAACAGCTTTGCGTGTAATGGGTAAAGTTTCCTTCGCCGATAAACCGGAGCCGGGACGCATAGGAATTTCGTTTACACAGTTAAGCAAACGGGGACAGCGTGCTCTGGAAGAGCTGATTGCAAGGCTTGAGGCTGCACACGCTGAGTAAAATCGGGGGTACCCATTCATCACGACCGCCATCCTGGCAATGGATAGGAATGCACACCCTCCATCGCCGTCATCCTGATCGAATCGAAGAACCCCGCATTTATCCGTATTACACCGTGCTCATCTTTGATCGTCCTTAATTGGTGTCAAGCCTTCCATTTAGTTCGTGCTTGACACAAGTAGCCCATCAACAGCTATCCTCATCGTCGAACACCAATAACCTAATTCACGTCCGAACCGGCGACATCCGCGGTCTGGCAGTATCTTTTCCGGGAGCCTCACAGAATGTCCACTAACTCCGCCAGCCTGCCCAATTCGGGCTTCACTACATCCGCGCCACCCAAGTCCAACATCCGCTGGGTCGTCTGCGGCCTGCTCTTCCTCGCCACCACTATCAACTATATGGACCGCTCGGTCCTCTCCCTGGTTGAGCCGCTCCTGCACCTGCCCTTTATGGGCTGGATTCCCGGTATCGATGCCGCCCATCAATCCGCCTACAACATCAACTACGGCCGCATTATCATCTGCTTCCAGATCGCCTACGGCATCGGGATGCTCTTCGCCGGCCGCATCATCGATAAGCTGGGCACCAAGACCGGCTATGCCCTGGCAATCCTTATCTGGGCATGCGCATCCCTTAGCCACTCCATTGTCACCAGCGTCATCGGCTTCTGCATCGCCCGCGTTGTCCTCGGCCTGGGTGAAGCGGGCAACTTCCCTGCCGCTATCAAAGCGGTCACAGAATGGTTCCCTTCTGACGAGCGTGCTCTTGCGACTGGCCTCTTCAACTCCGGCACTAACGCCTCGTTTTTTATTGCTCCCATCCTGATCGCCGCAGTCACCGCAAAGTGGGGCTGGCACGCCGCCTTTATCACCACCGGCTCCATGGGCCTCATCTGGTGCATCATTTGGCTCATTTTTCCCTATAACAAGCTCCGCCGAGGCTCTACAACCACTCAGGCTAATCTCACGGCAGCCGTTCCGAATGCGCCAAAGCTTTCTACGCTGCTACGGCATCGCGGCTTCTATGCCTTCTCCATCGCCAAGGGATTCACCGACCCCATCTGGTGGTTTTATCTCTTCTATCTGCCCAAGTTCCTCAATGAGAACTACGGTATGGACCTGAATCACGCCAAATATCCACTGATCGTCATCTACAGCGTCTCCAGCGTCGGCTCGATTGGTGCTGGCTGGCTTTCCGGCTATCTCATGGACCGCGGCTACAGCGTCAACTCCGGACGCAAGATCGCTCTGCTAGTCTGCGCTCTCTGCGTCTTGCCGATTCTTCTTGTTCCTCACATGGGGGCCCTATTCCCAACCAATGCCTGGCCCGCAATTGCGCTGTTCTCGCTCGCAGCCGCGGCGCATCAGGGCTGGTCGGCCAACATCTTCTCCACCCCGACCGACATGTTCCCGTCTACCGCCGTCAGCACCGTCGTCGGCATCGGTGGCGCAGTCGGAGCAGCAGGCGGCGCAGTCTTCACCTGGCTGGTAGCGCATTTCTTCTCGCTCCATCCAATGTTCATCTTCACCCTGGCCGCCTTTGCCTACGTCACTGCGCTCGTCATCTTCCAGCTTCTGGTTCCACGGCTGGGAGAAACCCACGTCGCAGCTTAACTCATTCCCTGACCGTGGTACTCTTCTCCCAAAGCGGAGCAGAGTACCTTGCCAGTCAAAAAAAAAGCAGTCGATGAGGAAGCAACCAACCACAGTCAACTGACCATGCAGGTGGTCGAACACGTACGCCGCCTCATCAGCAGCGGAGAAGTTCGCCCCGGCGATCGCCTTCCTCCCGAGCGCGAACTTGCGCGCAAGCTCAAGATCAGCCGCTCCAGCCTGCGCGCCGGAATCGGCTTTCTCTCGGCCATGGGCGTGCTAAAAAGCCGTCATGGAGCCGGGACCTTCGTCTCCAGCGGCCCACCCGCATTCGATTCCAGTTCACTCACCGTCCTGGGCGCACTGCACCCCTTCCTCCCCTGGCAGATGTTCGAGGCCCGCATCGTCCTCGAATCGAGCATTGCTGCCCTTGCCGCCGAACGCGCCACCGGCGACCAGATCGCCGAACTCGCTGAAGAAGTCGCCGAGATGTACGCTGCCCTCGACGATCCGCAGACGTATCTCATCCACGATGTGCGCTTCCACCGCACCGTTGCCCGCGCCGCTGGCAATCCTATCCTCGCCGCTCTCATGGAAACCATCACCGCCAATCTTTACGAGCGCCGTACAAAGACCGTCGAAAAGGCGCTCGATCTCAAACAGTCTGCCGAGCTGCACCGCGAGATCTACCGCGCCATACGCTCGCACAATCCGGCACAGGCCCGCCTCACGATGGAGAAGCACCTCAACCTCGCCAGCCAGGCCGAAGCCGCCGAAACCGAACCGCACTTCTTCTCGAAATAATTCGAGACTTAAACTTGTCTGAACAATGTCTGGGTGCCCCATCCATCGCAGTCTTACCGCGATGGGTGGGATACACACACTCCCCACGTCATCTCGACCGAAGCGAAGCGCAGTGGAGATATCCCTGCATTTGTCCTTAAAGTTTGTCGCCATCCTGAGCAAAGCGAAGGACCCCCGCATTTGTTTTTATCCATTAATTCGTGATCGTCATTAAAATCGGTGCCCATCGGTGAAGATCGGTGTTAAGCCTTTCAACCAAGTGCCACGGAATGGATCAAGCCCTCCCTGCTAGACTTAACCTTTGGCCTCACCATGTCTGACACAAAGCAAAAATTCTATTTAACGACCCCGATCTACTACGTCAACGCGCGTCCCCACATCGGCCACGCCTATACCACCATTGCCGCCGACGTCATTGCCCGTCGCCACCGCCTGCTCGGTGACGACACCTTCTTCCTCACCGGCACCGACGAGCATGGCCAGAAGATCGAACGCAGCGCCGCCGCTGCCGGAATCCCACCGCAGCAGTTCGCCGATCAGGTTTCTGCCCAGTTCGAATCGTTGTGGAAGCGGATGGGCATCACCAACGACGACTACATTCGCACCACCGAACCCCGCCACAAAGCAGGCGTGCAAAAGCTCTTCCAGCTCCTTCGCGACTGCGACAAGATCTACCTCAGCACCTACACCGGCCAATACAGCGTCGGCGAAGAGATGTTCGTCGACGGCCCTCCTGGTACCATCGGCCCCGACGGCAAACCTACTGAAACCGTCACCGAAGAAAACTACTTCTTCCGCCTCTCCGAGTACCAACGTCCCCTCATCGACCTCATCGAAAGCGGTGAACTCGACATCCAACCCGAAGTTCGCAAAAACGAAGTCCTCAGCTTCCTCCGCGGCAATGTCGCTTCCGTTCGACAATCAGAAAGTGTCATCCCGAGCGAAGGAGCAGCCGAGTCGAAGGACCTGCGGTTCTCCGCCGCTGGCAATCCCTACGTCCCCGGAGCACTCAAAGACCTCAGCATCTCGCGCAGCAGCTTCAAGTGGGGCATCCCCGTCCCCGGCGACGAAAAGCACGTCATCTACGTCTGGCTCGACGCCCTTGCCAACTACATGACCGCCATCGGCTACGGCTCCGACGACCCCGCCGACATCGAAAAGTTCAACCGCTACTGGCCCGCCGACCTCCACCTCGTAGGCAAAGAGATCATCCGCTTCCACTGCGTCTACTGGCCCGCCTTCCTTCTCGCTGCCGGTCTGCCACTCCCCAAGGCCATCACCGCCCACGGCTGGCTCCTTTTCGAAGAGTCGAAGATGTCGAAGTCTCGGGGCAACATCGTCCGCACCGAAACTATCCTCGACGCCTTCGGCACCCTCTGCCCACCGCCGCCGCCTTCCACCTCACCCTTGTCATTCCGCAGCGCAGCGGAGGAATCTGCTTCTCCAACTGACTCCGTTAAGGGCACGGCTTCAGCCGTGCCGCAAAAAGCCGTTGGAGAAGCGGCTTTAGCCGCCGAGGTACAGTCTTCTGCCGCAGAGGACTGGAAGCACCAGCAAGACCTCTTCGCCTCCGACGTCCTCCGCTACTTTCTCCTCCGCGAAATCCCCTTCGGACAGGACGGCAGCTTCAGCTTCGACGCACTCGTCCAGCGCTACAACAGCGATCTCGCGAGTGGCTACGGAAATACTGTCAGCCGCACGCTATCGATGATCGAGAAATTCAGCGATTGCACCATTCCGCTATTTTCTCCTGATGATGCAATGAACCAGCGGATCGAGAGCATCACAAGTCTATTCCACTTGGCGGAAGCAACATTTGAAAGCAATAATTTTGGACAAGCACTTAGCTTTGTAAATGTAGCTTTATCTCAAATTGATTCCATGATCTCTTCCAACGCTCCTTGGAAGCTAGCAAAGAGTAATGAAGAAAAAGATCGCATTCTCCTTTCAAATATTTTATTTGTGGCTAGCGACGGTCTGCGACAGATCACCGCTCTTCTCTATCCAGTGATGCCCTATTCCACCACAAGAGTCTGGTCACAACTCGGTCTCGACCTAGCCGAACTAACAACCAGCAACCAACAACTAGCAAGTCTCACCTGGGGAGGCCTCAAGCCCGGCACCAAACTCGGCCCACTCTCTCCCATCTTCCCCCGAGCACCCAAAGAACTTATCCAGATCATGACCGACATGGAACAGAACAACGCACCCAAGCCCGAGCCGTCAAAGCTCGTCGACGAGAAGACCACCCATACCGAGCCTGTCGTGCAAGACCCTACGCACCCTGCTGCGCCGCCGCGCACCTCGGCACTCGACGAGCCCAATCCCGGAGCGCAGGTAGGCGCAGCCGCCCATCCGCATCCCGATCTGGTCAAAACTCCGCCTCATGCCGAAGCTCCTGCCTCCGGCCCCTTCGCTGCCTCTGCTGCAGCGTCGGCCACTCCCGACACTCCGCAGATCAGCATCGACGACTTCGTCAAAATCGACCTGCGCGTCGCCAAGATCATTGTCGCTGAGCGCATCCCCAAGGCCGATAAGCTCCTTCGTCTCGAAGTCGATCTCGGCTACGAAAAGCGCCAAATCCTCTCCGGCATCGCCGAATGGTACACCCCCGAAGAACTCATCGGACGCAACATCGTCGTCATCGCCAACCTTGCCCCACGCAAGATGCGCGGCCTTATCTCCCACGGCATGTTGCTCGCCGCCAGCCACGGCGAAGACGGCAAACCCATCCTCGCCACTTTTGCGGAAGACATTGCCCTCGGCTCACGTCTCCGCTAACAAGCATCGACGCAGATTTTCCGTTCACCCCTTCTTGGTTGTCATCCTTCCGTCCGCAGGACGGGAGGACATGCTTTTGTCTTTCAAAATCTTTTCTTACTCAGACGCCCGGGGTGCCCCATTCATGCCGCAGCCTCATCGCGGCATGAGTGGGATGTCCAAACCTGGGCCGCCGTCATTCTGAGCAAAGCGAAGAGCCCCGCATTTGCCTTAAAATCTGTGGCATCTGCACCAATCAGCCTTAAATCGGTGATCATCGGTGCAGATCGGTGTTAAGCCTTTCAGCCCTGCGCCAACTCAAACCCGCTCCACACCCGACTCCCGCCCAATCGCAATCACAAAATATTGCGCCGGAGCACTGCCAACATTCTTCAGGCCATGCATCTTGTTCGAGGCGGCAAAGATAACGCCTCCCGGTCCAAGCCGCGTCTTCACGCCGTCGTTGTCGAACTCCACCGTACCCTCGCGAATCATCATGAACTCCGAGTGCCTGTGCTTATGCGGTGGATGCGGCATCTGTCCCGGCGGCAACGTCGTCTCATGCATCTCTACATACTCGCCCGTGGCCAGCATACCCCGAATCACAGGGCGGCTCTCGCCACCGTTCTTCGAATGATTCACCGGCAGCTTGTCGAATGGAAACGCTTCAGACTGCGATAGTGTCTTTTCGCGCGCACCGGCAGTTGCCTGCCCATTAGCTATGCTTCCCATCGCGGCAAATGCCGACAGAGCTACACAAAGATCACGACGGCTCAGATTTTTCATGCCGCCATCCTAACGCGTTTCTGCGGCGCATCGCCATTAAAAAGAACCTCTAATTAAGTCCGGCGTGTTAAGTGCACGGCTTCACCCGTGCCGCAAAGATCAGCCATTAAATCAAAATGGGAGCCTTATCGGCTCCCATTCTTGAATCATAGTAGAGAACCTTACGCTCTGCGAAGACGGGCTGCGCCAGCCAGTCCCAGAATGCCGGTCCCAAGCAGCAACACAGACATCGGCTCCGACACAACCGAGGTTGCAGGATTGGTAACAACGTTGTTCTGCGACAAATACCCACTGCTGAAGTTCGTAGTTGCCAGACCCGGATTGCTTCCAGTCGACCAGTTATAGAATCCATAAACCTGCAACGTCGAGGGATCCGTTGTCCCCGGCGAGGTTCCGCACTGTGCATTGCCAATGCACAGGTTCAGTCTTCCATTGGTGTCTGCCGTCGTATTGAAATACAGCGCCATCAGACCGCCAAGATTACTCGTCGTAATGTAACTCTGACTCAGGCCGTTATAGGCATTCGTAATGTATGGCAGGTTAAAGACCGGAAACCCGGGATTAGCAACATTCGGATCGTTGAATGTCAGGTTCGAAGCTGTGGTCCTGCCGGAGTTGTCCAACGTAACCGTACCGGTCACCGAATATCCGGCGACGTACGCGTTGTAGAGATTGTAGACACCTGCGGTGATCGTGCCGGCATGGGCGGCACCGCTAAAACCGAAAGCGGCAAGAGCTAGAGTGAGAAGTGTGCGGCGCATCGTGTTTCCCTCGTGAGCAGAATCTGCTCAGCTCGACGGTAACAGTACTTTGCCTTGTTGCAACGAAAATTTTCTACAACTTTTGTGTGCTAAGTACTTCTATCGCATAGAGATGCATCACAATCTCTCGATGCAAATCATATCGCCCGAATGCCCAACCTGAAACTCACATCATTTCAACCAAAGATCTACGTCAACTGACGTCATCTCGACCGAAGGGCCGTAGTGGAGAGACCTCTATTTGCCCTTTTGTTGTTATCCTTCCGCCGCAGGCGGGAGGATCTGCGTTGACTTTTTAAAACCCGCAGTGCAAACGGCCGGGCCACCCATCTATCGCAGCTTCATGCACGGATGGCATGAACCCACCTCATCTCGCGTCATTCTGAGCAAAGCGAAGACCCCCCG
>DASRSR010000011.1:0-10530 GCA_035656355.1 Edaphobacter sp.
AGTTTTCTGCGCTGGCAGGCGGTATTGCACTGGGCATCATGATGATTCCGACAGTGACACGCACCACGGAAGAGATGCTGACTACGGTGCCGCGCGCCGTCCGTGAGGCCGCGTTAGGATTGGGTGTTCCTAAATGGCGGACTGTGGTTTCCGTCAGCCTGCGAACAGCATCACCGGGCATCATCACAGGTTGTATGCTCGCGTTTGCCCGCGTTGCGGGAGAGACGGCTCCGCTGCTGTTTACTGCATTCGGCAATCAGTTCTGGAGCTTCAGTCTTAACCAACCGATTGCCGCGCTGCCGTTGCAGATATTTATCTATGCCATTTCGCCATATGAAGAGTGGCACAGGCTGGCGTGGGCAGGCTCGCTGGTGCTTATTGCTTTGATTATGATTTCAGTCACGCTCGTCCGCATTTATGCCAACCGCGGCGTACTCAAGGGAGGAAGCTAGTGGGAGTCGGCATTCAGGTTGAGAGTTTAAATGCCTGGTATGGCAATAACCATACGTTGCAGGACATCAGCCTTCATATTCCAGCGAACCATGCAACCGCGCTGATCGGGCCATCGGGATGTGGCAAGTCTACGTTTGTCCGCTGCCTGAACCGGATGCATGAGACTAATCCGATTGCACGCGCTACGGGCATCGTGAAGATGGGCGAGGTGGACATCTATAAAGACGCATCTCCTGTAGAGATACGTCGTCGGGTCGGCATGGTATTTCAACGGCCTAATCCCTTTCCGACGATGTCGATCTACGACAATGTCGTCAGTGGATTGAAACTCAACGGTTTTCGGAATAAGCGCATTCTGGATGAGACGGTGGAACGCTCTTTGAAGCAGGCGGCGCTTTGGGATGAGGTGAAGGACGATCTGAAGAAGAAGTCCGGCGCCAGCCTGTCTGGCGGTCAACAACAGCGCATGTGCATTGCCCGGGCGCTGGCTGTCGATCCAGAGGTGCTGCTGATGGACGAGCCAGCCTCCGCACTCGACCCTGTTTCGACCTCGAAGATCGAAGACCTTATTTTTCAATTAAAGAGCCAGTACACAATTGTGATTGTGACGCACAACATGCAGCAGGCGGCGCGCGTCGCAGAGAACACAGGATTTTTTCTGAACGGCAAGCTGGTAGAGTTCGACACGACGCATACCATCTTCACCAATCCGCATGACAAGCGCACTGAGGATTACATTACCGGGAGGTTTGGATGACGCGGATTAAATTCCAGCAGAGTCTCGACGACCTGAAAGAGCGGCTGCTTGTAATGGCGGGAATGGCGGAGCAGGCGATTCAGCGCTCTATTGAAGCGTACAGCACGCGCGATCTTTCTATCTGCGAGCTGGTCTTTCGTTCAGAACCGGCCATCAATCGGCTGGAGCGCGAGATCGATCAGATGGCGCTCGATCTGCTTGCGATGGAACAGCCCATGGCGATCGACCTGCGCTTTATTCTGGCGGTGATTCGCATCAATGCCGATCTGGAACGCGTGGGGGATCAGGCGGTGAATATTGCTACTCGTGTCCGCGAGATGGGCGCGTTTGCCAATATCGATCTCCCGGTGGACATCCCGAAGCTGGCTTCGCTGGCCGCCGCGATGGTGCGCAAGTCGTTGCAGGCTTTTATTGAAGCGGATGCAGAGCTTGCGCAATCGGTACTGCTGCTGGACGATCAGGTTGATGAGATGAATGATGCTGCTTTCTATGCGCTGAGCACGCTGATCAAAGAGAAGCCAGAGCTGACACCGCAATCGCTGAACGCAATGATTATTGCTCGCAATCTGGAACGTGTTGGTGACCACGCCACCAATATTGCAGAAGATGTCATCTTCTGGGTGCGCGGGTTCGACATTCGCCACAACCCGCGTACCGATCAGAGCGATTCGCTTTCTGGAGACCACCAGACAAGCTGAGACAGCATGGGGTAGTAAAGGCCAAAGCGCAATTTGGCCGTGTCATGCTGCATCATGTGAGCATAGCTCTCCATTTGTGACTTGTATCGTTCGCGTTCTTCGCGGAGAAATTCGTCAAGGCCAGATCCCTGATGTTCGGCGGTTTTGTAGTCCACGATCCAGAGGAAGTCGTTACCGGTGCTTTGCGGTGTTGCTCCGGCGCGAAAGGTGCGATCTAACCGAACGCTTCGGCGTGTGTCTTCCCAGGATGTAAGTGCAAGTTCGCTGGACGCATCGGTTTGCGCACTTAATATCCATAGACCGTTGGGATCGCGCAGAGTATTTCCCATCGCACGCATCACGCGCAATGCAAGCTGGTCCAGTTTTTCTGCAGCGAAGCCGTCGCTGCGGAGCACCGCAGCGATGCGGGTGCGCCAGCTACCGATCTGCCGCAGGATTTGTTCGGCATCAGTGCCGCCGGCGAGCTGTTTTGCGATGGATTCCAGAAATGCGTGAACGGTATTGCCTACTGCGCGAACCTCGAAGGACCCTTGCGGCTGCTGAAATGAAGCGATCGAGGCATGAACGCCGGAGTCTCCGTAAGGGAGCCTGGTGATTGTTGATGAAGGCATGGAGGAGAGATCGAGCGGCAATCGTTGAATCATGGGAGGCTTATCTTCAGCCGCAGCTGCGATACTAAGCGGTTCTTCTTCAATCCCAGGACCGAGTACATCGGCTGAGGGTGGGAGAGCGATCTCATAGAGATATTTTTCTGCGGCGGGCCAGGCAGCGTTCAGCAAACTGGCGGTATCTCTGATTTGGCCGCTCTTTGTGAGTTCCGGGTTGGCGAACAGATGCAGCTCTTCTTTTGCGCGTGTGCAGGCAACATAGAAGAGCCGTTTGCGCTCTGCCGCATCGCGATTTCTTTCGATGCCATTTAGCCAATCATTCAGTTCGCGCGACTCTTCTCCTTTGCCGGGGATTGGGGCCAAAACGATATTGGCAGCAGTCGCATCTTCCGAATCGAGTTCATGCCAGGTCAGTAGACGGCGTCTTGAGGCGCGGCCGCTCTTTTCCAGTGACGGCACAATCACGACGTCCCATTCCAGCCCCTTGGCTTTGTGGATGGTCATCAGGTCAACTGCATCGGCGCGCATCGCTGTATCGGCGCATAGATCATTAAGTCGCGCCTTCAGAAGCGATAGATCGAGCGTGCCGGTTTCCTGTTCGATTTCGTCCAGGAGTTGAAGATAGCGATGTGCGTTCGACATCTGTTCTGCCGTGAGATAGATGTCGCCGTGCAGGGATCGCCAGGTGCGCTCCACCAATTGAGCAACTGCCAACCTGCCGCGCTGTTCTGCGGCTGCCTGAAAGACTGGCATGACGCGCTCGAGATGAGCCCTGCTGTCTTCATCCAACAGATGCTTTCGTTCGGCAATCAAGGTTCCGATGGTGCGTTTGGCGAAGCGGTCGTCGTCGGCACCCGCTATTACGTGTAACGCTGCTGCTCCAAGTCCGCACCAGGGCGCGTGCAGCACAGCCAGCCATGCGACCCTGTCTGCAGGATGGAGTAATGCCCGAGTGAGGGCGAAGAGATCGAGCACCTCCTGCCGGTCGCTGAGCGCGTCGATTTCGACAGCGCGGAAGGGAATGGGACCGGTTCCAGTGTCCTTTTTGAACTCCGCGATAATGCCAGCAAGATGATGTTTAACCCGCACAAGAACGGCGATCTTCCAAGGCTCGGTGCGGTTTGCTGGCAATGGGCGAGCGCGCCACGTTTCGATGATCTCACGAATTTCGGACGAGTCTAGCCTCGATCGCCATTTTCTGAGGCGGACGGGATCGGATCCCTGAGCGCGGGGCGGCAACAGATTGCCGTGCCATACGACCCCGGCAGCAGCAGATTTTTCACGCACCGGGCTTGCCGATACGTACTCAACCTCTTCGGGACTGGAAGCGCTGAGTTCCGAAGGAAAGATGAGAGAGAAATCCTGATTGAAGGTATCGACCAGTCCACGTTGTGAGCGGAAATTTGCCGTCAAACGAAGGCAGCCGACGGGGAGATCGCCCAAGCGCTTCTCAAGCATGGTTTGAACAAAACGCTCGACGCGTGCCTGACGGAAACGATAGATAGACTGCTTTGGATCGCCAACCAGAAATACGGTCTGGCTGTGCCCATCCCAGCCTTGGGTCAGTAGCTCGATCAATTCGTACTGATCGGTCGAGGTATCCTGCATTTCATCTACAAGGAGATGTTGAAGACGCATTCCCAATGCAGCTTCAAGATCGTGGATTCCTTCGGCGCTGTTCAGAGCAGCTTTCGCGAGAAGGCCGAGTTCGGCAAAATCGCACTCTCCGCGCTGGGCAAACAGCAGTTGTAACTCGACCAGTGCACGGCTCAGAACGCGGAAGAGCGCTTTGGCTACTGTCCACTGTTCCGGCGGATATTGTGCTGGAGGAAGCGAATCTACATGACGCATTGCCTCCAGCAGATCGTCACGATGTGATATTCGATCAATCAGGTCCTTGAGCTGTTGTTGCTGCTCTTTGGTGATTTCAAAGCCCACATCTTTGAGGAGAAGGCGCCTTCGATATGTTCGTGAACCGGTGACGAGCAGGTGGATGAGACCGCGCCACTGTTCGAGATGTTCCGCGTCGATGCCGGGCGCATCTTTGCCTGCACAGCCTGCAATGGGCGAGATGTCCCCCTGATATGGCGGCAGATGTGCCATCGATGAGGCCAGTGCGGAGAGCTCAACCAGAAAATCGTCCGGCACATTTGCAGACAACTGCTTCAAGCCAGCGCAAATTGCTTGTTCGAGTGCACGTTCGAGGCGAGGCAACACAGTCTGGTCCAGATAGTCGTCATCAAGCTCGTGTCCACGCAAGGGAACCAGCTTGCCCCATTGGCCGCGCAACTCCAGCATCTGTGCCAGAAGGTTCTCGCAATCTGCGAGATTTCCATCGCGATGCAAAAGAACCGTTCGGAGAGCATCGCTTAGCGCCGCATCATCGCCGCCAAGCTGCATCAGCGTTCGACGCGCAGCCTCGTGATAGAGCGGAGAGGCATTGAGCACAGGGGATAATTTTCCGCTACTGCCAGAAAGCACAGGGAGGGAGCTGGCGATCTCCATGCAGATGGAGTCGATGGTTTGAATCTTCAATCTGCGAGGACGGTCCAGAAGGCCCCAATGCAGGGCGCGATCACGTTGCAGGACGGCTAATGCAAGCGCACGGGTTTGACGCTCGAAGTCACTGTCATCTTTCAGCGGCGCATTTTGGGCAGTAGATTCCAGTTGAGCGAGAATGCGTTCGCGAATCTCTCCAGTGGCTTTGACGGTGAAGGTGATGGCCAGTATCTGCTCAGGCTGCTCGATGTTCGCTTCACCGAGCAGCTTGAGGTAGCGCTGAATTAGTAGACCCGTCTTTCCGGAGCCGGCGGGTGCTTCAACTATCCAGGACTGGGTAATATCGAGTGCCTGTTCACGTTCACGCCAATCTGAAGGATGTGTTTTTTTTGATTGATTTGCGGACTCTGCTAGAGAGCCAAAGGAGATCACCTCAGCCATGCTCAATCTCCATTTCGAAGTCGTCAATTTCGGCTTCGAGCGCTGCCGGGTCCAGGCGGCAGAGCAGACGCTGTGAACAATAGGTACAGGTGGCTGGATACATCTTCGGGTTCACACGCGCATCGCCATTGGCGAAGCTTTCGGCAAGAGAGGTAAGCACCGTTCGCCATTCCACCACTTGTCCACTGAGGTTTGGCGGAGCTTTTCTGGGCGTTGTGATTCCTTCGACCTTCTCTGCTGTGAATCCTTCGAGGCCCATATCTTTTCCCGCGCGAACCTCGGCGAAGGCAAGGGCCTCAAGCTGATTGTTCGAGAGGATGGCATAGAGCGGGAGCTGTGGCTGATCGGGTCTTTCAGACAGCCAGTCTTTGGGATCGGCATTGCCGGTTTTGTAATCGATGATGATTTCGCCATGCTCACCCGCGTCGATACGATCGACACGAACATCGATACGCAGAGGACCGATGCGTGCATCCTTCAACTCCATTTCGCGATCAACGACGGTAAAAGGCGCGCGTGAGAGTTCAAGCTCCAACCACGGTCTCAGCAGGTTCCGCAGCCGTTCGCGCTGCATGTCAAGATATGCGGTATCCCACGCAGCCCTAGCGTGGCCTGCAGCTTTGCTGATTGCGTTGGAGATACATTGATCCAGCAAAGCCTCGCGAGCATATGGAGGCATATCCTGCAGTGCCTGCTGTGTATGCACCTCTTTCCAGAATGCTTCGAGAACCCAATGGACGATCGTTCCGCGCTGGGCAGGATCCATTCCTGTGGTCACGCTTGAGATTTCGCTGGCCCATAGACGCCGTTCGGCGAAAGCGCGAAAACCACAGGCGGCCTGCAAGCGTAAAATCTCTGCTCCGCCACGTATTACTTTGTCTGGGAGTGAAGGCAATGGAACGGAATCGGCAATCTCTTCGAGTTCGATTGCCGGGCAATCTGGTTCGCCTGGCATAAATTCAGCGATGCGGGTTTCGTCCAGAGAGAGGCCATTCAAGGCTGGCGAGCGGCGCTGTTTTCCCTGTTCGGACTCTGCAGCATAGCTGAAGATTACAGTCTCGGCGCTCTCAGTGATGCGCTGAGCGGTGCGCCCAGCTTGTTCGGCATCGAATTCCATATCGACACCGGGCATTTTGAGTTCACACTGAAGGCGCCATGTCAGCAGTGGATTGGGAGACTGCGGAGCCGGCCAGCTTAGATCGCCGCAGCGCAAGAACCAGATTGCATCGAAAGATGATCCGGCAGCTTCGAGAGGGGCCATGATCTGAACGGGAGCTTCCCGCGATTCAGGAGCAAACATGATCTCATTTGCGATCTGTTCCAGGGTATCGAGAGCTTCAACATAAGTGATGCGAGTTCCATTGAAGTCCAGTGTTGCTAATTCATCGAGCGCACTGTGCCATTTGAGTCGGGCCTGAAATTCAACGCTGTCTTCTCCGGTTGCTCGACCCCATGAGGCGACCTCAAGGAGCTTCCGCATTCTTTCCGCCCAGTCGGAATAGAGTCGCGGTTCATTTCCGGCGAATAGCTGTGCTGCGGCTGCACGCATGGCACGGAGGCGAGCGCTTAGTCCGCTCAATTGAATTCGCTGTGGCGAGTGCGCGATTGCGGCAATCAGCCATTCAATTGAGATTTCAGGCCGCAGTATCTTTGCCTGGCGCAGTTCGAAAGCGTCGAATTCAGCGGCGGCTTGAAGTTCGGAATTTCCTGCGGCGAAATAGGGAGAAAGCAACAATGCGCTGACTTGCTCGATGGGCAACGGAGTGGCCATCCATCTCAAGAGATGAATGGCTGTAATTGCTATTGGAGTTCTGGCAAGCATGGTGCCGACGGAGAATTCAAAGGGACCAGCGTTTGCGCTGACGGCGATGTTCTGCAATTCCGGTGCCAGGATTTCGCGAAATGTCCGGTCAATCTCAGAGCGCTGCCCATCGAGGGATGGAACGATGACTGCGATTCGTGCTTCGTTTTTATGCTCGAGCACACGCCTTGCCCAGGTTGCCGCTGCGCGTAGCTCGTCGCGCTCATCGGGAGCAATCGTCAATGCGTGCTGAACTGCAGGTCTGGTTGGGTGCAGGTGTTCCAATGGAACGCCGGATTTGGATATCTGCTGAAGAAGCGAGCTTTGCGCTGGGGTAAAAGAATCGAAACCTACAAGTGCGATTGTGGTTTCTGCAAGCTCGATCTTGCCTGACTCTACAAAGCTTCGCAATATGTCTTCTAACTGTGCACGGGACAGCCAATTGTTAGCTTTGCATTGATTCTGAAACCTGATTGCCCAGCGTTGGAATGTTCGTGTATCGACACTATCTGTACTTCTGCGGAGGTGCTGTTGTCCGTTGTAACTGCACAGCAGGTTCCATGTGTCCGCAGCCATGCCAGCGAGCGCGTCAGCAGTGTGGAGGCCGGATACTTCGTCGGCTTCAATAACCTGTCTCCATGCGGCACGCTCTTGTGTGTGATTCATTAATAGCGTCGAGGTATGGCCTTCGATGAGCAGGCTGTGCCACAGAGTTGCAGTCCAGTCATCCCAGGCGAGGATTCTAGCTGGATGCCAGCTTATTAATCCCTGGGCGCGATTCTGACGATCACAGTCGATGCGCAGACTGCGAGCTGCGCGTCGATTGGCGGTAACCACAAGGGCTCCACGCTGCAACGCATCAGCGATCTCTGCCGGCGGCCAGTCTTTCCTGTCCATCTTTCGGTTATACGCTTCGTTCGGCTGGAAATTCAGCTTTGCCTGACAGGCTTCCTGTTCCATAGGAGACTCATCCCCAGCAAGATGATAACCGCTGTCAAAGGCAGTCCCAATGCCAACTGCAGTGATCCTGCGCGGGTGGAGATAACACCCATCAGCGAAGTTAGGGCGGCTGCGCCGAGCCCGGAGACCGCCAATATTGTTCCGGCTTGCCGTGCCACAGGTTTTTCTGCAATGACCAGAGCAAATGTAGATGGAAAGAATGGCGCCAGGCTAAGGCCGAGCAGCACCGTATAAGCAGCAATTGAAAAGGCTGAGTGAGATGTAGCCAGCCCTACGGTAAAGAGCGCTGCGAGAATAAGACCAAATCGCTGCACGGTCTTTTCTCCAATGCGCAGCATGACGGCAGAAGAGAGTGCGCGACCGATGGTGAGAGACATCCAGAACAGTACGGTTGTGTACTCGCTGATGGCCAGGTTCTTGTCTCCATAGCGCAGAGCGTAAGTGGTGAGCCAGCCATTCAGAGAGGTTTCGATGCCTCCATAGAGAAACAGCATCACGGCAAAATAGAGAAAAACGCTGCTTCCCATTCGTTGGCCACTGACTGGAACATCCTGGATGCCGATCTCTTCCGGTGCATTCCAAAGCTCGGTGATCATGGCGATGGTTGCGACGGCAAACAGACCGGCAAAGCATTCCAGTGCTCTGCGCAACGTGATATGGGGAAGCAGCCATGCTGCCAGCAAAGGAGCGAGCATCGCCCCCAAGCTCCAGGAGAAGTTGAGCAAAGCAAGCGCTGAGCCACGGTGCGATGTGTAGCGGCGTCCGGCCAGAATGTCTGTTGCAGTAATGGTTTGGCCAAGACCGAAGCCGCCAATAAAGAGTCCTACACATGCAGACCACAACTCAGGAGCGAGGGCAAATGCGCCAAATCCAATTGTGGCCGCAATGAGTCCAACAAGCAGGCTTCGCCGGAGATGGCGCGAGACGCTGAGTCCTCCCAGGAAAGAGCCGCAGAACTGTGCAAGGAGCAATGTTCCACTTTGCGCATCCTGCAAATGCCACTGATGGCTTAGCAAAGGAAGGATTGGGCCGAGAATGGCCGTACCGAGGCCAGTCAAAATAAAGCCGAAGTGCAGCAATCCTGCCGAAGGAGCGACCTTTACACGATCCGCCAAACAAACCCCCACCCGATTTTCTTCCATTATCATCAAGAAAGGAGTCTTTGCCGTGCCTCGTATCGCTTTATTTGCCGCACTTTCGCTTGCCCTGCTCGCTGGGGGTTGCCGACGAACCCCAAACCCAGCGGCTAGTCACTCCGCCACGACCCAAGTGACTTTTCATATTCGCGGCAAGGTCGTCAGCACGGATGCCTCGCATGTGATGCTTGCGGGCGAAGCTGTGCCCGGATTTATGGAAGCAATGACAATGCCATATAAGCTGAAAGACCCGATCGTTGCAACGGAGCTTCATCCCGGGGATGAGATTACCGCCACGATTCGAGCGGACAAAGACAGCGATGGACTCTATAACAATGTGTTGCTCGACAACATTGTCGTGGTAGGTCAGGCGCGCCCGGACTACAAGCCCGCGATACAGTATCACGTGCCAAAGGCAGGCGATACGGTTCCGGATTTCAAGCTGTTGAACCAGAGCGATCGGATGATCCATCTTGGCCAGTTCAAAGGCAAGGTGCTGTTGCTTACGTTTATCTATACACGGTGTCCGCTGGCAGATTATTGCCCGCGCATGAGCCATAACTTTGCCGACGTAGACCAGGCGCTTGCGAAAGACCCGGATCTCTACAAAAAGACTCATCTGCTCAGCATCAGTTTCGATCCAGCCTATGACACGCCTAAGGTGCTGCGTAGCTATGGCGGCGCTTATACAGGACAATATACAAAAGAAAAGTTTCTTCATTGGGACTTTGCTGCGCCACCGGAGAAAGAGCTTGCCGCTTTGACTGAATATTTCGATGTTGGCGTGACACCGGGAGAGAACAAGACTCTGACGCATTCGCTATCGACAGTATTGATTGGAAAAGACGGAAAAGTCATTGCCTGGTATCCCACGAATGACTGGAAGCCAGCCGACATTGTGGCGCAGATGAAGCAGGCCGCAGCAAGCTAGGCTAATGTAACGCTCTTGACTCGGTTGCCAAGGTATCTTTCGCATTATTTTCCATATCTCTAAGCTGGAAATTTTTTATACCGTATAATTACTTTTTGTTACGGTATAAAACTATTTACAGGATTGCTGGAAGGAGTATGCGTGGATCCTTTAGTTGAGCTGCTTGAACTTCCTATTGAAGAAAAAACGAAGGAAGGGTTGATTCATACGCCCCGGGAAATTGCACAGCAGCCAGATACATGGCAG
>DASRSR010000012.1:0-56873 GCA_035656355.1 Edaphobacter sp.
TTGGATTCATGCTGTCGCTAAAACTCTATTCCTTGATTCTTGTTAAATAGATGCAGGAGCCTGCGCCGGAGCCGATGCGATAGCCTGAACGATCTCCGGCGGCAATCCAAAGCGTACATTTTCCGGCATGACTTCTACTTCTTCGACGCTGCCAAAACCTTTTTGACGCAAATAATTTACGACGTCTTCGACGAGCACTTCCGGCGCTGAAGCACCGGCAGTAATGGCCACAGTAGAAACATTCTGGAGCCATGTGGGGTCAATCGCTTCTGAATTGTCGATCAGATAACCATTGGTTCCGAGATTGCGCGAGACTTCAACCAGGCGGTTGGAGTTGGAACTGTTGTTCGAGCCTACGACGAGCACCAGGTCGGCATTGTGCGCAACATTCTTGACGGCGGTTTGCCGGTTTTCCGTGGCGTAGCAGATGTCCTGCGAGTGCGGCCCGATGATATTCGGGAACTTCTCTTTGAGCGCGTGAATGATGTCGCGCGCCTCATCGAGCGAAAGCGTGGTTTGCGTGAGATAGGCAACGCGATTCGGATCGGGTACTTCAAGGGTCTTGACCTCTTCGGCGCTGGAAACGATCTGCGTTACGTCCGGCGCTTCGCCAAAGGTGCCCTCGATTTCATCGTGATCGCGGTGGCCGACGAGCACCAGCGAATAACCCTGCCTGGCGAACTTCACGGCTTCTACGTGGACCTTGGTGACCAGCGGGCAGGTAGCATCGATAACCTTAAGCTTGAGGTCTTTGCTGCGCTGACGAACAGCCGGGGAGACACCGTGCGCGCTGTAGATGACACGCATCCCTTCGGGAACCTGGTCGATCTCATCGACAAAGATTGCGCCCTTTTCTGCCAATTCGTTCACAACAAAGCGGTTATGAACAATTTCCTTACGCACATAGATGGGTGCGCCAAAGGTTTCGAGGGCAATCCTGACGATATCGATGGCGCGAACCACGCCTGCACAGAAGCCGCGAGGCTTTAGAAGAAGTACGCGCTTCTCAGAAGATGCTGAACCATGCATCGGCTCAACAGAAACGGTGTCGATTGTGGTCGTTGTCACATTTACCAGTATACCGTGGCTTGCGCAACCGGGGTAGGGCTCTTGTAACATCCCCTGTCCACTGAAATGGTTCCCTCCTCTTGGCTCCTTTCAGTGATTTACTTCGTGGGTTCAACTTGTAAGAGGAGTTTTCCGATATGCCCGCCTGCTTTCATTTCCTGATGCGCCTCGGCGGCTTTTTCCAGCGGAAAGACTTTATGCACCACGGGTTTCAAGCCTCCTTCACTGAAGCGCGGCCAGATTTGTTTTTCAATCTGGTTACGGAGGGCGGTTTTTTCTTCAACGGAACGGGAACGCAGGGTGGAGCCGGTGATGACGAGGCGCTTGAGCATGACGGCGCGCAGGTCGAGAGTCACCTCTGCGCCATGCGCGGTGGCGATGTGAACGAGGCGTCCGCGTGTGGCCAAGAGCTTTAGGTGTTTTGCGAAATAATCGCCGCCTACCATGTCGAGGATGACGTCGATTCCCTTTCGGCGGCTCCATTCAAAAGCATTGACCTGCCAGTCTTCTTCTCGATAATTGAAAGCCTGTTCGGCTCCGAGCGAGAGGCAGAAGCCGCACTTTTCGGCGGAACCTGCGGTAGCGGCGACGCGCGCTCCGAGACTTTTTGCCATTTGAATGGCCATAGTGCCGATGCCGCTGGTTCCACCCTGGACGAGGAAGAGATCGCCTGCATGCAGATAGGACGTGGCGAAGAGATTCGCCCATACGGTGAAGACGGCTTCCGGCAGAGCTGCGGCGTCGATGAGGCTAATGCCTTTGGGCACGGGCAGGCAGCAGCCGGCGGCGGCAACGGCATATTCGGCATACCCGCCGCCGGGCAGGAGCGCGCAGACGGCGTCGCCTACTTTCCAGCGGGCATCGACTCCCGGGCCTAATTCACAGATATGGCCTGAGACTTCCATGCCGAGGATCGGCGACGCTCCGGGCGGGGGTGGATAGTGCCCTTCGCGCTGCAACAAGTCGGCTCGATTTAAGCCTGCGGCGGCGACCCGGATGAGGGCTTCTCCGGGGCCGGGACGCGGTGTTTCGAGGTCAGTGATATGTAAAACTTCGGGGCCGCCGGGCCGGTCGATGTGCATGGCTCGCATATGACTCAGGATACGACTTTGGGGATGATTCTTCCCCACCCTTCCCCTTCGCTCAGGGTCAGGATAGGGCACCCAGAGTTGTGGCTTGGCCAGAAAAAAAGCAGGTCCCTTCGGCAAGCTCAGGGCAGGATCTTCGCTCCGCTCAGGATGACAACCTCTTCATCGGCTATCGAAATGGATTTTCGTCTGCGGATGGGCCATACAAAGACGGCACAGGAGCGTCGTTGAGGCGCAGGTACACGGTCAACTGTCCGCGATGGTGGGCGAGATGGCTGAAGACGGCATCGCGGATCATGATGTGGCGCGGATTCTCGCTCGCAACTTGTCCTCCGACCACGAAGCGCCAGTTTGTCAGCAGGTGCTCGTCGGTTGTGTTTTCAAGAGCAGCGCGGGCTCTGGCGACGGCGTTGTCGAGGGCGGCAATCCACTCGGCGCGGGTGGTTATTTTTTGTGGCTTGAATTTATTTTCGCCAGTGGGAGACATATCCAGTTGATCTTCATTCACCATGAATTCGATCCAGCCGAGAATGGTGGCAACGACGGTTACGAGATAGCCGAGGGGCATGGATTTTTCGTGCGGCTTCCAGTCATAGCGGCCTTCGGGCACCCGTTCGAGGGCGCGGCGGGTAGATACGGCTTCACGTTCGAGATCGGCTAAGAACAGCTCGGTCATTTTCATTGGAAATCTCCTTGAAACGGTGATTAGGCAGCCAGATAAAAGTACGTCACGATATATGACATCTTCTGTCATAATTACCGCATCATAAAAGTCTTTTTCTGGAGTGGCGATGAGAGCCGATCGCCTGATGTCTGCATTGCTGATGCTGCAGGCAAAAGGACAGATGACGAGCCGAGAACTGGCGGAGAAGCTGGAGGTTTCCGAGCGGACCGTGCACCGCGACATGGAGGCATTGAGCGCTGCGGGGGTTCCGGTGTATGCCATGCGCGGCTCGCATGGAGGCTGGCAGATCGATGAAGACTGGCGGACGCAGGTGCCGGGACTGGATGAGGCGGAATTGCGCGCTTTGCTGATGGCGCAGCCTCGTTCGCTGGGCGATAAGCACCTTGCGGCGGCGGCGGACCGGGCTATCGGAAAATTGATGGCGTCATTGCCTGCTCCTTTGCGCGAGCGCGCTTCTTCCATTCGCGACCGGCTTTATATCGATACAACCGGGTGGCGCGGCACATCGGAGAATCTTTCCATGCTGACGATTGTGCAGGAGGCGGTTGCATGCGATCGGAAGCTGTTTTTTTATTATTGGCGAGCGGGCAAAGAGAGAGTGGAGCGTACAGTCGATCCTTTGGGCCTGGTCGCCAAAGGCAGCACGTGGTATCTGTTTGCGGGCACGGATCATGGGCATCGCACGTACCGCATTTCCCGCATGGAAGGCGCGAGGGTGCTGGATGAGCCGAGCATTCGTCCGCGAAACTTCGATCTGGAGGCGGCATGGAAGATTTCCGCTGAGGAGTTTCGCGATGAAGTGAAGCGCGAAATGGAGATGGCGCGGCTTGCTTACGAAGCCCGGCGCGATGCGGAACGACGCGCGGCGCAGGAGCTGGAGATTGCGCGGCAGGTACAGGCGAGACTGTTTCCGCAAAGGCTTCCGCCTTTACGATCGCTCGATTATGCGGGCACGTGCATCCAGGCGCGGGAAGTAGGCGGCGATTATTATGACTTCCTTCACCTGGGAGAGCATCGATTGGGGCTGGTGATTGGAGATATAGCGGGCAAAGGCATTGCCGGTGCTCTTTTGATGGCGAATTTGCAGGCGAATCTGCGCGGGCAGCTCGGAACCTTTCTTGAATGCCCACAGGAGCTGTTGCATTCGGTGAATCAGCTTTTCTTTGAGAATACGACCGACAATGCGTATGCCACGCTGTTCTTTGGCGAATATGACGATCAGCGGCAAAAGCTGCACTATGCGAATTGCGGGCATTTGCCGGCGCTGCTGATTCGCAATAGCGGCAGGATCGACTGGCTGGATTCTACCTGTACGGTTGTGGGCCTGTTTGCCGACTGGCAATGCAAGACGGAGGAAACATCTTTGGAGCCTGGCGATATTTTTGCACTCTTTACGGATGGAGTGACAGAAGCCAGCAACAAGCATGGAGAGGAGTTCGGGCTAGAACGGCTGGCTGAGGCAATGCAGCGCCACAAGCATCTGCCTTCTCAGCATCTGCTTACCCGTATTGCTGAAGAGCTGCAGGGCTTTCGCCATGAAGAACAGCAGGATGATATTACGCTGATCGTGGCGAGATGTCGCGAAACCGAACAGCCGTTGCTGTTCCCGGCTTCAGCGTGAGACTGTCCATTCCCGGACAAGACTTTCTTTTGCATTCTTCGTCATACAAGTGGCTGCGACTGCATCCAAGGTGGTTACGGGTAACGGAGGGGCTACCCGGCCTGCCAGCGGAGACACGAATCCGGTCCGAACCCGTTACTATAAAGGTGGTAGTTTCCATTGGCACTGAAAGTAAAACTCGCCCCACGATCCGCTTCCCAGAAAGCACTCAACCCCAGGGTTCTTAAAATCGCAGTTATTGCGGTTGGGATTGTCCTCGCTTTTTTTCTCGCGCTTCTGAGCTTTTACTACTTCAAGTACAAGCACATTGTCGATCTGCGTCTGGAGAAACCGCTCTTCACGAATACGGCGAAGATCTATGCGGCTCCGCGTGAGGTGCGACCGGGACAGAAGCTCACGGCCAGCTTTGTTGCGCAGCAATTGCGAGAGGCCGGATATACCGAAGACGGAATCAATCCCGCATCGCCGATGGGCACGTATTCGCTCAATTCAAACAGCATCACCGTGCATCCGGGGCCGCAGTCGTATCATGCGCCGGACAGCGCTACGATCAGCTTCGATAGCCGGACGGTGACAAAGATCACGGATGCGAATGGCCAGGAGCTTGCGGCCTATGAGCTGGAGCCGTTGCTCATCACCGGCCTTTCAGACCAGAACCGAATCAAGCGCCGCTTAATAACGTATAACGAGCTGCCGCAGTATCTGGTTCCGGCGGTGACGGCAATTGAAGACAAACGCTTCTTTGAGCACTCGGGCGTGGATTACTATGCCATGACCGGGTGGGTGTGGCACGACCTGCGCGGAGATCGGCGCTACATGGGTGGCGGCTCGACACTGACGATGCAGCTTGCCAAAAACTTCTTTCTGACGCCGGAGCGCACACTTCGTCGCAAGCTCATCCAGATACTGATTACCTTTCAGCTGGAACATCGTTTTACCAAGCAGAAAATCTTCGAATTGTATGCAAACGAAATTTCTCTTGGACAACAGGGTAGTTTTGCCATCAATGGCTTTGGCGAAGCGGCACAGGCCTATTTCGGTAAAGATGTGCGCCAGCTCAATCTGCAGGAATGCGCGCTGCTGGCGGGGTTGATTCAAAGCCCGAGCCGACTGAATCCGTATCGTCACCCGGAGCGCGCGCTGGAGCGGCGCAATGTGGTGCTGGACGCGATGGTGGAGAACGGCGCGATTACAAAGGAGCAGGCTGAGATCGCCAAGGCCAGCCCGTTGAAGCTGGCCACACAGAGCGTGGATGCCAATGAAGCTCCTTATTTTGTGGACCTGGTGCGGGACCAGATCGTGCAGAAGCTGGGCGATGCCGAGTATAACCATCAGGGATTGCGCATCTACACTTCGCTTGATCCTCAATTGCAGGCGGTTGCTACGGATGCAGTAAATGAGGGCATGAAGATTGTGGATGCCCTGATAACGAAGAAACATACGCATCGCGCATCGAAGAACAGCCCGGCCACGGTCGATAGCAATATCACCTATCCGCAGGTCGCGCTGATCGCGCTCAATCCGCATACGGGACAAGTATTAGCGCTGGTAGGCGGCCGCAATTATGCGATGAGCCAGTTCAACCATGCAGTAAGGCATCGCCCCACCGGATCGATTTTTAAGCCATTTGTCTATGCTGCGGCGTTTAACAGCAGTCTTTCCGGGGCGCAATTGACGAACAGCGACGGGACCAGCGGAGTATTTACTCCTATAACAATGCTGAACGATGAGCAGACGACGTATACGGTCGGCAACCAGGAGTACACTCCGCATAATTTTCACAACGAACAATATGGAATGATCACGGCGCGCTTTGCGCTGCAGGAATCGCAGAATGTGGCCACCATCGCCCTTGCGCAGATGGTGGGCTTTAATAATGTCGCGGCGCTGGCGCGGGATGCCGGTATCAAATCTGTGCGCGCAACACCGGCTATGGCGATTGGCGCCTATGATGCGACGCCTTTGGATATGGCCGGGGCCTACACCGTATTTGCCAATGGCGGCGTCAAGATCGATCCCTGGATGCTGGCTTCGGTACGCAGCGCCAATGGCGATATTATCAGCGACTATGCGCCGACCAGTAAGCCGATTCTCGATCCACGCGTTGCTTACCTGACGACCAGCCTTCTGGAAAACGTGATCAATCACGGCACCGGCTTTAAAGTGCGATCGATGGGTTTCACGGCTCCGGCAGCAGGCAAAACCGGTACTTCGAACGATGCCTGGTTTGCCGGGTATACGTCGAACCTGCTTTGCATTGTCTGGGTAGGCAATGACGATTATTCAGATATCAAGCTGCAGGGCGCGGATGCAGCTGCCCCGATATGGGCTGAGTTTATGAAACGCGCCGTGGCGCTGCCGCAGTATTCGGACACGAAAAATTTCGAGGCGCCGGCAGGTATTACCGAAGTTCAACTCGATAAGGGCACGAATCTGCTGGCAGATGCAACCTGCCCCGATGACTACACGGCTGCGTTTCTCGACGGCACACAGCCGACGGATACGTGCGATCACGCCAATGGCGATCAGCGTAATCTCTTCCAGAAGATTTTCGGCATTGGTCAAAAGCCGGTATCGCCGGCGCCGGTGCAAACGGCGCAACCGGCACCACAACCGGTCGCACCGACGACGCCACCACCCAACCCGGCTCAAGGGACTACGGCTGTGAATAATCAAGACACGAATACACCGCAACCGAAGAAAAAGCGCGGCTTCTTTGCCAGGTTATTCGGCGGCGGCAAGAAGGACGATCAGCAGCAGCAACAGCAGCAGCAGTAAAATCCTCAGTAAAGAGCGTGCCTTGATTCATTACCATGCATAAATGACAAAGGCCCATAGGATGTATGACTCCTATGGGCCTTTACTATGTCTACAAAAATAGCTTAGTGACCCATGCCGTGGCCGCCAAGCGGGCGGTTTGTGCCCTCGATGGGCTGGGCACGAAGACGCTTGTCGTTGGCGCGTCCAAGCAGAAACATGACCAATCCAAAGACGAGCATGACAACGCCCCAGATCAGGTTGATGTTCATGCCGGCTGAGCGCTCGTAAATCACGCTTCCGCGGGTAAAGAGGCCCAGAAGGCTCAGGATTATGCCGACGATCAAAAACATCAGGCCCATGGGAATGCGCAGATCGAGATTCATGCAGGCTCCTTTCTAGCGGAAGATAAGGTTAAGAGTGACAAGCAGAGCGATGAGGCCCACGGCAATCACTTTTGGCCGTGCGTACCAGGCCATGTGGTGCTCGACCGGCTTCGGCGTAAGCGAATAGACCAGCCCGACGAGCTCCGGCTCAGGCCGCGGCTTTGTTATCAAGCTGATGAGAACCGTCAGGATGAAGTTCACAGAAAATGCCCAGATGGCTGTCCAGAAATTCTGAGCCATTTCGCTGGGGTAAGAGTGCAGGACGGTAACCCATCCGCCGTGGATACCCGGATGCGCATCGGCGGGCAAAGTAAGGCCATGGTGAACAACAGCGGCGACGGTGCCGCTGACCAGCCCGGTAAATGCGGCGTGGCCGGTGGTGCGCTTCCAGAACATGCCTAACAGGAAAGTGGCGAAAAGCGGCGCGTTTACAAAGGAGAAGACGAGCTGCAGGGTGTCCATGATGTTGTTGAAGGACGTGGCAGCGTAGGCGGTAGCCATGGATAGCAATATGCCGCCGACGGTGGCCCATCGGCCCATCTTGAGGTAATGCGAGTCGCTGGCGTTTTTATGGATGTAGGACTGGTAAAGATCGTAGGTCCAGACGGTATTAAAGGCGGTTACGTTGCCTGCCATGCCGGACATGAAGCTGGCCAACAATGCGGTCAATCCGAGGCCGAGGATGCCTGTCGGGAAGTAGTGCAACAGCATGTTGGGAATGGCGAGATCGTAGTCGAGCAACGGATTGCCGTGCTCGTCGGTCATGACCTTTCCGGTGAGAGGGTTGACCTTGGCGGGGATGAGCCCCTTGTTGTACTTCGTGGGATCGGAGAGATCATTGACGGCAGGCTGCGTTGTGGGCGTGTTCAGCGTGGGCGCTGACTGCATCATCGCGTGCTGGGTAATGGTGGGCGTTGCGATGGCGATCAGGCCGGGAAGAATCACCAGGAAGGGGAAGAACATTTTCGGAATGGCTGCGATGAGCGGCACGCGACGCGCAGACTCTTCCGAGTCGGAAGCCATGGCGGTCTGGATCACGAGGAAGTCCGTGCACCAGTAACCGAAGGAGAGCACAAAAGCCAGTCCCATCGAAAGGCCGAACCATTCGACGCCTAAGGGATTGTTATGCGCGTTGGTCATGCCGCGCCAAGAGTGCGTATAGGCTACGGGCAGCGCAGCCTTGAGCCCGCTCCAGCCGCCCACGTTCTTGAGGCCCACCCATACGAGCGGCAGAAATCCGGCCACGATGAGGAAGAACTGCAGGACTTCGTTGTAAATGGCACTGGTAAGGCCGCCGAGGAAGATGTATCCAAGCACGATGATCGCCGAGAGGATGATGGCGAAATGGAAAATCCAGCCGAGCGGCAAATTGAACTTGAGGAAGAGAGAGTCGAAGACATGCAGTGTCTGTATGAGCCGCGCCATGGCGTACATGGAGATGCCGGAGGAAAAGACGGTCATCACGGCAAAGGAGCAGGCATTGTAGGCGCGTGTCTTTTCATCGAAGCGGAGGCGGAGGAATTCCGGCACGGAGCGAGCTTTCGATCCGTAGTAGAACGGCATCATGAAGACACCGACAAAGATCATCGCAGGAATGGCGCCGATCCAGTAGAAATGGCTGG
Source organism: Edaphobacter sp. (assembly GCA_035656355.1). GTDB lineage: Bacteria > Acidobacteriota > Terriglobia > Terriglobales > Acidobacteriaceae > Edaphobacter. The sequence goes on from DASRSR010000012.1 coordinate 9,228, forward strand.
TGGCGATGCCATATTTGGCTCCGGATGCGCCCATGCCGATTACTTCCTGCGCGCCCAGGTTTGCGGAAATGAATGCCAGCCCGCATATCCATGCCGGAAGGGATCGCCCGGCCTGGAAAAAGTCTTTACTTGTCCGCATGAACCGCTTGAGCGCAAAGCCGATGCCAAGCACAAAAGCGAAATACAGCAGCATGATGAGCCAATCGATGAATGTCAGGTTCACTTTGCTCGGATACTTCCCTTCCCAGAAATACCAACTTGCCGACGCCGCCCAATGTACGGTGCAACAGAATTGAAAGCAACCTGAAAACGCAGAGATTGCGCCGATCAGGCGCTCTGCGAGGGGTTGTCAAAGGCAAGCCTCTATCGAAATGTACGCGTTTTCATTGTGCACGTCCAGTAGAACCAGACCATTCGTACTACTTCAAATGCCTGGCGAAGAAATCGGCCTCTGCCGTGTAGGCTGCGAGCCAATCGCGGTGCAGAAGGAAGTCGTGGATTTCGTCGGGAAAGATGAGCTCTTCAAAATCGACTTTTTGTTTGCGCAGAGCCTCGGCCAACTGCACGGTTTGAGAGAACTGGACGTTGCGGTCGTCATCCCCTTGTATGAGTAAGACAGGCGAGCGCCAGGTGCTCACGGATGAAAGCGGCGAAGAGAGCCACGCGGTGCGGGCGCCATCGGGGTCGGATGCGGGATCGTAGGCGGGCAGCCAATTGCCTAACTCCAGGTTCCAGTCATGCACGCCGTGGAAATCGACGCCTGCGGCGAAGATGTCGGAGGCTCGGGCCAGGGCCAAGGCGGTGAGATAGCCTCCATAACTGCCACCCCACACACCAATGCGCGCTGCATCGACATCGGAGCGGGTGCGCAGATAGATGCCGGCTCCCTGCACATCGTTATATTCACTGGCTCCGGTAGCGCCGTAGTTGAGGGCTTCGCGGAATTGCTCGCCGTAGCCGATGCCGCTGCGGTAATTGACAGACAGTACGATGTAGCCCTGGCTGGCGAGGTACTGATTCATGGCATAGGCATAGGAGTAATACTGCATGTAGTGCCAGCCGAGGAGCATCTGGCGGCGCGAGCCTCCATGAAAGAAAACGATAGCCGGGTGACGGTGGCCATCTTCGGCGTTCTTCGGAAGGAATAGCTGGCCGTGGATACGAAGACCGTCGGCTGCGGAAAAAATGACCTGTCGCGGCACTACGAAATTTGCTGCAGGGAAGGATGCAGGGGTGGTTTTGGGGGCGAGATCACGTAGTGAGCCATTTGCTTCGATGATGGCAGGACGGATCGGCACACGGGCATCTGACCGCAGGACGGCTATCTCTCTACTATCGCTCGATAGAATGGGCGACGTCTCGATTCCCTCGCCTTGGGTTAGTTCGGAGGCATGGCCGGTGGCAGTGTCGATTTTCCAGATATGGCGGCGGTCGATATCGTTCTGATTCGAGGAATAGACGATGCTGGAGCCGTCTTGATTGGCATCGACGCTGTCTACCTCGAATTCTCCTGGAGTTAGCAGCTTTGCTTCCGTGTTGCCGGGCGCAAGAGAATATAAATGGAGCCAGCCATCGGCCTCCCATGGAAAGATGATGGCTCCATTGGTTGTCCAGTGCAGCTGGCTTTTGCCTTGGGTTTCGTGAAAAACGCTACCCATGCCTTCCCTTGCGCTCCATACCTCTTTTCCCTGTCCGGTGGCGATGTCTACGACGCGGATGGACCATGGCTGGCCAGTCCGCTGCGGACCGAAGATCGCTTCTTTTTTGCTGTATGGAATCCGTATGAAGGCGAGTTGCTTGCTGTCACTCGACCATGCCGGGTAGCCGTCGTGATCTGTGGCGGGATCAAGGTAGCGAAGTATGCCGGTTTCGGCTTCATATAGGCCGATGAAGCTGTGGTCGCCGCGATCGCTGACAAACGCGAGATATTGGCCATTTGGCGACCACAGGAGGGACGCGATGCTGCCGCGGGTGTGAAGCAGCTGCTCCGGCTTGGCATTTGGGTCTTTCAGCGAGATGGTCCATATCTGGCCTTTATTCAGGTAGGCCATGATTGCGCCTTGAGGGGAAACCGCAGGCGCTCTTCCGGCAGCGAGCTTATGCGCTGCCCCGCCGCTGGTTGGGATCGCCCAAATTTCCTGCTCAACGCCATCTTTCAGTAAAGATGGGTTCGGCGCGGGACGTTCGGGAAACTCGAAATCTCCGCCGCGCACATAAAGGATGGAGGTTGCGTCGGGCGTCCATGTGATATCGCCGATCTCGATACCGTCATCCTGCGAGTAGTCAGTACGCTGCGCAGCATGATAGTTGTTTCCGGCAACATCTCTGACGGCAACCCACAAGTTTCTCTTCCCTTGTTGATCGGCTACCCAGGCAAAAGCTCCTGCTGCCGGAGCGGCTGTCAACTGCGAGTTGAATGGCGCGCTTAAGGCCTGATCCAGCGTGAAGCTTTGCGCAAAAGTTAGAGATGCGGAGAGGAACCAGAAGGCGAAGAATCTGTGGACGAGGGTCATAGGCATCATCTCAGAGGAATGATGAATCGTAACATTCAGTTCGTTCCGTTTGAGGAAGATAAGCAGGATATTCCGCCTGTTATCCCGTCTGCCAATAAAGGGCATGGTTTACCATTGATTCGCAACCTTAAATCAGTACATCGGTTCATATTCCGAGAGAGACAACAATCATTTCTATGAGAGTGCTTATTACCGGTGCAGCTGGATTTCTTGGTTCTCATCTTACGGACGCACTCCTAGCTGAAGGGAATTCGGTTATTGGCGTTGACAACCTGTCGACAGGGTCTCTGGTCAACCTGGAACATTTACGGTCCGAGCCAAGATTCGAATTCCAGGAACACGACACTTGCCTTCCCTTCGACTTTGGAAAAGTTGACTATATTTTTAATTTTGCTTCTCCCGCCAGCCCTGAAGACTATACCCGCCTTGGGATAGAAACGCTCATGGTCGGCTCAGAGGGCACACGACAGGCTCTGGAGTTGGCACATAAATATCAGGCCGGGTTTTTACATGCCTCCACTTCTGAATGCTATGGGGATCCTACCGTGCATCCTCAGGTGGAAAGCTATTGGGGCAATGTTAACCCCATTGGGCCCAGATCTGTTTATGACGAATCGAAACGCTTTGCCGAGGCTCTGGTGATGGCATATCACCGCTATCGCAAAGTCGATACGCGGCTGGTACGGATTTTTAATACATATGGACCACGCCTGCAGGCCAAAGACGGGCGGGTGATCTCAAATTTTTTAATGCAGGCGCTGCAAGGGATCGACCTCACCGTATATGGCGACGGAAATCAAACACGCAGTTTTTGTTATGTCTCCGATGAAATTGACGGATTTCTCCGGATGGCACGCAGCAAAGAGCATTTGCCTGTCAATCTAGGCAATCCCGATGAGTGGACTATTTTGGAGTGTGCGCAAACTGTTCTTCGCGTCACAGGCTCAAAAAGCAAGATTGTCTTTAAACCACTGCCTGAGGATGATCCCATGCAGCGCCGCCCCGATATTTCAAGAGCTCGCCAGTTGTTAGGGTGGGAGCCAAAGATTGACCTGGAAAGCGGAATAAAATTATGTTTGGATTACTTCCAAAACGCTTTGGCTCTTGTACAAGATTGATATTTAGAAACATAAAGCAACATTTTTTGTATTTATTACATCAACATTAAGATTGAATTTCTTTCCCCGACAGCTGCTTTTATGCCATATGTGATTCTTCTGGTTGACGACAATGCTGTGCAAGCAAGTATGCGCCGAGCTATTCTCTCCGGCACCGGCTACCAAATCGAGGTAGCGACAAACCCTGTAGATGCGCTCAAATTGCTGGATACACCCGAGTTAGCCCATCGGGTGAGGCTGGTTATCACTGACCATTTAATGCCGAACATGAAAGGGCCACAATTTGTGGCGGCATTGCGGAGACAATTTCCGTCCATGCCTGTTCTTGTTTTAAGCGGCATGCTCGGTTCTGAGGAAGAATATGCGGGGATGGAAGTTGTGCATCGACTGAAGCCGCTAGCTCCCGAAAACCTGATTCAACTGGCGCTGTCTCTTTCCAGCAATACGCTGGAACGTACCGCATAAAGTTACATATTCATTTCCCGTCCCCGGAATTTTTGCCCGCCTGACTTGCACAGTTTTGAGAATTCAGAGTAACTTGTGTTTGTTTCCATCCTGTTGCCAGAGAAGGTGAATGAGCGAGAACAAGAGCCGCTGTCCGAATTGCCAGAATCCTGATATGACCCGCGTAGCACGCCGGGGATTTTTACAGGAGCGGGTCTATGCGAAGCTGGGTTTGTATCCGTGGGAGTGCGTTTTTTGTCGTGAAGTTTTCCTTCTGAAGAGCCGCGGACGCCGGTCCCGCAAAACGTCTTCCCATGCTGCCGAAAAATAACTTGTTTCTGGTGTAGTTATAGAAGGCTAAACAGATCGCCATTGTTCTTTTCTAGGATATTGATGACCTGAGTAAGAGCTTCCTGTTGGGTTTCGGCTGTACTCAACTGGGTAGATATCTGCGCCACATCTGCCTGCATAAGATTTGTTTGCGCCGACGTGATCTGCGCTCCCTGCGTCTGCGTGTAAGTTTGCGCTGCCTGCAGCTGTGTAATCGAGTTATCAATGACAACTCTTTGCTGGCTCACATGATTCAACGCCGAATTGAGCGCAGTTGTATCTGAGATTGCATTGCCTGATGCCGTGCCCGAAGCAAAATCGGCGACCAGGTTGTTTAAGACCTGCAATACATTCGTCGAGGAGTCGGAAAATATCTGATCACCGGGAATATTGATTTGTATTTTTTGCCCGCTCGGAGTCGTGATCCAGGAAACAGCTCCAGCCCCTGAATCTCCGTTGTACACAATGTTATTCGGTGTCGTACTTGAGTCCAGTGAAAACGGCGCGGTGCTGCCCATACTTCCGGAAAAAATATACTGCCCCATGTAGGTCGTGTTTGCCAGCGAAAGCACTTCATCGCGAATACCGGCGATTTGTGCAGAGAGAGACTGAAGATCGCTGCTATTCAATGTTCCATTGTTCGCCTGGGTTGCCAGTGAAATCGCCTGAGTCAACTGCGAAACAACGCTGCCGAGGGTTGAGTCTGCTACTTGCAGCCTTCCCACGGTCGAGCTTTCTGTTTGCGAGAAGCTGTCATTCAGGCTTAGCTGCGCTGCAAGCAGAACATTGGTGCCGGACGCAACCGGGTCATCACTCAATGCGTTGACCCGCTTGCCGCTGGAAAGCTCAGTAGTAAGCTGCTGCTCGGCAGCAGAGGTCAGGTCCAGTGAGGCAACGGCTCGGTTCAGATAAGAAGGATCGAATCTCATGTCGGCCTCTCCTTTAAGAGACTGTAGTTTGCACGCCCAGGTTCAAAGCTGAAGCCATGATCGTATCGAGTATGGTGAAGACCTTTGCAGCTGCTTCATAGGACTGTTGCAGATTTTCAAGGGCCGCCGCTTCATCGTTTTGATTCACTGCAGAAAGCGAGTTCCGCTGCGTCTGTAGCTGTGTTAAAGACGCCTGCTGCGCAGTATTGCTGGAGGAAACCGCTGAAACCAGGCTGCCAAGAGTGGAAACGAAACTGGAATAGTAAGCCGATGCGGTGCTGCCGCTAATAATGCCCTGATTTTGCAGTTGCAACATGATTTCCAAATTGCCGTCATTTGAAGACCCGCTGCCGGAAGATGCTGCCGCAATCTGAGACGGATCGGTAATGGCAACCGAGATAGAAGCAGCCGCGCCGGTTGCCGACGAAGGAAGATTAAAAATAGCGCCGCCTGGATTTCCGTTCGCGTCTGCGCCTTCTGCGTTCTGAGCATTGATGGCAGTTCCAAGATCGAAAGCCAGGGTGTCCAGTGCGCTTTGCATCTGCGGAATATCCTGATCGCGCACCGTGAGAATGCCGCCCAACTGGCCACCGGCGCCGGCGAGGCTCGCAGTAATATTGTTGCCCTGAGAGTCGGATATCTGTGTAACCCCGCCCGACATGGAAGTGCTTAACGAAAATGACTGTCCCTTGGCAACCAGAAGAGCGCCATTGGAGGTTGTAATTGTCAGGCCATTGTCTTCCGTGGTTGTCTGGTGAATACCGATCAGCTGGGAAAGCTGCTGGATATCGTATTGTCTCTGATCTTCGAGCTGGTTGCTGTCGCCGTTCTGGGCAATGCTTTGGTTGAGTTGAGCAATCGCTTTGGTCAATGAGTTAACCTGTGTCACCAGCGTGGTGCTTTGCTGATCAAGCGAGCTTTGCTCCTGAGTCAGTTGCGAACTGGCTGCCTGAAACGAGCTTGCGAGTGTATTTGCCGCACTCAATACAGATTGGCGCAGCGAACTGTCGGCAGGATCTGACTGCAATTGCGAAAGAGCGCTGAAGAACCCGCTGATACTGTTTCCTATATCCAATGAGCCCGACGAAGAGGTAGAGGTTGCACCGCTGAAGATGTTCTCAATGGACGTAAGCGCTGTCTGGCGAGCATCGGTGTCGTACTGCAGTTGCGTCTGCTGTTGAATACGCTGCTCCAGAATCAGGTCGCGCTGTGATTCGGCCCCGCTCATCGTGACGCCCTGCCCATAGCTTGTACCATTAATCGTTACCGGATCATTTTCCTGCCATTGCGGCAGCTCATTCGTGTAACCGGGAGTGTTGGCATTCGCAGTATTGTTCGCGATGATATTGATGGCCGCCTGGTTCGCATCCAGAGCGCCGGTCGCAATGTTGAAAGCCGTATTCAGTGTTGCCATATCATCTGCCCTTTCTTGTCTTTCTGGAGGGTTGCCGGACACGATGCATCCAAGATGTTTATCCTGGGTCGCCATACCTCCGAACGCGCTCTTCCGTTCGGAATATCAGTAAATTTCGCCTTGTCTGCTCCAGCGCCTTTCCGAGCGCCGCGTGCTGTGTCAATGCGCGACTCCACTCTTCCGCGGTCGAGCAGATCGCTATACTGTCACAGTCGGCAGCAACCTGCGTTAGTGATACCGCATCAGCCTTTGACAGCGCCTCGATGGTTCGATCCAAGAGGCTAATGAGCGGAAAAGAGGCAATCGATAACATCTATTTCTGCTCTCCTAACAGGTGATCCACCAATCTATTGGCGACATCCTGGGGGCTCACCTGATAGGTTCCGTTTGCAATTGCCTGCTGTACTGCAACTACCTTATCCATCCGTACATCGGAAAGCTCCATCGCTTTATGCGCCAGTGCGGCGGGCATGCTGACTTCGGCTCGATCTTCCGTCGCCGGAGCAGCCGTCGAAGGCCTGGGCTCGGATTGCGACTGTACAGCCGATACTGGAGCCGTTTGCGATACTTCCAAAGATTCCGGCAGGTTATGCAAACTATCGTTTACGTTCATGACGATATTTTCCTCGTTCTTATTATCGACAACCGAGGACGAAACTTTAGTAACTTAAAAAAGCTAATATTGAGAGCGCTCTCATGACTTTGTCGACTCCACTTTTCCATCGCCAGGGTGCGTCTTGGCGGAAGCATGAAAGTGGTCGAGAATTTTTGTGGCAATACCGAAACCGCCACACTCAGAGATGGCCTTGGCCATCGCTTCCGCACCATAGCTCATAAGCGTATCGGCGCTGCCGCTGGTATTGTCCTCATCCTTTGAAGCATCGTCGGCAAACAGGCTATCGTGTTGCAAAGGCTTGAGAAACTCCTTCATGAGGCTGGCTTCAAACTCATGGGCGGCAGGCTGCAACTTTGGATTCGATTGGTCCGATGCATCGGCGGCTGTCGGGGATGATAATGCAGAAATATTCATAGAACCTCCAGTTCGGCTTCGAGCGCTCCGGCTTCTTTCATCGCCTGCAAAATGGAGATGATGTCGCGTGCAGTGGCGCCAATCTGCTGCAGATTCGCAACAAGCGTATCGACGGTCGCCCCCTGTTTCAATTCGATACGGTTTGCCGGCTGCTCCTGCGCCTGGACTGTGGTTTGCGGCACCACCTGCGTTGTTCCCTGGCTGAAAGGAGCAGGCTGCGACACCTGATACTCGGTGACTACATTTACGGATAGTCCGCCGTGCAGAATGGAGACAGGCTGCAGGCGCACATCACCGCCGATCACAACCGTTCCCGTTCGCTCATTCACGACGACCTTGGCCCGGGGATAGGTTGCGACCTCGACCGACTCTACCTGAGCTAAAAGAGCGGGGATGTCTTCTCCGGGATTCACTGCGAGCGTGATACGGCGGCTATCCACGGCATGCGCCATCGGCCTTGCGACATCTTTATTGATTGCAGCCGCCATCTGTTCCGCAGTCCGAAAGTCTGCGTCATTTAAAAGCAGGGAGAGCGTGCGCATTTTCGTAAGATCCAGCGGCACAGAACGCTCGACCATACCTCCATCCGGAACGCGAGCCGTTGTAGGGTGGTTATATTGCTTCAGATTTCCATTGGAGGCTACGGCATATCCGCCTAAAACCAGCGGGCCCTGAGCTTCGGCATATATCTGACCATCGGCGCCATATAAGGGAGTTAACAAAAGCAAGCCGCCTTCAAGGCTGCGCGCATCTCCTGCCGAAGACACTGTTATATCCAGCTTATTGCCGGGCCGCGCAAAGGCCGGCAAACTAGCGGAAATAAATACAGCCGCCATGTTCTGCGTACGGATTGTCGAAAGCTGCGGCGACTGCTGCAGGTTTACCCCCATCCGCTCCAGGGTGGAAACCAATGTCTGCGTCGGAAAAACTGTCTGCGTGCTGTCGCCGGTTCCGCGTAATCCAACTACAATTCCATAGCCGATAAGCTGGTTATCGCGCACGCCCTCTACTGTGGCTATATCTTTGACGCGCGCCAGCCTGGTTCGCGGGACAGCCCCTGCAACCGAGGCTTTCAGCGGCATTGCGCAACTGCTGAATAAAATCGCGAACACGAAAACATTTTTGCAAGTCATAGAGTGCTCCTAGAACACCATGAGCTTTTCTAAAAAGCGGACTACCGGATTCTGGCGATAGGTGTAATCGTTGATGATGCCTTTGCCTACAACTTCAAGCTCAAGGCTTGTAATCGCAGTAGAAAGCACTTGATTCTGCGGGCTCACATCTTCAGGCCGCACCAAGCCACGGAGCTTGATAAGCTGCGTCTGCTGATTGAAGGTCAACTGGCGAACGGCCTGAATGACCAGCATGCCGTTAGGCAGCTCATCCACTACTTCGCCGCCCACGATTGTGCTCAGGCTGGAATTGGTGACACTCTCTCCCTGCGCATTCAATCCCGATGTAGCATTCTGATTCAGCATGTTATTTAACGCATTGCCGCCAGCCAGCTTGCCAAAGAGCGAAGAGATGGAGGAGGCGGCATTCGAGGCGCGAGAATTTTTCACGGTGCCATCGGTAGATGCAGCCAGGCTCTCGGAAACAACGATAGCAATAGGGTCATGAACGCGCGATGCTTTCACATCGGCAGAAAGCCGGGTAAGCCGTCCATCGGGAATCCAGATGGAACCGGGCGTACGCGCCTCTGCAGCATTCTCCGCTTTTACGCGTGCTATATAGGCATTGAGTGCGAGATCGGGGGGCGTAGGCTTTGTCGCGTTATCTGTTTTCTCCTTCCCCCATGCATTCGCATATAGAGAAGAAAATATCCACAATGCAAAAATCAGCATGCAGTAGCGCCGCTTTGTTGTCATCGCCCATCCCATCTGTGTTGGCTCACAAATCTTTCCATTTTGCCGACTGCAAAAGCTCCACGGATCCATCACGACGTACTTTTCCTGCAAGCAATGCGGCAGGTTTTCCAACCTTCACATGGACAATTTCGCCTTCCGCCCCATTCTCCATCGCAGTCCCTGCAAGCTCGATCTTCGACGTATCGTCGATATGCGAGAGATGAACGCGCTGTCCGACGCGAACGAGCAGGACCTTCGAAGTGGGAATAGGATTCACAGTAAAAACATGTGTTGCCACCGGGCTCTGCCAAGGCGCCGCTGTGAGCGTCCATGGCCTTTCGGGATGACTGCAATCGACCATAACCGCCCATCGGCGATGCAACAGGGAGTCAATCAGGTAATGATCGACGCGCTGCCCGGCTTTATCGGAGCCCTGCTGCAAGGCATTACATGCGCTTGCAGATAGCTGCACTGTCGCCGAAAGCATAACGACGAGAGAAGACAGAAGAACTAAAATTCTTTTCATCGTTTGCTTACCGCGCCATGTTATTTACCTGGCTGTACATGTCGTCTGCCGCGCGAATGACCTTGGAATTGCTTTCATATGCGCGCTGGGCCAGCACCATCTGCACGAACTCCGTCACGACATCGACGTTGGAGTTCTCAAGATAGCCCTGCTGCAATGTGCCAAGGCCTTGCGTTCCTCCAGGAACGTCAAGCACCGGATCTCCGGATGATAATGTCGCCCGAAAGAGATTGGCTCCTGTGCTTTCAAGCCCTTCAGGATTGGCAAACGTCGCCAGCTGAATCTGGCCGAGCTGCGATGGATTCTGCTGGCCGGGCAACGTGGCATTGACCACTCCATATTGAGTGATGGTCACAGCTGTGGCATTTGGAGGGATTGTGATGTTAGGAATGATCGGGTCTCCATCCGTAGTAACCATCTGGCCTTGGTTATTTAAATGAAAACTGCCCGCCCGCGTGTATTCAATTGTTCCGTCAGGGCGCGAGACCTGAAAAAAGCCATTTCCCTGAATCGCAAGATCATATGGATTTCCCGTGTTGTTCAGATCGCCTTGCGTCATGATGATTTCGGTTGCTGCGGATTTGGTTCCGAGACCTACCTGCAGCCCGGCAGAAACCGTCTGCTGACTCTGCGCCGCACCGGGCGTAACCAGATTTTGATAAATCATGTCCTGAAACTGCAACTGACGCTGACGGAAGCCGGAAGTAGATGAGTTCGCCAGGTTATTGGCAATGGTATCGAGATTGAGCTGCTGTGCGCTCATGCCGCTTGCTGCCGTGTAAAGTGCTCGAATCATAATTTCTCCTGATCTGAAAATCTTTCGCTTAAGCCTTCGGAAGGTCTTCGCTGGCAGTCTTGTCGAAATCACTGTGAAAGATGGAGAGCGCCTTCTGCATCATCTCCGCCTGGCGTTGCACCAGAATCAGCTGAAGCGTTCCCTGAATAACATCCTGATTGGAAGACTCAAGCGATCCTTGATGAATTGCAGCCGCTGACAAAACGGGCTTGCTTCCGGCTTTTACGGAATAACGGTTGGTTCCTTCGGGAATAACATCGGATGCCGGGAAATCAAAGAGGGCCACCTTGCCGGCTATTGCATTGCCAACGGTGATGACACCATCCACGCCTATAGTGATCTGGCCGGTAGGAATTTGAATTGGTTTGTTTTGGGCATTGAGGACCGGCTCGCCCGTAGACGTGATCAATGTTCCATTGATGGAGCGGCGAAAGGAGCCATCGCGCGTATAGCGAATGCCTTGCGCGGTTTGAAAAGCGAAAAATCCCGCACCTTCTATAGCGAGATCCAGGGGGTTGCCGGTATGCGTGAGCGCGCCTTGTCCGAGGTCGATACGATTTCCACCAATGACTCCAAAATCATTGACGACCTCATTGACTTGCGAACGGAACACATTCGGCCCAACAATAGCGTCCCGAAAGAATTCACGCTCGGCTCGAAAACCACTCGTATTCGCATTTGCCAGATTACTGGCGGCTGAGTCCAGCGCTTCGGTTCGTGCCAACAGCCCGGAAAAAGCTGCGTAGTAACCGCTGTCCATCTTCGATCTCCTCTGCCTAATACAAATGCAAAAGAATGACCAAAGATGGAAGTGGAAGATTAGGGAGTTCTCATAGGCAGAAAGCTATTGTACCGATTCGCAAATAACGCTGATGCTGATCTTGTGCTCCTCAAAGCGATAATTATGATCGATGCGAAATTCCTGTTGCTGCATATGCAACTGATAGTTCGTACCTGTGACGACAGCGGGAGTTGAAAGCATACATCCGGCCGCCAGCACTCCGTGCTTCCCTTTCCAGGCTCCGGCGACCATATTGCAAACTTCTCCTATTGCATCCTTCACCATGGCATCCAACCCGGTGGGCCGGATGCCCACCATGCACTCCGCCATACGCAAGGCGGTATCGACGCTGCAGCGAAGCGTGCAGACACCGCTCATTGCTCCGGCAAGGCCGATCACCGCTGTAATTGTTTCCTGCCCTTCTGCAACGCTTTCTTCAAGCGGGGAACAGGATATCCCCATCATCAAACGGAATACTTCATCAACAGCTTCATCAAGATGGAAGGCGTGCGTGCTTTCCTGCAGTAGTTCCCGCGCCGGTGTTGCCATTCTCTTTCTCCAGATTCCTCAAGATTTCGAAAAACGACTATGCCATTCCCAGCAGGGGAAGAACTCGATCCTTAACCTGCTCTGCGGTAAATGGTTTACGGATATACCCTTGAGCCCCAGCAAGAATCGCTTCCTTCACATGCTCTTCGCTGCTCTCTGTGGTAATCATCACAACAGGCACCTCGGACGCAAGCTCCTGCGCACGCAGCTGGCGAAGAAACTCCAGCCCATCCATCATAGGCATATTGATGTCGGAGAGAATCAGCTGCACCTGCTCGCCTTTGAGCAGGTCTAATGCTTCAATACCGCTCGATGCTTCGTGCACCTTGCTTAAAGGCAACCCCGCCTGCCGCAAGGCCCGCTCTACAATCTTCCGCATTACCGAAGAGTCATCAACAATTAAGGCAGAAATTTCACTCATGGACTTTTATCACTCCACTGCTCTTATCGGCAGTGTTTGTCATTCCGCGAGGATTTCCTGCATCGTCAGTCTTTTGAAGCCAGAGTACAGACCATATCTTCAATATTTTCCGATGAACCATTCCAGGCTTCGGAGTTTTGACGCCAGATTCGCAGCCAGAAATAATCATGCACGCGGACAATCTGCGAACGTACCGCCTTACATTCTTCGATCAATGCTGTAAATGCGTGTATCATGCCGCGCATATTTTCTGCGGCAAGAAGGCGTGTTTTCGGAAACTGTGCCCGCATCATCTGTTGCCGCACGCTGCGGTATTCCGCATCACGCATCACGCCTGCTTCCACTTTAAGCCCCAGCATGCGTTCTGCTGCCAGCACCAGGCTACGATCAATTCTGTCCTCAAATGCAACATACAGCAGATGCTTTCCGGCAAGACGCAGAGGAATCACGCCAAACGTATCAATCATGATTCGGGGAAAGATATTCGCCATTGCAAACGGATCATGCGGTATTGCAGTCAGGACCGGGCAATTCCACTGCGCACTTAACGCGCGGGCAATATCTTCTTCTTCGGCAAATTGCTGACGTACCAGCCATTCCCCCAGGCGGCCCTCGCCTGCTTTCTTCTGCAAAACCAACGCCCGACGCAACTGGGCATGCGTAATGGTTCCGCGGGAAAGCAGTAATAATCCAAGCGGTACCCGGTGCCTGTAATGGCCGATAGAAGTATTTTGATCGGCTTCATGAAGAACCGTACGCTGCGTCATCTGCCACATGCACTCTTTGCTGCAGGCCCATTTCCCATCCAATACCGGAACCTGGCGGCTGCGCCAGAGCTTCATCCATCCACTGCGGCAGCCGGGATTGCCGCACTGTTGCGACAAGCCGGATAGAACCGTGGAATTCTGCAGAGGACGAGGTTCGCCAGCTTTAGATCTCGCTATGTTGCTCTGCCGCAGTCTCAAAATAGGCATCGAATGCTCTCCAGCGATTTTCGGGGCTCTGCTACTTCCGTTACACGAAGACCAAAGTTTCCGTTGACGAGCACAACTTCACCGCGCGCAACAATCTTATCGCCGACAATCAGATCCACCGGATCCGAGACGTGGCGCTCCAACTGCACGACATCACCGGGGCCGAGTTCCAGTACCTCGCTTATCGGCATCTCTTTCGAGCCAAAGCGCAATGATGCCTCGAGCTCTATATCCAACAACAATTCGATCCCTTTAGAGGACAGGTTGGGTGTGGATGCCTGTGCTGGGGCGGTGGCGGTATGCTGCTTCTTGTTTACAGCTTTTGCCTCATCGGCAAATGCAATGCGGACGGTTGCTTCTCCGAAGCGGATTTCATAATCCGTAAAAACGACTCCGGACGGCTTCTTTGACTCGCTCACGGCAGTGATGGACGTGGGTGCTCCGACGGAGCGAGCTGAGGCTTTTGCAGCGCGCTCGGCAACCTGTCGAAGAATTCCCTGCCATAAAGCACTGTCTCGCTGGCGGTCTTTCTCCTCCGGCGTTACACGAGCTGCAACCAACAATCGAGCCAGCATCCCTGCATCGACATTTACCCAGAAACTACCCTGAAATGCCCCTTCCAACTCCACCCGGCAGCAAAGGGAATTCTGTATCTCCGTCGATGAATCTATCGCGGTGAGCTTTATCATGCCTGCAAGTTCCTGGCCCAAGCCCATGGGAGCCTCAGCCAGCCATGCTTCAAGAAATGTCTTCATTCCACCTCCAATTTTCCAAGTTAAGCGTTGATGGCGGCAGCGGCTGCGATTTGCACCAGATGAGCGCAGCGCTGCTCTTCATGGCTTACCGGTTGCCCTTCAAACAGAGGTATTCCCCCAATACGCAATTCCGCGTATCGAGTGGAGAGCATCGGCAATTTCAAAATTTTTCCCTCGTGTAAGTTTTCAAGTTCGCGTCCGGGAATGCTGACAGGAGGCAGTTGGAATGCCGCCCCCACCTTCACCAAACCAATTCGTTCCTGCATGCGCTTGCGGTTCTCGGAAGAATGACGATGTTGGCGGCTCCAGTCTCCCACGAGGCGACGCAAGACCGTATTCGAAACGACGGCAGGAAAAGCAAGATTCAACATGCCGCTTGCACCCGGCATGCGCACTTCAAAGCTGAGACAAAGCGTCTTTTCCCCTACAGGCATTACGCGAGCGATCTGCGTATGCAATTGGCGGCGCTCAAAAGTAAAACTCAATCCTACCTGCTGCCATGCTGCCGTAAGCTCACGGCATATTACTTCAGCTACGCTCGTCAGAATCGACTCTTCAATATCCGTCAACTCACGCACTTCCCCCGGCTTTCCTTCCCCGCCCAACAGCAGATCTATCATTGGAGTGGCCAGCGCCAGATCAAGCTGCATGACAGAAAGAGCGCGCAAAGGCTCAAGGCGGACGGATCCAACGTAAGCCAGATCGGGAATGCGCATCATGAATTCGTTGAAGGGCATCTGCTCCGCAGAGACCAGATTGACCTGGAAACGGCTGCGCAGCCATACCCCGAGGTTATGCGTAAGATTACGGGCAAAGATATCGTTCAACAAGCTGATGGCGCGCATCTGCTCATTGCTGATCTGTCCCGCGCGGGAGAAGCTGTACAACTGCACACGCGAACGCGTTTCCTGAGATGTTGCCTGCGAGCGCGCTTTGGCAGCCTGGAACAAAGCATCAATTTCATCCTGCTTAAGGCTTTTTTCCATTTTTCTTCCTTTTCTTCTTTATCCTTCCCGATAAGCACTTCATCACGGGCGACGAGCAGAACGCGCTGCAATTCCGGTCAACATGCTGCGCAAATGAAGCACAGCCGATGCGTGGATTTGAGAAACACGCGACTCCACAACGCCGAGCGTCAGTCCGATTTCCTTCATCGTCATCTCTTCGTAGTAGTAAAGCGTCATCACGAGACGTTCCCGCTCGGGCAAATTGCCAATTGCCTCCGCCAAACGCTCACGCATTTCACTTTGCAGGCAGCGAAAAAGTGGATCGTCTTCGGGACGATTCGGAATATAGGCTAATTCCTCTTCTCCTGAATCCTCGGAGCGTTCCATATGCAGCGTGCCAATCTCAAGCCCCTTCAGCTCTCCCAGAAGCTGCTGATAGTCGCCCAATTCCATTTGCAACTCATCTGCAATCTCCTGCTCTGAAGGAGAGCGCCCAAAGCGTGAAGTGAGCACTCGGATGGCTTGCTCGATAGCGCGTCCTTTACGGCGAAGATCGCGAGGACTCCAGTCGAGCGTGCGCAGGCTATCGAGAATCGCTCCGCGAATTCGAAACTGCGCATAGCTTTGAAATTGCACTTTCTTTTCCGGATCAAACTTGCGGAACGCGTCCATCAGGCCCAAAACACCGGCGCTTACCAACTCGTCCATCTCTACATGTTGGGGAAGCCGCTCATGAATACGCCGGGCAATATACCGTACCACCGGCAAATGCTCGACCATGACCTGTTCTTCTTCTGCGGTAAAATGCGCCCGGTCTGCAACCATGGCTCGCGTCGGCCTCTTTTTTTCTGCGACCCGCGGCACAGCTGCAATCTCCACCCCATCCGCGAAAGACGCCAGCATGGCCTGCGATCTGGATGTATCTTCAGAGCTCGAATTTTCTCTTTTTGACCCCATGTTTTGCATACTCTCTGTTGCACTCCTGCCCATTTCCCGCCTATCGGATCACACCAATGGATCGCACTCGGACATCCGGCGGAATTTCTTGTGGAGAGATCACCACCACTCGAGGCAAAACTGGCTCCAGCCAGCGCCGCATATAAAACCGTGCCGGACTCGGACAGAGGAGCACGGGAAGGGCCATCGAAGACCTTGATCCGATTAGCTGCTTCACAGAATCAACAAAGCGCTTCATCCATGGGGTTTGCTGCATGCGGCCTGCGCTTAATAGCCTGGGCCCGGCTTCTCCCTGAAACCACTCGATCATCTCCTCTTCAAAGGATGGGTCCATCTGCAGAACACATAGCGTTCCATCGCTCTCAAGCAGCGTCTGCACAATGCGACGGCCTAGAGATTGCCGGACGGCTTCGACCATCTGCGGCAAACTTTTTGTCGTTGCGCCGGTTTCGATCAGTACGTCGAGAATTGAACCGAGATCACGAATCGAAACCTGTTCACGAAGAAGTTGCTGCAGGACCTTCTGCACCTCACCGAGCGTGAGGATTTTTGGAATTAGCTCTTCGACCAGCTTCGGATGCGTGTCGCTGAGTGTATCGAGCAGGCGCTTTGTTTCAGCTCGGCTCAGTAATTCATGCGCGTGTTGACGAATCATCTCTGCCAGATGCGTGCTGATGGCCGTGACCGTATCCACCACCGAATAGCCGGCAGCGATTGCCTGGCTTTCTAATTGTGGAGCTATCCAGCGCGCAGGCACCAGGAATGCAGGCTCCTGCGTTGACTTACCGGGAAGCGGATGCGCATCCGCTTCGGCACTGACAGCCAAGAGTGCGTTGCCCTCCGTCTGCCAGCGTCCGATCTCCATGCCGCGGAGCGAAAATACATACTCGCGCGGACGCAGACGCAAATTATCTGAAATATGGATGGGAGGAACCAGAAAACCAAGCTCAGTTGCGAGATGCCTGCGTAAAGTACGCACGCGCGACAGCATCTGTCCGCCCTGCTTTTCATCAACAAGTGGTATAAGCTGAAACCCGATCTCGAGGCTGAGTTCGTCCACTTTCAGCAATGTCGCCAAATTTTCTGTCTGGACCTTCTCCGCGAGCTTGCGCTCCGGTTCTGCTACAGGCTCAGCTGCTGTACGGCGAGAGATATGCCAGCCCAGATATCCTAAACCGGCGGCCGGCAGCAAAAAGGCTAATTTCGGCAATCCGGGAATAAGGCACAGGATGCCAAGAACGCCGCTTGCTATATAGAGCGTGGTTCCGCGCTTTAGAAGCTGCGCGCCTAATTCCACCGTCAATGCATTGGCGGAATTGGCGCGAGTCAACACCATGCCGCCCGCAACTGACACCAGCAATGATGGAATCAATGTCACCAGGCCGTCGCCGACTGTGAGAACCGTATATGTTTTGGCCGCATCGGTGAGCGCAATTCCCTGCTGCAACACTCCTATCAGCAACCCGGCAATAATGTTGATGGCAGTGATAAGAATCGTTGCCAGCGCATCGCGCTGACTGAACCGCGCTGCGCCGTCCATCGCACCGTAGAATTCCGCTTCCTGCGCGATGGCCTGGCGCCGCTTACGGGCCCCGGCTTCGTCGATCAATCCGGCATTCAAATCGGCATCAATCGCCATCTGTTTTCCCGGCAACGCATCGAGCGTGAATCGGGCCGTAACCTCCGCCGTGCGAACAGCTCCATGGCTGACCACCAGAAATTGAATGGCGATCAGGGCGAGAAACAGAACAAATCCAACAACGTAATTCCCTCCAACGACAAACTGGCCGAAGGCTTCAATCACGCTACCCGCTGCCGCTGTTCCCTCTCCGCCATGCAGCAAAATTCGACGGCTGGAGGCAATATTGAGAGAAAGACGAAATAGTGTCAGCAACAGCAAAAGGCTGGGGAAAACGGAAAAATCTACGGCGCGCCGTACCTGCACAGCGGAAAGAAAAACCAGAACTGATGCGGAAAACGAGCATGCCAGCAAAAGATCGAGAACAAATGCCGGAACCGGAATCAGCATTACAAAGATCACGCTGATTGCTCCGATAGGCAACGAGAGCGTTTTGATCAGCTTCAAAACCTTCCCGGCTATCCCCGGCGCTGCCAGGTTAGAGGCAGCAGGAACCATAACGGTAGAACTCATGGAGCCTCCTTGGTGGATGGCGATGTAGATGGAGACGGTGAACCCTTCGGCGCTTCGGCGCTCTCTGCAGCCGCTCGATCGCGTTCGCGGCGGATTTTTTCTTCTACTTGCTTGCGATAGAGATAGGCCAGAATGGCAGCTACCGCGGCATAAAGATCCACGGGAATGGATTGCCCTTCTGCAACCGTACGATAGAGCGAGCGCGCCAGAGGCGGATTCTCAACAATGGGAACGCCTGCCCAGCGAGCTTCGCTTTTGATCTGTTCTGCCAGCAGGTTTCGCCCTTTGGCAAGAACCTTCGGCGCTTCCATGGTGTCAAAATCAAAGCGCAGCGCCACCGCATAATGCGTAGGGTTGGTAATCACGACCGTTGCGCGCGCCACATCTGCCTTCAACTTGCGGCGGCGCATCTGGCGCTGAAGACCACGAATGCGGCTCCGCACCTGCGGGCTTCCCTCCGTTTCTTTCATTTCTTCCCGTATTTCCTGCTTGCTCATTCGCATGCGGTCTTCCCAGCTTCGCCACTGCACGATGTAGTCGACGGCCGACCACCCGACCAGAACCCATGCAGTATCGACCAGCAAGCTATAGGCAGAGGAAAACATAGCGGGGAGATGCATGACGCTGAGTGACGGTATCGAGAGCTGATCCTGGACCTTGCGTATGGCAAGAAAAATTATCAGCCCAGCCGGAAGCAGCGATTTGGCCAAACGCGAGAGTCCCTGAAGCGAGGTAATATTTTTGATGTTTGAGCCGGGATTTATACGAGAGAACTTCAGTTGCAAACCTTCAGCATTAAACTGCACGCCTCCGCCCTGGACCACTGAAACAAACAGCGTCGCAGCAACAATCGCCAGCGAAAGGATCGCTAACGGCGCCAGCACGATCAATACAGCATGGCGCAGGGCCAGTGCCGTCTGCATGACCTGATCCTCGTGCCACACTGCGGGCGAGCCGAGCGCAAGAGTCTGAGACATCAACCCATCCCACATCGAGATCCAATGAGGAGCAACGCTGCCCAAAACCCAGACGCCGGACAGCAGCGCCACCGCAGCGCTCAGCTCTCGGCTGCGAACACGGTCCCCCTGTTGCTGCGCTTTTTGCCGTCGTCGGGGTGTAGCTTTCTCTGTGCGATCACCGCTCACGCGTGGGCCATCCCTTGTACGATCATGTGCTCCGCAACTGCGAGCAAGCGATTGAAGTGGTTTTCCATAAAGCGCGGCCACAAAGAAAGCGAGCCAATTAAAATCACATAGCCAATCACGGTTTTTGCCGGAACGGTCAGAGCCATCACGGGGAGCTGCGGCGACATTTTTCCAGCCAGCGCTACAGCAATCTCAACCAGAATTGTCGTTGCCATAATAGGCGCAGCCAGTTGCAGAGCTGCGAAGAAGACGCCGCTCATCATCTGAATCAGAACGATGGCCTGTTCTCCGTGAAAAAAGAAGTCTCCCAACGGCGCATGCGCAAAACTCCGGATCAGGGCGGCCAGCATGGAACGGTCCAGCCCGGCGACTACAAGTACGGTCGTCCACATAAGAGAAAATGCCTGCGAGAGAAGAGGTGTCTGCACGTCCGAATTTGGATCGAGCAAATTCACAAGTGAAAAACTGAATTGCACACCCATTACCTGTCCGGTAAAAAGCATGACCTCATTCACGAGGCTAAGAGAGAAGCCGAAGATCAGACCGGCGGCTGCTTCTCCCAGTAAAGAAAGAATTCCAAGCTCTACATGGGCCATGGGTAAAGATGCGACAACCGGAGCTAGAAGGACAGAAAGAACCAGCACAAAAATAGCTTTTGCCTGTTTCGGAATGGCCTGTGAAGAAAAAAAAGGGGCTGAAACCATCATGCTGCTTAATCTGACAGCTGCCAGCATCATGGCAATGAGAAAGTGGCTCCAGTCGATATTTCCGCGCGACAGTATTTCGTCCATAAATTAACCGATGTAGCGGTGAAAATCATTCAGCATGGTAACGGTGAAATAAATAATTCGCCGCAAAAACCATGGCAGACCGACAAGCATTGCCACTGACACAATCAACAACCGGGGAACCGTGCTCAGCGTCTGGTCCTGCAGCGAGGTCAATGTTTGAAAGAGGCTGATGAGAAAACTTACAGCCGCGGCAAGAAACAGAATGGGCGCACTTATAATCAGCGCTTCTTTAAAAACATGCCGCATTAGCTCCGCTACCTGATCCGCTCCCACCGTATCTCCTTCTCGATTCAGAAACTTTTAAGCAGCGATCCCGCCAGAAGATTCCAGCCATCCACCATGACAAAGAGCAGAATTTTAAGCGGCGTGGAAACGACTACTGGCGGCAGCTGAAACATGCCGATAGAAGTTGTGATGGAAGCAATCACCATATCCACCAGAAGAAACGGAAGAAAAAGCACAGCTCCAATGACAAAGCCTGCTTTCAGCTCGGAGAGCATATACGCCGGAACAATGACACGTAGCGGAAGATCGCTCGGAGTCTTCGGCTGCGCTATCAGAGCCGCGGAACTGAAGAGTGCCAGGTCTTTTTCTCTTGCATACTTCAGCATGAATTGCTTAGGAGGCTCCACGCCGCGCTCGATTGCCTCGATACCCGATATTTGTCCTTGCCGAAAGGGCTCTACAGCTTTTTGATCGACGGCCATCAGCACCGGCTGCATCAGAAACCAGGTCATCATCAGGCCCAGCCCCATGAGAACCTGGTTGCTAGGCGCAGTCTGAGTGCCGAGAGCCTGGCGCAAAAAGTGAAATACCACGAGCAGACGCACCATCGGCGTCATGGAAAGAAGAATGGCAGGCAAGAGCGTGATCAGCGTTAGTGAAATAACAATGGTCCATGGAACACCATTGTTATTGGCAAGATGTTGAGGCGCCCCCGGCAACGGCAACATCCTGGGCGCTCTTAAAATCCATAGGGCGGCCAGCATCATGACACCCTCGATTCTTTTTGCACTGAAGATAGTGATGTTTTCGCTGCTACTTCTGCAGACCCAATCTCCAGGATGGAAACAATCGAGTCGCCACCTGTGGCAACGACAAGATCATGCCCCTTGCAATGCACCAAATAGAGCATCTTCTTGGGCCCAAGCGAAAGCCTCTCTACCAGCCGCAAGTCGCTTTCCGGGTGTATCGTGTGGGCCAGGCGTATGCTTGAAAATGTTTTTTTAATCATTTGCCACATGCAACCGAACTCTTCTTTCCGATGTGCTTACACCAATCGTGTTACGCGGACCGCCAGCTTCTGATCGATGACTTCAAATTCGGTCCATACCAGATGCACATCGCCTGACCAGAGAGGAAGATCCTCGCTATGCGGCCAGTCCGACTCAATGACCTGCCCTTTTTCCAGCGAGAGCAGGTGCTGAACACGAAATGATGGAAGCGGGACACGCAAGTCCAACTGAAGCGGCAATCGGGCTGCCAGCTTTGCCAGAGAAATCTGCTCCTCCGCTTCTTGGTCTACGGCGATGACGGACGTCTCTTCAGTTGTGCCTGAAACGGACGGCACTTCTTTTGTGTCTGTAAGAGATTGGTTTTCCGATGTCATGCCAGGAGTATGTGCAGCTGGATGACCGAAATCGGGACAGGAAGATTAGAGAATTCTCATAAATGGAGAAGGCGGTCTTTTTACCTTGAAGACCGCCTCTACTCTCACCAGATACGCATCAATGAATCATATTGATGGTTTCTTGTGTCACAGTATCGAACGTTGTAATCGCCTTAGAATTTGCTTCAAAGGCGCGCTGTGCCACGATAAGATCGGAGAATTGCGTTGAAATATCAACATTCGAACCTTCGATCGCCTGATCCTGAATCGTGCCGCGGCCATTTGTTCCTGCCGTTCCTATGGTTGCCTGACCGGAAGCAAGTGTTGTCTGGTAATTGCCGTCTCCCAATCGAGTCAGCCCTTGCTCATTCGTGATGCTGGCCACCGCCATCTGGCCAATGACCTGGGTCTGATTGTTGCTGTATTTGGCCGAGATCACTCCGTTCGAGTCCACGGTAAAGCTCTGATACTGGCCGCTGGCATAACCATCCTGATTGGAAGAAGCCACACCGGAACCGGCAGCAACCTGGCTGATTGTGGCGCCGCCATCCGAGCTATATAGATTCCAATTGAAGCTCATATTGCTTGCGCCATCGGCGAGCCCGGTAAACTGAATTCCGGAAATATTCGCAGCTGGTGCCGTGAGATTTCCGTTTGCGTCAAAGGTTAGGGTGCCTACGCTATTCGCGCTGCTTCCGGTGGCATCTCCTGTGGGCAGCGAGATGCTATAGCTCCAGGTATTTGCAGACGTTTTCTGGAAATTCACTGTGGCGATATGGCTCTCGCCCAGCGAATCATATACGGGGATTTGCCCTTGAACCGATGTTCCTATCGCAGCAGAAGCATCGAGGTTTGCTGTCATCGACATATTCGCAGTTGCTTTCGGCTGTTCAACCTGCCCAACCGGAATCTGAATAGCTGTCAATGGTGCGTTCGTATTGACAACTCCTCCCGATGCCGGGTAGCCCATCACCTGCTGGCCGCTTTGCGTCGTTAAATGCCCATCGGAACTGATGGCGAAGTTGCCTGCGCGTGTATATTCCTGCACGCCATTATTATTGACGACAAAAAATCCGTCGCCGTCGAGAGCCACATCCTGCGCAATGCCTGTCGCCGGACTTGATGTACCGGTACTGAAATCTGTGGAAATCGCGCCAATTTTTGTGCCGGCTCCTATCTGTTCCGGATCGCCTGAGCCGCTTTCTCCTACCTGCTGATAAAACATGTCGCTAAACTGCGCATCCTGGCTCTTGTATGCCACAGTGCTCATATTGGCGAGGTTATTTGCAATGGTATTGAGCGCCGTATTGTCAGCCTCAAGACCCGAAAGTGGAATAAAAAATGATGGCATAGCTCCTCCGTATCCTAGTGATTACGATTGAAGTTTTTCTTTGAATGATCCTTCTGCCTGTTGCACTGCACTTACAGGTTTATCGAAAGAATTCTCCCGAGAGGCATGGGACTGAAGGTGTTGGCCGGAATGAGGCGCAAGCGATGTTGCAAGCCTGCTTGCCGCACTCACCGCTTCCGATGAGGCATCACCCGAACTGGAAGACGAACTGGACCCGCCGAGATCGCCATTGATCTGGATTAACTGCTGTAAACTGTTTACCTGCACAAGTTGATCGATATACGCATTGGGATCGTTATCTGCGGTTGGATCTTGATTCTTCATCTCAGCTACCAGCAGGGTGAGAAAATCATTGGCCGTGATAGTTGAATCGCCCGAAGCCGAAGTGGATGAATTATCCGTCGCCGATGGACTATCGTATGCTGTAGTCGTCGCTAATGTCGCTTCCTGATGGATTTGCATCATTTTCCTTTCTCTTCATACGTTTATGCCCGCACGCTGATACGTGCGTTTTCCGACATAACTGGAACCTCTGGGGCATCGACAGATGCGCCGCGAGTGAGGCAGTTGCTGGTATCAGATAACAGCCTGTCGTGTGATGCGCTTGGCTGTTGATGACTATTGCCGGAATTTGCCTGCGACTGCCCACCGCCCATAGAGCCGCTCTGCGTATGGACGCTCACGCTATGAACGGAAACGTTCTTCTCGGCCAGATATTGAGCGATAGACGGACCATCTGCCGCGAGACTTGCATGCGCCTCCATCGATGCTGTCGTCAATGTAGCATTCAGGTGCCCAGCAGCGGTTTGTGTCTGCACTTCAACCCACCCCAGTACCGGATCATGTACACCTACAGCCAGGCTGTGCGCATTGCTATGCAGCAGCATGGGCGAAGCACTACCCGCATCAAGCTGCTGAAATGTATTTCCCTGAGGTGAAATGCTCAATCTTTTTAAAGAAGCATTTTCATTCTCTGCTGGACGCACAAATTCCTGTATCGCGAGAGGTCCGCCCGATGTTCGCGGCAAATCTGAAATTGCGCCTTTACCCGAAGACACTTCATGCGATTGCATCACTCCGGATTCAGCCACATCTTTTGTGACTTTTTGCCTGTTCCCTATCTTTGGCTCCGGCAACTCCCGTATTTCCCTTTTCGGCATAGATGCTGATATAACCGGCGCTGATTCCATCGGCGTTTTCTGCTGAACTGGCTCGCTACGCGCAGGCTGCTGCGGTTCCGGTGAAATATTCTGCGCGGAAGCTTGTAGGCTGGGGTGATCTGCGGCAAGAAGATCATGTACTTCTGGCGGCTGAATTTCTTGCGCCTTGCTGTCTGATATTGAAGCAGGCGCCGGTTGTATTTTCGTCGAAGCCCCCGAATCGGAATGGAGCGATGCTGTCTGAGCTGAAGTCGAAGTTGAAGTCGAGGCATCAACATGCATTGCATCAGCTCCGGAAGAGCGAGCGAACATTTTCTTTCCCGGCTCGCGCAGTGGCTCTGTCGCAGCAGGTATCGCAACATGCACGACGAAAGCGTATTCCGGACTTGTGGCAGAGCTCGAAGTATAATCTTTTTGTTTTCGCTTCGTATCCGAATAAGGAGTTGTCGATTTATGCGAGGTCTTCCTCGCTTCTTTCTTTTCCTGTGGCTTCTGATCGGAGAGGATGCGCTCATTCAGCTTTCCGCTACCTAAAGCTATCCGGTTATCTGCCGCTACAACAGAAGGATTTTTTGTTGTTAGCTTTCCAGTATCTTCTGTCTTTTCGACAAAAGACGCTGTTCTGTCCTTCCCTATGCCATCTGAAATGGGCGGTTGCCCGATAAGTTGAGCAGCAAAGGAAGGCAGCGCACTTTTGGATGCTGCTTTGGCTGCGAGGGACTTGCCGGAACCTGCGCCATTCCATACAGAAACATGCAATGGCGTCTCTTCCATGCCCACCGCGGTTGAAGTTGGATTTGCAGCAAACTGCACCATACTGTCTCCTGGCCTGTATTATGCAGATTGCTTGCCAAAATAAAGATGCGGGGGTTAGAGGAATCTCATGTGCGAGGCTTCTTTTCCTTATTCCCACCGAACCAGTCGTCCAATTCCTGCTGCTCGCGGCGGCGGCTTGCAATCGCTTGCGCTGCAGCTTTGACCTCAATCACATTCTCTATCTGGCGGTATTCTTTGCGGCGCTCAAGATACTCCGCCTTTGCCTCGTCGACTGCCAGCATTTTTTGATCGCGCGCAGAATCCAAGAAGTATCTTTCTTTTTCGAGCCAACCCTCGAGCAGGATAGCTTCCTGCCAGCCGCTGTTTTTTTGCCCGATCAATTCATACCTGGAGCGCACTGCAGTTCTTCTTTCTTGTTCGATGTGAAGAGCACTGCTCTCTAATTGAGCCAGCTCTTGCAACCTGAACTCCAGATTCAAACGGCTTATTTCTTCAAGCAGGGAGCGCAGCCGAAGAATGCGGTGGAGCGGATGCTTCATGCGTTGATCTTCTCTGCGAGAGCTTCAAGCGCATGACGCGCCTGCATAAAAGAAACATCCTCTTGCGCCTTTTGGACAAGAAATTCACGAAGAAGAGGCCGCGAGCGAATGGCGCGATCGAGATCGATATCTGCTCCCGGCTTATAAGCTCCAATGCGGATCAGGTCCTCCGATTTTGCATAAACTGCAAGCATCTGACGCATGCATGCCGCGGCTGCTTTATGGCTCTCATCGATAATCGCAGGCATAAGCCTGCTGACTGAATCCAATATCTGGATGGGCGGATACCATCCCTCCGCCGCAAGATCGCGCGACAGAAATATATGCCCATCCAGAAAAGACCGAGCCGCATCTACAATCGGTTCCTGCTGATCATCACCCTCCATCAGCACAGTGTAAAAGGCTGTAATGCTGCCCTTGCGGAATTGCCCCGCTCGCTCAACCAGCTTAGCCAGCCGAGTGAAAACTGACGGAGTATATCCCTTGGCGGTAGGAGGCTCACCTGCAGCCAGTCCAATCTCTCGCGCCGCCATCGCAAAGCGCGTCAAAGAATCCAGCACCAACAATACATGCTTACCCTGTTGAGCAAAATATTCGGAAACTGCGGTAGCCGAGAGTGCTGCCCGGAGCCGTAGCAGCGGAGACTGATCTGAAGTCGATACAAGCACGACCGAACGTTTCCGTCCTTCAGGTCCGAGGCTGTCTTCAAGAAACTCATTGACTTCACGTCCACGCTCTCCCACTAGCCCGACGACAATAACATCCGCCTCGCTGTTACGCGTCATCATGCCGATCAGTGTGCTTTTTCCTACCCCGGAACCTCCAAAGATGCCGATGCGCTGACCTCGCCCCACAGTCAGCATTCCATCAATGGCGCGAATGCCCGTGCCTAAAGGCTGCTTAATGGGAACTCGCTCCAATGGGTTCGGCACGTTGCCATCCAACGAAATCGCAATGCGAGTCAGCGGCCTTCCGCCATCGTCGATCGGCTGACCTGAAGCATTCAACACCCGTCCGATTAAACCTTCCCCGGCTTCCAGATAAGGCAGTGTTCCCAGTGCAGACACCTTATCGCCGAAACGAATTCCTTCCATACTTCCCAACGGCATGGAAAGTACATTATTTCCCCGGAAGCCGATTACCTCGGCTGCATGCGGCTGCCCATTGCCGTCTAATATTTCGCAACACTCTCCTACAGAACATAAGGGACCGGAAGACTCGATCGTCTGGCCGACTGCTTCCAAAACTCGACCCTGCCAGCGCCAGGTTGAGCGCTGCTTAAGCCGGGAAAAATATGTTGCGAGCAGATCCATCGTGTCACGCTTCGCGAGGCCGAGCATCATCTCGACGCGCCTGATCCCGGCGATCAAGCAAATCGAAGAAGCCGCGCTCAATTTCATCGAGTTGCGCTTTTACTCCTAAGTCCACGCTTCCCAAAGGTGTTTCAATCACGCATTCCCCCGCTGCCATACTATCTTCGGGAAACAACTTGGGGCGGATGGGAAGGTTCGGTATGAGTCGAATCATTTCTTCCCATAGCGCATGCTCGGTTGCCGGAATATGCAGCTGTACTTCTGTAGAATCGGAAAGCTGCCCCAGGGCGACACGAACTGCTCCGGAAAGAAGCAGGGGATCCATCTGTGCTTCTCGATGCAGGATACGGGTTGCAATGCTCAGTGCGAGACGAACAACTTCATGCTCCACCTGATTAAGATAGTTATCGCGCACAGCTGCGAAATCGACGATATACTGCTCCAAAGTTCGGGATATTTTTTGCAGCAAAAGGATGCGGCCTGATTCCTGTTCTGCCCTTCCTCTTTCAAAAGCTGCTTCTGTATTCTGCTTTAATTGCTCGGCAAAAATACGCTCGTTTTCCGCTGCCTGCGACTCCAGCTCCCGTATACGTTCCACCAGCGTTGCTACTGTTTCAACCGGAGGATAATCCGGATTGGGGTTTGCTTCCGCTTCCACCACCGGTGCCGCGGCTGGAGCAAATGCGAGACGATATTCCAGGCGCTGAATTTTTGGTTCCATCTTCTGTAGCATTGGGTTTTCCTAAGCACGCGCTATTTAAACGAGCAGATCATCTCCCTGTTCGATCTTGAGAATAATCTTGCCTTCATTTTCGAGCTTTCTAGCCAGGTTAAGAATTTCATGCTGTGCTATCGTTACTTCGCGCGTGCGCACCGGGCCAAGAACTTCCATATCTTCCTTTAGCATTTCGACTGCGCGCGATGACATGACACGGAAGATGTGCGCACGCACATCTTCGCGTGCTCCCTTCAATGCCATAGCCAATGTCGACTTGTCGATCGCCGCCACAAGCTCACGCATACTCGCCGTGGGTACGGTCACAAGGTCTTCAAAGGTAAACATGAGATTGCGAATATTGATAGCAACCTCCGGTTCCTCTCCCTCTATCTCTTCCAAAATTTTCTTTGCCTGTTCGGCGTCCAGCCTGTTCAGCAAATCCGCCACAGCCTTGAACCCTGCATAGGCTTTGCGTCCCGTATCGCCCACTGTCTCCAACCGCTTGTGCAGGATGAGAGCTACTTTCTGCGCCATCTCAGGTGAAAATTGACGCATCTCCGCCAGCCTTTTGACGACAGCAACTTTTTGCTCTTCGCTCAACCCGTTTAAAACAAGCGAGGCTCGTTTAGGATCCAAATGCGCCAGCACAAGTGCAACAGTCTGCGGATGCTCTCCGTCGAGAAACTTGCCCAACTGTTGCGGATCGACCTTCTGCAGCATTGCAAGATCGCCCTGGCTTGCCTCTTGTGCCCGCTTTACCAGCGCCAGTAAATCTTCTGCCCGCTGCTTTCCAAAGGATTCCACCAAAAGTTTCGTGGCATATTCGAGGCCGCCGTGCATCATGAAGCGTTGCGTCTCGAGCATATCGAAGAATTCTTCCATCACCTGCAGTGACATGTCGGGAGGAACATTACGCAGATCAGCAATTTCCTCCGTCAGGCGCTGAACATCGGCATCCGGCAAATTCTGAAGGATTTTCTTACCCAGCTCATCACCGACAGCCACGACGAGTATTGCGGCCTTCTTAATGCCAGGCAGCATGCGTTCCGAAAATCGACGGTCACTATTTAATGGAGGTGTAAGGCTGGTTGCCGGTAAAGGCACGTTTGCAGCAGTTGCCATCGGACATCTCTCCTATTCTGTATGGATCCAGCTTTGCAGCAGGCGTGTAGCCTGAGCAGGTTCGCGTCGCAGATGTTCAGCAACTGTATCGAAAACAAGCTGTGCCCGCCTTTTCCTGTTTTCCGTTATCTCCTCACCAACTTCTGCAGGCAATGCCGCGGCTTCTCCTTCGGTGAGTTGCGCCTCTTCCGACAAGATTGCCGTTGTTAGCTGCTCTGAATTGATGGTTTTGCGCATAGCAGGACGGATAACGAAGAAAACCAGACAAAGCATAGCCACAAGCAACGCGCTATATTTCCATGCCGATTCAGATCGTGCTGCTCCGGAAAAGAACTGCTGCATTGCCGTTGCCGGCGGAGACGCTCCATTTTCTTCAAAAGCCATATCTTCTACGCTGACCTGATCGCCTCGCGCGCTGTCAAATCCAATTGCCGCCTGTGCTAACTCCGTCAAATGCTGCATCTCCATAGGAGTTCGCGGCTCCCATCGCACTTGGCGACCATTCACAACCATATGATGATTGATCAATATCGCCGCGGTAACGCGCCTCAGTTTTCCCGCACCCTGTACTATATGTTTCACGCGCTTCGATGCGCCGTAAGTTCCACTCTCCTGGCGCACACTTTCATTTCCCACACTCTGTTGAGGAAAGAGCGGCGGCTTGGTATTGGGCGCATTGCTCGCAGTTCCCGGCACCCCGGTCGGTCCGGATTGCGCCCCTGTACTTTGCTCCGATCGCTGCATGGAGAGAGTAACGACATTATTAGGATCGAAAGTTTCATTGATTTCATCGTCAGTCGAGTTGTCATATTCCACATTCACAGAAGCCCGCACATTTCCCGGCCCCGCTACCGGCTCCAACACTTCGATCAGCTTCGCCTCCAACTCCTGCTCATGCGCCTCTATATCAGCATTCGCTCCATGCTTGCCCAATTGCAGGCGCCCCTCGGCATCGACAAGCGCAACGTCTTCCGGGTGCAGATCGTCGACTGCGCTGGCTACAAGATTACGAATAGCATCTGCCTGCTCATCGCTCAGGGAGCGGTGCTTTAACTTTAGAACCACTGAGGCTTTGGCATCGCGCCGCTGCGCGGAATAAAGAGAATCGTGCGGCATAACTAAGTGCACGCGAGCTGACTCCACTTCGGACAGTGTATTGATCGTATGTTCCAGCTCTCCCTCAAGAGCGCGTTGGTAATTTACTTTTTCGTCGAACTCTGAACCTATCCAGTTAGGCTTATCGAAAAGCTCGAAACCCATGCGTCCGCTCTTTGGGCCTCCTTTTGCTGTCGTTGCCAGGCGTGCTTTGTCCAAGTCAGAGGACGGTACGCGCAGAGTTGCTCCATCCGGAGAAACATCAAATGGAATATTTGCGGCAGTCAGCTCAGAAGCGATCTCGCGCGCATCCGAAGATTCAAGCCCCGCATAGAGCACCTTCCAATCCGTGCGCATCGCAAGCCAGGCTATGGAAGCGAAGCACAGAAGAGCAACCCCGGCTGCTCCTATGAGCCAGAGCTTCTGCTGCCGCTCCATGCCCTGCAGCCGTTCCCGTAATTGCTCCATCGCTGCGCGGATCCGCTGCGAAAATCCCGAAAGCGGCGCTGCTTGTATTTGTTGATTCTCATCCATTCTGCGTCGTCTCGTTTTGTTCTAAAGGCAGGATTAAAACTGCATATTCATCATTTGCTGGAAAGCGGCCATCCCTTTATTGCGCACGGCAAGGGAAAGCTCAAAAGCAGCATCAGCATTGCTTGTTGCAATCATCGCGGAATGTATATCGACACCACTGCCGTCGAGCAAGCCTTGTACAGCCGCGGATGCTTTCTCCTCCAAGGACTGCAGGCTTCCGATTGCATCCTGAAAAAGCCCGGCAAAGGGCGTCTTTGCGTCAGAGGAAGCAGACTGGTTCAGGGGTGAAAGATGGCTCGCGTCTACTGCTTGCATTGCGGATTGAATCTCCATAAGAGTCCTTTCTCCGGTTCGTGAATTTATTTATGACTTCAAAATATCCAGCGAGGAATTAATCATTCCCTTTGTTGCCTGTATGGCTGAGCTATTCAATCCATATGCCCGCGTTGCCCCCATCAGGTCTACCATCTCAGTAAGCGGATTAATATCGGGATACGATACATATCCGTCTTTGTCGGCATCGGGATGGGAAGGATCGTAACGCCGTAATGTGCTGGCAGGATCCTGAACAATGGCAGAGACGTTCACTCCTCCCAACGGCGGATCGGCCTGCGACATAAGCTGCCCTGCAAAGCTGCCGGGCTCTGCGGCGGCCGAAGAAAACACGACGTGTTGCCGCCTGTAAGGCCCGCCTTGGGCGGTTCGTGTCGTCTCGGCATTTGCCATATTTGCCGCCACAACTTCAGCGCGAATACGCTCGGCTTTCAATGCCGATCCGCTCACTTCCATAACTCCAAAAAGATTCATCGTGTCACCTCATCGTTCCTGCTACTTGTTGTCGACGTGAATAGCATCCATCACACGTGCCATCTCTCGCTTTAACAATTCCAGGCCGGTGCGAAACTGCAACTGAGCTTCCGACATGTTTAAACCTTCGCGATCCATCGAAACGTTATTTCCATCCGGGCGCTCTATCAAGCCATCCACCAGCCCTACACGCGCCATAGCAGGAGTAAACGCCTTTCTGGAAACTCCATTCCTGGTCTGCGCACTCATTAAATCGTTGAGCGAGCGCTGCATTTCCTCAACAAAATGAATTCCCTGCGCGTGATATCCGGGCGTGTCTAAGTTCGCCATATTTTCCGCGGTTAATTTCAGCTCCTCGCTGGAGAGGTCCATGTACCGCTCCAAAGCATCGCTCATTGGTGTTGTTACCAGCACAATCTCGCCTTTCACCGCTTTCTGCCGATAATGCCGGCAGATGCAATTTCTTCATCTCTTTCTCTGCAGAAAGCGGGCCAATGTTTGCCTGTTTAGCTTAGAAAAATCTTAGAAATCTACAGCCATGTCACCAAATTCAATTTCATCGGAACCGATTTCGGGACGTGTTTCTGCCAGTATCCAGGCTCGCTCGAGCACATGTTCCAGTTCCCGCACATTTCCAGGCCACCGATGCCCTTGCAGTTTTGCCATCGCTGCCTTATCAATGCGCTTGGCCGGGCTCGTCTTTGCCATTTCCGCAAGAAA
Organism: Edaphobacter sp.; assembly: GCA_035656355.1. Taxonomy (GTDB): domain Bacteria; phylum Acidobacteriota; class Terriglobia; order Terriglobales; family Acidobacteriaceae; genus Edaphobacter. The sequence goes on from DASRSR010000012.1 coordinate 41,392, forward strand.
ATGCTGTACGAGTAACGGCAGGTCCTCTTTATGCGCAGCCAGGCTGGGCGTACGGATGAGAAACACGGCCAGGCGATAGTACAAATCAGCGCGAAATGCACCCTCCGATGCCAGCTTTGCCAGCGAGCGATGGGTTGCAGCTACAATTCTTACATCCACGCGGACAGGCTCATTTTCACCGACACGCTGCAATTCCCCGCATTCGACAAAGCGCAGAAGCTTTGCCTGTAGCGGCAGCGGCATTTCACCAATTTCATCAAGAAAAAGTGTGCCGCCCTGCGCTGCTTCAATTCTTCCTACTCTTCCCTGCACCGCGCCCGTAAAAGCTCCACGCGTATGCCCGAACAATTCGGCCTCCAGCAGTGCTTCTGGAATAGCCGCACAGTTCAGAGCCACAAATGGATGCGATGAACGCGGACTTAAACGGTGCAGCGCGCGGGCTACAAGCTCTTTTCCTGTTCCCGTAGGCCCCTGAACCAATACGGCTGTTTTGTGCGGAGCCGCCAATCGAATACGACGGCTTACCTCCAGCATCTCCGGATGCTGCCCGATAAATTCCGGCAGTCGGTGAGCCGCATCGTATCCGGCACGCGGTAAAGAGGATGGAGTAGAAGAATGAATCGTATTTTGCTCGTTGCTCGGCCAGTCGATGACAGGCGCGCTATTCCAGATTGCTCCATCCTCATCTTGCCCCTTACGCAATGCGTAGAGGATTTCATTGCGGCGAGGGCTGCGCGATGTTTTAGCTGAACCGATACCATCCACTGTCACCAGATCGACTGACGGATACATCCGCTCAAATTCCGAGATGAATCCCTGCACTTCAAGATCGGGGAGCCAGGAATCAAGAATTACTGCCTCAGCAGGCGCAGCATCCAGATGCGCCATTGTTTCGGCTCCCCCCGAAGCTTCACGAATATTCCAGTGCAGACCGGTCAGCGCTTCTTTGACGCGCTGACGGAATGAAAGGTCGGCGCTGACGAGCACCGCGGTGCGAGCAGGCGCTGCTTTGAGAGGTGAAGTAAATGCGGCCATTCGGAATGTCCTTTCTTTTATGCACTCAAACCGATTGAGTAGCCCTGTCCGCGCACAGTTCGAATCAATGGATTCGCGCTTGTGTCATTGAGCTTGCGGCGCAGGTAGTTCACATATACATCCACAACATTTGTTCCCGCCTGGGGATTCATCTCCCATACGCGTTGCAATAGATCAGAGCGTGAAATCGAACGCCCGCGTGCCAGCAAGAGGCATTCGAGCAGTGCAAATTCTTTGTTGGTTAACTGGACCTGCCGCCCGGCGCGAATCACGGAACGCTCTACGCGGTTCACTTCAAGATCGGCATACCGCAGTACGAGACCTTTTTCTCGCCGCCGCCTGGTCAATGCGCGGCACCGCGCGCGTAATTCCTGTAGAGAAAATGGCTTCAACATGCAGTCATCCGCTCCGAGATCGAGACACTGTATCCTCGTTTCGATTTCGGTTCTGGCAGTCAACACCAGCACAGGCGCATCTTCATCGAGCGACCGGATAAACCTGAGAACCTCCGTACCGTCTTTTCGTGGAAGATTCAGGTCAAGAATTGTCAGGTCCGGCGATTCGGCAGCGAATGATGCTGCAGCAGCTTCGCCGTCAAATACGAGCAGCACGTGATGTCCTTCTGCCTCAAGTCCGCGACGTAAAAATATGCCTAGCGCGTTATCGTCTTCTGCAATCAACAAACGCATCCTTGCTCCTTGCGTGTTTACACATTCACCTGTTCCGCAGGTGGCACACAATGGAAATGTGAGCGGAAAATACTGTGCAGTTCCGAAAAGAAATCGAAATGATTTGCAGGTTCAATTTGGGAAAGTTGAGAGATACGCTTAAAGGAAGGTTATTGACATTCAATGAGAAAATGGGAGATTCGCGGAAACCGAAAATTGCTTCTGAAAGAGCAAAGAAAATTGCCGCAATTCGCTTTTTATTCGCTACAATGCAAGCATGGCGGTGACACGGCGACAGAAAGAAGTGCTGGATTTCATCTCCAGCTTTGTACAGCGCAACGGTTATTCACCCTCTTTTGAGGAGATTGCGCGCGGCCTTGAACTCAAATCACTTGCAACTGTGCATAAGCACATTACCAATCTTCAAAATAAAGGGCTGTTGCAGAGAGCCCATAATCGCAGCCGGTCAATCGATGTGATGCCTGCTCGCAGCAAAACCAGAACAGCAGATCGCCTGCCGCTGATGGGCCGCATTGCTGCCGGCTTTCCCGTCGAGGCCTCTGAAAATCCAGAAACCATTTCTCTTACCGACATTATTGGCAATAAAGATGTGTTTGTATTGCAGGTGCGTGGCGATTCCATGCGCGACGAGCACATTCTCGACGGCGACTACGTATTGATCGAACGCGTTCGTTCGGCACGCGAAGGAGAAATTATCGTAGCTTTGGTGAATGGCGCGGAAACTACGCTGAAGCGCTATTACATAGAAGGCTCCATGATTCGCCTGCAGCCTTCCAATTTGGAAATGGACCCAATTTTCGTCCCCGCATCTCAGGTTTCCATCCAAGGGCGGGCACTCGGCGTGATTCGCAAATATGCATGAAAAAGCCCGGACAGGCCGGGCTTTTTCATTGCATATGCGACTCTACTCGATGATGCGCGAAATACTGCGTGCAATTGTATCTTTAGGCACATAGCCAACAATCTGGTCAGCGACTTTTCCACCTTTGAAGATAAGCAGCGCCGGGATACCGCGGATACCGTAGCGCATTGGAGTCGCCTGGTTGCGATCCACATCCATCTTCATTACTTTCAACTTGCCGCTGTATTCAGAAGCTACCTCATCTACGATGGGCGCCAGAGCTTTACATGGGCCGCACCATGCCGCCCAGAAATCAACCAGGACAGGCTGATCTGACTGCAGCACCTCCTGCTCAAAGCTCGCGTCATTCACTTCTACTACTGCCAGACCTGCCATGCTCCTCCTTCGTAACTCTCCCCCTGTATTTTGGGGTTCTACATTCAGTTTATTTGATGACGAGCGGTGGAAAAAAGTCGCAAGGGCGAAATTACGGGAAATTGGGCCAGGCTCCAAATCAAAAAGCGTCCGGACCCAACTTACCGAGTCACGGACGCTAGAGCAGCCCTCCCCCAGAACTGCCCACGGATGCGAAATTAAACGTTTGCGCTGCATTCTGTAAAGAAAACTTAAGTAATGTAAAAGTAACCGTCATAAGGCTTTATATGGTTTGACAAAGAGCCGGATTCAATTCCAGGTTGCAGTCCAGTATTTCAACATCTTCCCCGGCATGCTGGCGAATGATGTCTTTTGCCGGATTTGAACCTGCTTCCCCCCGAACAAGCACAAGTACGGATGGACCAGCTCCGCTTAAAGTGACGCTTAGTACATTGTCTGTTCCGGAAAGCGGAAGCAGCTGTTTTAGCAAAGGGCAAACTTCTGCACGATATGGCTGATGCACCCGGTCTTCAACTGCCGTCCGCAGCAACTCTCCATGGCCGGTAGCAAATGTTGCTGTCAGCAGAGCTACGCGTTGCAGATTAAACACCAGGTCCTGCCGTGAAAATACTTCAGGCACTACTTTGCGCGAGAGCGTTGTTGCCAAAGGGTCTCTCGGCATAACAACCAGAGCGCGCCAGGCGCTTCGAGGAGTCAACGAAATGGCTTCTACCTGGCTGTCACGCCAGCAAGCAATCGTGAATCCCCCTAGCCAGCAGGCGGCAGTGTTATCAGGATGTCCTTCCAGGCGCGATGCTTCCGTCAGAATGCGGCTGCGATCCCATTCCAGCTTTCCAAAATGCGATGCCAGCGCTACACCTGCTAATCGCGTTGCAGCGGACGAGCCGCAACCCATTCCCAGGGGAATGCCATTGCGAATTTCCAAAGATAACGGGACTTCTTTTGCGCCGCTCTTCTCCAGAATTGTCTTATATGTCTGTAGCAATAGATTCTGCTCCAGCGCGCCACATATATCTGCATTCCGTCCCGTTGCATGAATGGAATACTGCTTTGCAGGATTGGCATGCACATCGAGAAAAAGCGAAAGCGCGAGCGCAATGGCATCGAAACCAGGCCCAAGATTTGCGGACGTGGCAGGCAGTCGAAGATGCAGTCCATCCTTGCTCATTGAGCCGCCGCTTTCTCTAGCTCGCGCAGCACCAAATCAACCGAAGCGTCCAGTTCGACGGCATTTTTGCGAGTGGCCTCGATCTCTGGTTGGTGGCCGATCATTTCTTCAGGCTTCAATAAATCGCCGCGATGATAAGCGATGGTGTAATCCGAATCCTTAAGTGTGTGTCCGGTCAGAAGCAGCACGACACGTTCGCCTGGCTGGACTTTTTCCTGCTGGATAAGTTTTTTCAATCCAGCCAGGGTAACAGCAGACGCCGGTTCGCAACCAATTCCTTCAGCACCTAGCTCAGCTTTTGCCAAAGCAATTTCTGCCTCGCTGACCTCTTCACAATAGCCGCCTGTTTGCTGAATAACACGTACAGCTTTCTTCCACGAAGCAGGATTGCCGATACGGATAGCTGTCGCGCGTGTCTGCGCTTCTACGGGTTGTAGTGTTTGACCAGAAGATTCCTTCAAGCTGCGATAAAGTGGGTTCGCACCCGCAGCCTGAATCACAGAAATTCTTGGCAGCTTTGCTGTCAAACCAAGATGCTTCATTTCCAGGAAGGCTTTTCCCAAGGCGGAGCTATTCGCCAGGTTTCCGCCGGGCACAATGAGATGATCAGGAACCTCCCAATCAAATGCTTCGGCAATTTCGAATGCAGGCGTTTTCTGGCCCTCTAACCTATATGGGTTCACCGAATTCAGCAGATATACCGGGGCACGCTTCACTACTTCAGTTAAGACTCGAACACAGCCATCGAAATCAGTGCGTAATTGAAGTGTCAACGCCCCGTAATCCATAGCTTGCGAAAGCTTGCCCCATGCTATTTTTCCTTCGGGAATCAGAATTAAACTGCGCATTCCGGCGCGCGCAGCATAGGCGGCCATTGCGGCTGAAGTGTTGCCGGTGGAAGCACACGCCACCCAGGAAAAGTTCATTTCATGCGCAACAGAGAGAGCTGTCGTCATGCCTGCATCTTTAAAGGAACCGGTGGGATTCATACCTTGATGTTTGGCAAACAGCTGTTCAATTCCAGTTGCTTCGGCAACTTTCCGCAATTGATAGAGAGGAGTATTCCCTTCCTCGAGGGAAACAATATGCGCCTCATCGCGGAGAATATGCAGCATTTCGCGAAACCGCCAGACGCCACTTTTATCCGCTACAGCATTAGAGCAGCAGCGCTCTTTCCAAAGCCAGCGCATGGCACTGGCATTTGGCTTGCGAACCTCAGCCATGCCAGCGCTCCATGAAGGATAAACGACCTCGTAAAGATCGCCGCAATGAGGGCAGCGGAAGTCCTCCTTCAATTCGCCATGTTCAATGACACGGGCGCACCCCGTACAACGCAGTTGGTGACCTGAATTTTCCATGAATACTGCTAGCGTAGCACTTGTGCGCTCGACATATTGCGCTGGGATATCTGGAAAATGAAAACCAGGCAATACACGCTGCCCAAAATCAAAAAAAATAGCTGTTTAGAGGGCAAATTGCGGCGTTTTTTATTGATATTGGCAGTGTCTCGATTTTCGGTAGAGATATACACAGCATTTCGTTTCAAACAGATGCAAATTATCTGCTACAATTCACTTACAGGATGTGGAACAGAACATCCATAGGATATTGTCGCCAGGCGACAGAGTTATCCTTGGGGACGTAGCTCAGTTGGTTAGAGCGCTGCCCTGTCACGGCAGAGGTCGCGGGTTCGAGCCCCGTCGTCCCCGCCATGAATCTAAAGGATTTAGGTTCATGACACCCCCGAAAAAAGCAGAGGTCGCGGGTTTGATATGGGTGCAATAAGCACCCACACCCCGAAATTAAGGGTGCGCTTCATCCTTCGTTCCACCCAGATTCGGAACCATCATCCTGACAACCTTGCTCTGTGCGGCTCGCTTATGCGAGGTGACGGCTTGCGTGTACACCTCCAGCGTGATCCTGCTGTTCGCGTGCCGTAGGAGCTCCTGGACGGTTTTCACATCTTCCCCATTTGCCTTCAGCAGCGTGCCGAAGGTATGACGAAAGGTGTGCCAACCGATGCTCTTGTGAATGCCGTTTGCTTTCGCCACCGGCCGGATATGGCGCTTCATGAGATTGTCGGGCCAATACGGCTGCGTGCCCTTCATCGTCTCACTGGCAAAAACGTAATCGTCGTCCTGAGCGTAAGCACTCTGGCGCCTCCAGCGCCGTAGATCTTCCGCCATGTAGGCGTCCAACGGCACCGGCTTTGCTGACGCTTCAGTTTTGCAGTCACCGATCACCTGATGCCAGATTGACCGAGTCACATTCAGCTCGAGGTTTTCGAAATCAACGTCCCGCCAGCGCAAGGCCAGAAGTTCACTGACTCGAAGTCCAGTTCCGGCATCAAGCAAGGCCAGAGTTCGTTCCCGAACACCAAGCTTGCTGAGCAGGAGTTGGATTTCGGCCAGTTCCAGAACATCGGGAATTCGCTCCCGCTTCGCGCTCTGCCTGACGAGCTTGATCGGATTTCGATCCAGCCACTCGTAACGCATCGCGTGTGAGAAGAGCGCACTCATGAGATTCCGAATCTTCGCCTTCGTTCCTTTGGCCCGCTTTATTCCGTCCAGCCACTCTTCGACTGCGACTGGTTTCACCTGCTCCAGCTTGTGCTCGCCCCAGCGGGGGAGAACCCAGTTGTCTAGGTAGGACTCGTACGCAGCGCGTGTCGAGAACGCCTTCCGCCCGTTGCGCTCACCGGCCAATTCTTTCAGCCTGTAATGTGCAACAAGTGCGGCGACCGTGCCCGGCCCGGCCTCTGCTTGCGGGGTTTGTTGGTTTGCGTCGATGCGCAACGCTTGCGCTGCCTTCAGAGCGGATGCTTCGTTTGCGAGTGTCTCGACCGTGCCTACGATTGCCTTTCGGTATTTGTTCTTGCCGTCTGCTCCGGTCTCATACCATCGAAAAATCCATACATCCGGTCCGCTGCGCCGCTTTTCGCGTTGCACGCTTCCTTGTTGATACCGTGTTCGCCTTGACATGACTTCTCCTGTCACAGGTGGAAACGGATGGCTGTCTTCAGCCTACCCGTTTCGCCGGGCAGAGGTCGATACCTGCTTAGCGCACGGGGCGCTATTGTCTGTCGATCCAGTCTTGGATATGTGAAGCGCGGAATCGCCAGAGCTTCCCAACGCGGATGCCGTGGATGCTTCCCCTTCGCGCCAATTTCTGAAGAGTCTTCGGATGAATCTTCATCACGGCTGCAGCTTCATCTGTATCAAGTAGCGGGTCTGGAACGAAAGCGAGGATCTTTCCGCGGCTCGGTTCAGGATTGCCATGACTGGGCATCGGTTCTATCGGAAGGTGGTTCTGAAGCGCCATCGCAAAGCTCCGTGAACAGGAATCTCTGTAGTCGGAGAACGCATGAGGATCACGTTCGACAAGAACATCGTGGTCTTCTGTGGATAATTCGTCCAATACCTGTTAGGTATGCCGATATTCCTACAAGGTATGGCGAAGCCGAAAAAGCCGCAGTTTTCATGCTTGCCATACCTCTCAGGTATGGCAGATTTGAGTCCATCTCGCTCTGGGCACCAGTTGGTACCCGGTTGACACGCTTGATTCCTACAAGGAACTCTGGTGCTGCAGCGCCTCCACAGGAGCGAGCTCGATGCGTTCCTGGGCACGACCATCATCCACTGGAGTTCACGGTCATGTCGGATTTCGTCGAGTTCAGGCATTTGAAGTACATTGCAGCAATCGCTGAAACAACTAACATCAGCAGGGCTGCAGAACAGCTCTACATTGCGCAACCTCCGTTGAGCAGACAGATCCGAGAGCTCGAAGATGCACTCGGACTACGGATCTTCCTGCGCAAACCGGACGGGGTATGCATGACGGCCGCGGGCCAGATGATCGCTGCGTACGCGCAGGAAGCAATACGTCTGCGCGATGAAGTATGCAAACTCGCTGCCGCAGTTCACCGTGGAGAGTTTCCCGACCTTCGAATTGGCTTTTCTTGCTTCGTTAATCCGAAACTTCTCAGATCACTCAGCGATGCCTACATGAGCTTGTTTCCGGGCTGTCGCATCCAGTTCTCCAGTGGCGATCCCGCGCACATCTTGAGATGCATGGAAGAGAAGGCTCTCGACGGAGCGCTTCTCCCTTTGCCAATCCTTGGTGAGGACTGGGTAATAGAACAAGTCGCGTCCTCACCGCTGGTTGTGTGCATGAAGGCGGACGATCCGCTGACACAACGCAGCGAAGTTGCACCAATTGAGCTTGCGAGGAACTTGAAAATCTTTCGCAATCCAGAATCCCACCCTGCCGCGCATAAGCGGCTAATGGAGATGTTGGCGGAAATAGGCGTATATCCCAATGTGACTAATTTGGTTGCGACCCCCACCGATATTCAATGGATGGTGAAAGCCGGGTACGGCCTCGCGCTCATCGACAACGAAACAGCCCTCGATCCTGCTCTCACAACTCGACCCGTTGCAGGGGTGCGTTGGACCGCTGATACTGCATTCGCACATCGGAGTGGAGCAGAACATCTCGCCTTGCCGATCCTTATCCGCCATCTGCGCAAGCAGCGGAATGAGAAACCAAAGAGACGTCCGATTCACTCCGCGGCAACGAATACAAAACAGCCATACCTACCAGGTATAGCGATATAGCTAACAGGTCTTGGACTCCAGCAAAAAGCAGCGGTACGGTGTGGCACATGACGGCAGGAACCAAGCCGTCGGAGGTGCCAATGAGGATCACGCTCACGTCCCCCGCCCGGCGCAGAATCTTCCACTGGAAGTTCCCGCACCGTTTCCCCAAAACCCTGTCTTTCGTCACTCTCATCCTGCTTGTCCCGGCCGTAGCATTCGCGCAAAGCGGATCGCCATTTGACACCGGTTTCACTGCCCTTCAAAACCTGTTCACGGGAACCGTTGCGAAGGTCGCGAGCCTCATCGCCATTGTGATTGGCGGTTATGAGTTCGCCCATGGCGAACCAGGCGCGAAAAAGACGCTCGCGGGCGTCGCTGCGGGTAGCGGCATCGCGGTGCTCGCCGTCAACGTTTTGAACTGGCTTTGGGGAATCTGATCGAAGCCATTTGATACATTTTTCCGACCACCACGAACGACCAACCTCGAATTCAGCAAGCATGAGGGGCACCAATGCAGACACACACCTACAATCGGCGCAAAAACCGAGTCTACAAGAGCCTGCACAAGCCCCTCACTTACCTGGGCGTCGAACGAACGCTCTTCTTCTTCGTCTGCGTCGGAGCGGTCGGCGCATTCAATCTGTTCAACAGTCTTCTAGCCGGCCTTGCTGTGTTCGTTGGCGGATTCGCATTCGGTCATTGGGTTACAAACACAGATCCAGCATTTCTGCGGATAATCGCACGATCCGATCGCTTCAAGACTCGTTATGACGCCGCGAAACAGACGCTGCCGCGCGTGGAGGTGCTGTAGTGCTACGCCTAGATAAACTCCTGAAACCCTGGAAAGAGAGCGCAGAGCTCTGCGACCACATAAACCTCTATGGCTTTTGGAACGACAATGCATTTCTGACCAAGAGCGGTGACCTTGGGATGGTTCTGAAGGTGACCGGCGTCGATTACGAAAGCCTCGATTACGACGAGCAGGAATATGCGGTTAAGCGGCTGGAAGCCGCCCTCAAGAACTTTGGCCCGGGTTTCCGCGTGTATCAGTATTTATTCAAGACGAACCACCCGGACATTCCGTTCGCAGATTACGACCATCCGATTGTGCAAGCTGGAGTGGATCGCCGTCGTCAATTGTTTCAGGGAAAAGCTGACCGGCTATTCGAGATCGAGATCTACTACTGCGTACTGATTGAAGGATCACGATCGAAGTCCGGAATCAGTGCTGCCATTCGTCAGCTTTTTGGCGATCCGGCCGGGGCAGTAAGCGAAATCAAGGCCCAGTTCAGCAATAGAGGGATAAAGCAGCTTGTGCGATCCCAGATTGAACGCGACCTTTCGCGTCTGGGACAGCGTGTAAAGGCATTCGTGAACCAACTCGCTGATTTTGTGCGAATCGAGATTCTGAGTGATTTGGAGCAGTTTCACTTCTTCAGAAGACTGGTCAACTACGACGACTGGCGAATCGAAGGGGCACCAAAACATTCTCAGTTTCTTGACTTCCAGGTTGCGAACTCAACCTTGGAAGCAGAGCGTGATCATCTCCGGGTTGGCGACGATTTCGTTCGTGTCCTCACGATGAAGGAAGCCATCGGCGAGACCCGCCCATTGGTGCTCGATGCATTGCTAAAGATCCAAGCGAATTTCATCGCGGTATCAGAGTGGACACCAATTCCTGCCGGAGCTGCGCGCAAAGAAGTCGTCAAACGGCGCCGGCACTTCAACATTTCGAAAACCGGCTTTATATCTCAGTTGGGAAACGATCCGTCAAAGACAAATCCCCGCGACGTTCTGGTCGACGAGTCAAAACAGGCCGATATCGAGGACCTAGGCGAGTGCCTGCGCACACTTGGGGACGGTCAACACCTTGGAGAATATTCCCTCACGATTGTTCTGTACGGGAAGCAGCGACAAGCGCTCGATCACGCAATCGGAGAATTCGCGGGCGTCTTCACGAATGCAGACGGTACGCTATTCGCGGAAACGTACAACCAGCTCAATGCATATTTCGCCATTGTGCCCGGTAACTACCGATTCAACTTGCGGCGCCTACACCTCCTCAATACCAACTATGCGGACCTGAGCTTCTTGTTCACGATTCTTCCGGGGGAGAAGGTAAACAGCTATCTCAATACCGAGTACCTCGCCGTTCTCGAAACTGATAACGACACGCCGTACTACCTGAATCTGCACTGTGGCGAGGTGGGGCACTCGCTGATTCTGGGGATGACCGGCTCAGGCAAGACCTTTCTATCCGTATTCCTAATCCAGAACGCGCAAAAGTACAACCCGCAGACCTACATCTTTGATGTCGGAGGCGGATACGAGTCACTCACGGAGATCTTCGGCGGCTCCTACCTAAACATTGGGCGCGAGTCGCGCGATTTCACAATCAATCCGTTCGCGCTCCCGCCCATCCCGGAAAATATGCAATTTCTTTTCACGCTTCTTCGTGTCCTGATCGAAGGACGGGATCAGCGATACAGGATGGACTTCAAGGAAGAGCAGAAACTGTGGAACGCCATCGAACGAATCTACGTTTTGGAGCCGGGGCAAAGGACCATCTCGAACCTGGCCAGCATCGTCGGCGAGCTTAAGGACCGTTTGCATCGATGGACCCGATCTGGGCAATACGGGTTTCTGTTCGACAACACCGACGACACACTCTCGTTCAGTGATTTTCAAACCTTCAATTTCCGTGGATGGGGAGATTCCCCAGAGCTTCTCGAACCCCTGCTGTTTTACATCCTCCACCGCACATCAAACCAGATCACCGATCCGACGAGACTGGGCAGATTCAAGATGTTTCTGATGGATGAAGCGTGGCTCTTCTTTCGGAACGAAATCATCCGCAGCTATATCGTGCAAGCCCAGAAAACATGGCGCAAACACAAAGCCGCAATGATTCTCGCCACGCAGTCACTTAAGGAACTGCAGGAATCCGGCCTACTGCCAGTCGTGGCTGAGTGCTGCCCGACCAAAATCTTTCTCGCTAATCCGGAGATGGACCGCGCCGTTTATTCGGACGCATTCCATCTGAACGAGACCGAATTGGACTTGATCTCCGGTCTCGTGCCCCCCGGCCAAATGCTTATTCGGAAGCCGCAGGGCTCGAAGAAGGTGCGGCTCAACGTTGATTCCGTCTTGTACTGGATTGCGGCAAACGGGGCCAATGAAAACCTGAAAAGGTTGAAGTACTTCCAGCAATTTGGCTTTGCAGATGGCCTTCGGAAGCTGGCTGAAGAAAGGGATGCGAAGCCGTTTACGTCCGGTGTCATTACTACAAAGTGCCAAGGAGCAGTCGCATGAATCGCAAACTCATCTTCATCGCTTGCTGTGCAGCTGGCCTCTCATCGTTCTCCGCGAGCGCTCAGGATGCCTCTGCCCGTTCAGTGCAATATCACTCACAGGACATCGTTCCAATACGCGCGAAGCTGAAGTACACCACGCTGATCGAATTGCCGGCGACTGAGAAGATTATGGAAGCCGCAACCGGAGACAAGGACTTCTGGATCGTAGATGTCGTCGGGAATTTCTGCTTCGTGCATCCCGCCAAGCCTGGCATCAGCTCCAATCTCAACTTGATTACAGACAAGGGCAATATCTACAGCTTCACGCTTCAGGACGTTTCACAATCCAGTGACGCCCCTGATCTGAAGGTGATCGTGACTCCAGCGGATCAGTCGGCAATCGTGGCTTCTAATGGGCCTGCTCAGTTCGTGCCTGCGGCACAACTGGAACAGTCGAAGCAACAGCTTGCCGCCGTTGAAGCGCACATCACGCAAGCGGTTGACGAATACAAGAGCGCCTACCCCTTTTCGCTCAAGTTCGACTACACCTTCCACGTCAACGAATCGCCGTTTGACGTTGCTGCGATCTACCACGACGACAAGTTCACCTACATCAAGACCACGGCACCCGAGAAGTTTTCAATTTACGAGATGAAGGATGGCAAGCCGAACCTCGTGACGTACCAACTCCAGAACGGCACGTACATCATTCCCAAGGTCATGGATTCCGGCTATTTCGAACTCGGCAAGAAGCGCATGGATTTCACCCGCAAGGGGTAGAAACGGTAGTGCATGGAGGAAGGGTATGCCAGAGACAGTCGCGAATCCTCTCAACCAAGCGACGCCTGAACTGCGCCGGATGGAAGCTGAGCCGAAAGGCGTGTTTCAGAAGAACCTAAAACCGATCCTGTACCTATGTGCAGCGGCCCTCGTAATCACGGCGGCGCTGTTCAGCAAGACCGCCCCGAAACCGGCTGGTCAGCAGGCTGCTACAAAGCAGCAGCCCCCGCAGCCGACCCTGCAGGACGCGACCGACAACAACATTCAGGATCTGAAAAATCAGGTTGCCGCTGCGCAGCAACGCGCCGCGCAACAGGCTAATGCAGCTGACCCTGCACTTCAGGGCATGACTGCTGCCCAACAGGCTGCCGCCGCGGCCTATGGCGCAGGCGGACAGCCCGCTCCATGTCTGCCCGGGCAGCCCTGCACGCAGCAATCGGGCTACTACGCGCAGCAGCAGCTATCTCCTGCTGCGCAAGCCGAGGAACAATTGGCAGCGAAGGACCGGGAATTGGCATACAGCTCTCGATTTGCGTCCAACCTAGTCTATGCCCGAGCGGCCGATCAGGCGACCCTGCGGCAGCAGTCGTCCACGCTATCGGAAGCAAACTCTGCTACGGCTGGCGCCGGTCAGGAACTCCAGATTCCCCCAACTGCGGAAACTAGTGCCGAGTCCAGTTTGATACGGCCCCGGCCTACCGGCGAACCTGCGACGAACTCCGCTGCGCCGACGACCTCTCAGCGCAAGCCGGAGGTCAATATTGACGCCGCGACCGGACAGCCCTACGTCATTTACGAAGGTACGACCCTGGACACAATTCTGATGAACCGTTTGGATGGCGATGCCCCCGGCCCAGTCAAAGTGCTCGTCTCCAATCCCGTCTATTCGCATGATCGCCAGCACGTGCTCGTGCCTGAAGGGACAGTCGTTTTAGGCGAGGCTCGCAAGATCGGGGCAGCCGGTTTTGGACAACAGCGCCGGATGGCGATTGTTTTTCACCGGTTGATCATGCCTGACGGATACTCGGTGGATCTCGATCAGTTTCACGGCCTGGATCAGGCAGGGGAAGAAGGAGCCAAGGACAAGGTCAACAATCACTACCTCCAGATCTTTGGGACATCAATCGCATTAGGTATAGTTTCGGGAGCGGCTCTGATTGAGCAGGGCGGTGGCACAATTTCCACCAGCGGGTCACAGGCGTTCACGACAGGCGCCTCCGCAAGTGTGTCGCAATCGGCCACCACTATTCTCGACCGCTTTATTCAGATCCCGCCAACGATCACGATCCGTGAAGGTCACCGGGTCAAAATCTATTTCACGCAAGACATGTTGTTGCCAGCGTACGAGAACCATACAATCCCTCAAACATTTTGAGGAGTGGACATGCTCAAGGTCATCACAGCTTCTTTGTTGTTCTCATCCCTCTTGGTCCTGGCAGGCTGCAAGAAGCAACAGGCGTGCGACCCTGCCGATTCACGCGCGGTATGCGAGCAGTTCAGACAGTGCATGCGGTCGGAGACCTCGACTGAAGTCTGTAGGACTGCGGAGCGGGACGCGAACAAGCTAGACCAGCCCAGCAAGCACTAAAACACAAACCGGAGGTCACTATGAAGCGCATCCTCGCGATGCTTACGACCAGTCTGTCCCTAGTCGCACCTGCGCATGCGCAGCTGTTCGGCTCGGGTATCGTGTACGACCCAACGCAGTCCGCACATGCAATAGAACAGATTTCGCAAGGCCAGCAGATCTTCACAAACAGCGTCAAGCTGGCCAACAACGCCATCGCGACGTACAACCTTGCCTACCGAATGTCGCTGGCTCCGCAGCAGCTCTATCAGCGATTCCTCGCGCCCTCGACGTATTGGATGATGCTGAACCAGGCCGCCAACACGTATGGCAACTCACGACAATGGATGGTCTCTGTGAACACCGGTACTGGAGCTTCAATTGCCTACCAACAGGCGTCCATCCCCCGGACAGGCCAGATCGCCGGCTATGGCGGTCTCAGTACGCCGGCTCAACAGCAGATTGCAGCTCAAGGCGCTACGGCTGACCTGAACGATTCGGTTACCACCAGCAACATCCAGACGCTCGGAACGATCCGCGCCAATTCGCAACAGCGGCAGGCGGACATCAACGCTCTGGTCAGTGCATCGCAATCCGCAGATCCCGCTCAGCATACGGAATTGGCGACTCTGCAACGGATCAATCAAGCTCTCATTTTGCTCATACAGGAGCAACAAGAGGCCAATCAGATCGGCCAGGCTTCGGCCCTGCAACAGCTCGTCGGCCAAAAGCAGCGCCAGGACAGTCTGAAAGCCGGATTCCAAGATACGGCTGGGTACACCAACACCTACCAGACACACGTTGCGCCCGCATACAACGGCGGCGCCAACGCTCTCACGTATTGATCAAAACCGGCGAGGTGATCTATGGGAGTGCTGAATTGGATCACTCAGGGATGCGACGCGCTTACCGCTGCCGCCTCTCCGACGATTGATGCCCTTGGCGTGCACATCTGCATAGCACTCGCCACCGTCATGCTTGTTTGGTTCGGGGTGCAGGAGTCGCTCGCTTCTGCCCACGGCGGCACCGGCTTTCACGTGGGCAAATTCCTCAGCTTTTTCATGCTGATCACCTTCGCCTACACCTTCGTTCGGTTCTATGACAGCAGCATCCCC
>DASRSR010000013.1:0-16321 GCA_035656355.1 Edaphobacter sp.
CCCTCCCAGGAGGTCTGATTGTATAAACCGGATTCGCTCTCCCAACTTGTGTGCGTGTGCGTTCCATTCGGCAACGCGAAGCGCTTCACCGGAAATGTCCGTAGCGACAATCTCTGCCAGCGGCAGATGCGCCGCGAGCGCAATTGCAATGGCTCCCGTGCCAGTGCCAATATCCAGAATCGTTATCGCCTCGCTGCGTGGCATCCGTTCGAGTACTGCCTCAACCAGATGTTCCGTCTCAGGCCGCGGAATCAATGTTGCCGGCGTCACCTTCAGATCGAGCCCGAAGAACTCCTGCCGCCCGGTAATGTACTGCACTGGCTCGTTCTTAAGTCGTCGTGCAATAGCAGCCTTGTACCTGCCTGCCTGTTCTTCCGTAAGCTCGCGTTGAGGATGCGCCAGCAGAGTTGCGCGGTCGATCCCAACTACATCGAGCAGCAGAAGCTCCGCATCGCGTTGTGCCTGCTCCCGAAGCAGGGGGTTTGCCGCGAGAGCGGACACAGCTTGCGAAAGGGATTGTTGCAGAGTCATCGATCTTCGCTTTGGTCTTGCGCTCAGGGAATGATTCTCGAGCTAACCGTCATCTCATGATAGTTGCTGTAGGTTGCGTCGAAGGTCCACTCCAGCGCATAGCGATCGCTATCGGCAAAAGACTCAATCCTCTTCGGCAACCAGAAGGTCTTCCCGTTCAGCGACACTGCCCCATAATCAACCGACCATATCCAGAGTCCAGTCACGTTTCCCGGCATGGGATGATCCCATGTCCGTGCTTCAATGCGCGTAATCTGCATCGCGTTGGAATCGATGAAAGCACGTCCTTTGGTCGGCTCCTTCACCGTGCAGAGTTTGCCCTGCTCCTTCGGATTTTTTGTGGCGTACTCGATGATGTATTGATTGTGCTTGCGCGACTTCACCAGGTGATAGTTGAAACATGCCTTCTCGGAATACGCGACCATTGCAGTGGCAATATTGAAGGCCCCCGAGAGCACTGCCGGTCCATGTAACTTTTCTGTGTCTTTTGCCGGTTTGCCATCCACTGTCTTGATCTGCCGGGACTCAATCAGAGGGGCCGATTTGCCGCTGCCATAGCGTTTGAGCCGGAAGATGGAGCTCGTGCGTGTCACCTCAAGCGGCACGCCTGTGCGTCGCACACCGGAGATAACATGCTCATCACAAAAGAAGCTCGGAATGGATGCGTGGTATTGAAAGAAATTGACCTCAAGCTGCCGCAGAATCTTATCCAGGTCCGGTCCACCCGCCTTCTCTGCCGCAAAGTCTTTCCAGCTTGGTGCGGCAGACGAAATCGCCAGCAACACTATCGTCAGAAAGGCACATCGGAAGAGAACCTCAGTGGACCGCATAGGAAGATCAAATCTCTTTTTGCTGCCCAGCAATTCTCTCCGATAAAGCGGCGCAATGCCAACCTGCAACGGCAGCTTTCAGCGGGTGGACTGTGACGAGTAACATTTTGCTTGAGGCAAAAATGAATAAAGATATACGTAAACGTGAATCTCCGTTGGAGATGCAGCCTGAGGAATTCCGCAAGTTGGGCCATGAGTTAGTCGACCGGATCGCCGATCTTTTCGGCTCGATGGCAGAGCGCAAAGTTACACCCGGCGAACCGCCCGCCGTTATACAGAGAGCCCTGGACGCCAGCCGCACTCTTCCAGAAAAAGGCACCGACGCTACGACACTAATGAACCGCGCCGCCGATCTGCTGTTTGACCATTCGCTGCTCAGCGGACATCCACGCTTTTGGGGATACATCACCTCATCGCCAGCGCCCATCGGTGCGCTGGCGGAGATGCTCGCCGCTGCAGTCAATCCGAATGTAAGCGCATGGGTACTCTCGCCAATGGCCAGCGAAATTGAGGCCCAGACCGTGCGCTGGATCGCCGGAATGCTGAACTATCCCACCGATTGCGGTGGCCTGCTGGTCAGCGGTGGAAACATGGCCAACTTTGTTTGCTTCATGGCAGCTCGGCGGGCCAAAGCAGAGGGCGACGTGCGCACAAAAGGGATGGATGGCACGCGTCTACGCGCATACTGCTCGCGAGAGACCCATACCTGGATTCAGAAGGCCGCCGACCTCTCCGGCATGGGAACCGATGCAATTCGCTGGATCGATACGGACAGCCAGCAGCGAATCGACGTCGGTGCTCTGCGCAAAGCGATCCAGAACGATCTCGCGGCGGGTGACCGGCCGTTTATGGTCGCAGGCACGGCAGGAACCGTCAGTACCGGAGCAATCGACCCTCTTCATAAGCTGGCCGAAGTCTGCCGCGAGTTTGATCTATGGTTTCACGTTGATGGAGCGTACGGCGCGATGGCGGCAATCCTGCCTGACACAGCCGAGGCATTGGCTGGCATGAGCATGGCAGACTCCGTTGCCACGGACCCGCACAAATGGCTCTATGCGCCGCTCGAAGCCGGATGCGCGCTGGTGCGTGATGCCGGGAAGCTGCGCAATGCATTTTCCTACAATCCG
Organism: Edaphobacter sp.; assembly: GCA_035656355.1. Taxonomy (GTDB): domain Bacteria; phylum Acidobacteriota; class Terriglobia; order Terriglobales; family Acidobacteriaceae; genus Edaphobacter. The sequence continues at coordinate 2,489 of DASRSR010000013.1, forward strand.
CCTTACTATCACTTCGGCACGGAGGCCATTAATTATTTCGACCTCGGGCCGCAGAACTCGCGCGGATTCCGTGCGCTGAAGGTATGGCTCGCGTTACAACAAGCGGGACGCGAGGGTTACGTGCAGATGCTGACAGAAAATGTACGTCTCTCGCAGGAGATGTTTGCGCGCATTCCGCAGTATCCGGAATTAGAGCCCCTGACTCAGTCGCTGAGCATCACGACATTCCGGTACGCGCCTGCAAATCTCCGCTCCGGAGATAAAAAAGCGGAACAATACCTGAACGACCTTAACCGCGAATTGCTCACGCGCTTACAAAACAGCGGCGAAGCCTATCTCTCCAATGCTGTCGTTGAAGGGAAATTTGCGTTACGCGCCTGCATTGTGAACTTCCGCACAAGTCTCGAAGACGTCGAAGCTCTGCTGCCGCTCGTCGTCAAAATCGGCAAAGAGGTTGATGAAGAATTGCGGCAGCAGGATCTGCGCGCGAAATCCTGATCGTTGACCGCCCAACAACGTTATCTCGACCAAAGCCGCACGGCCACAATCCCACGTCATCTCGGCCCGAAGGGCCGCAGCGGAGAGATCCAATATTTGCCTTAAATTTGTCATCCTTCTGCCGCAGGCAGGAGGACCTGCTTTTGCTCAAAATCTCATCCCAGTCACAACGCTCGGGTACCCCATCTCCGGCGCGGTGGGATAACTCGCCCCAAAGGAAGTTTGGGCAGGAGAGCCTGTTACGCTGCCGATGCCTCAGCCTTCAACTTTTCCGCAGTGTAATAAGCAATCAATGCATCGACCGTCGGCTGCAGCATCCCTTCCATCACCATATTGAGCTGATGGTTCGTCAAGCCGATGCGATGGTCGGTCAGCCGGTTTTGCGGGAAGTTGTAGGTGCGAATCTTCTCGCTGCGATCGCCGCTGCCAACTTGTTGCTTGCGGTCCTTCGCCTGCTCTGCGTGGATGCGCTCTTCTTCGACCTCATAAAGACGTGCACGCAAAACGCGCATGGCCTTTTCGCGGTTCTTGATCTGCGACTTCTCATCCTGGCAGCTCACAACGGTATTCGTCGGGATATGCGTGATGCGAACGGCAGAGTATGTTGTATTGACCGACTGCCCACCTGGCCCTGACGAACAGAAGGTGTCAATACGCAGGTCCTTCGGCTCAATCTTGATGTCTACTTCTTCCGCTTCGGGCAGCACTGCCACTGTAATAGCCGAGGTATGCACGCGACCCTGTGTCTCGGTCGCCGGAACACGCTGCACGCGATGCACACCGGACTCGTACTTCATCTGCGAGTAGACCTTGTCGCCTTCGAAGATCGCAGTGACCTCCTTCATGCCGCCACCGATGCCAGTTTCCGATGTGGAGAGCACTTCGACCTTCCACTTATGCTGCTCTGCAAAACGCAGATACATGCGAAACATCTCCGAGACGAAGATCGCCGCCTCGTCGCCGCCGGTGCCCGCACGGAGCTCGATAATGATGTTTTTATCGTCGTTGGGGTCTTTGGGCAGCAACAGAATCTTCAGCTCTTCTTCCACCTCGGCAAGTCGCGGTTCCAGCGCAAGCAGCTCTTCCTGCGCCATAGCGCGCAGGTCGGCATCGGAATCGGTCAGCATGGCCTTGGCTTCGGCAACGCCCTCCTTGATCTTGCGGTACTCGCGAAATTTTTCGACGGTCGGTTCCAGATCGCGATGTGCCTTGGCGACGGTCTGGAACTTCTTCTGGTCCTGCACCAGCGTGGGGTCGGACATCTGCTGGCCGAGGTCTTCATAACGTGCTTCAAGTTGGTCGAGGCGTTCAAACATATAGAAAAATTCTCATAGCAAAGGTTTTGTTGTTTGGGGAAGAAGGCGGAACAAACTGGCGCAGCTAGGCAAAATCGTGACGCGAGGTGGTCACGCGGGAATTGCTCACCGGGTTTGCCTTAGCGGCCATGGTTGTCTATTTAGATGTTACTCCCGCCGCGCCAGGTTCGAAAGCACTCAATGCCTTCAACCGCACGTCATCTCGACCGAAGCCGGAGCAAAGCGAAGGCGCAGTGGAGAGATCACTGTATTTCCTTTTTTGTTGTCATCCTTCCGCCATGAGGGCGGGAGGACCTGTTTTTGCCTTCGTTCTATCCGTCCGCACACCCTCTTGAAACATCACAGGTGCCCAATCCATCACGACAGTTTCATCGTCAGGATGGGTGGGATGAACAAATCCAAAACCACGTCAGCTCGACCGAAGCCGGAGCATCCTGATTCCTGTTCCCTGCATTTCCGCATCCACTTAACAAGTAAAAAGGATTACCCGTATGGCATTATTTCGCAGTCTGGCGCAACTCGCAGAAGAACTGGCGGCAGAAACAGGCCGGCTCAAAAAGCGCGCCGCCATCGCCGAAGCGATTGCAGCCGTCCATGCTGCCGCGCCCGAAAGTGATGATGCGGGATTATTTGCGCTCTACCTCGCCGGAACCCCTTTTGCCGAAGCGGATGCCCGCAAGTTGAACGCAGGCGGCGCGTTGCTGAGTAAAGCTCTGCTGGCCGTCTCCGGCGCGTCGCAGACTGAGCTGACCGCTGCATACAAACGTCACGGCGATCTGGGCGCTGCGGGGTTTGACCTGCTTCAGGCGAGGGAACAGGGATCAAGGGACAGAGAACAGGGTTTAACGCTGGAAGAGATTGCTACCACGTTCGCTGCGATGGCGACAGCGCGAACCACGGCAATTCGTTCCGGTCTAGTGGAAGGCCTGCTGCGCCGGGCCTCTCCGCTGGAGGCAAAGTACCTGCTCAAGCTGATGAGCGGCGACATGCGCATCGGCGTAAAGCAGAGCCTGGTGGAAGAAGCCATCGCAGTAGCAACCTCCTCGCCCGTGGCCGAGGTGCGGAACGCAGTTATGTTGGAAGCCGATCTTGCAACAGCTACAATGCGTGCATTCGCCGGAACACTGGGGCAGGCGCGAATGCGACTTTTTCATCCGCTCGGATTCATGCTGGCCAGTCCCGTAGATTCACCCGAAGAGGCCATCGAGCGTTTTACCGGAAAGCCTGCCTCTTTGAAAAAAGTCAACAGTACAGGCAGGAACAAAAGCAAAATACAGGGGTCTCTCCACTCCGGAACGGACAATGATACTGTCCATTCCTCCGGTCGAGATGACGTGTCAGTGAACCCGCGCATTGAAGCATTTCTGGAAGATAAGTACGACGGAATGCGCGCGCAGATTCATTGTGGCGACTCAGGCCAGCCTGGGCGCGTCGCTATCTACTCCCGCAATCGCGAAGACGTAACCGAAAGCTACCCTGAGCTTGCCGAAGCGTTCGCCGCGGTCGAGCAGCCCTTGATCTTCGACGGCGAAATTCTTGGCTGGGACCTCAAAGCCGCGCGGGCACTGCCGTTTGCTGTGCTCGGCCAGCGCATTGGCAGAAAGCGTGTCTCCAATGAATGGCGGCAACAGGTCCCCGTTATCTTTATGGCCTTCGACCTGATGTACGCCGATGGAACTCTGTTGCTGGAACAGCCGCTGCGCGTGCGCCGCAATCGTCTGGAATCGGTTGCCGAGATGCTGGTCGAGAAGGTACGCTCTCCGCTCACGATCGATGAACGCAGCAAAGGCGCGCAAAGCATTCTCTTCACCGCGCCCGATGGAGACTCCGTAGAGCGGCTGCTGCTTGCTCCCAGTCGCCTGGTCGAAAGCGCCGAGGACATTGAGCGTGCCTATGCAGATGCGCGTGCCCGCTCAAACGAAGGCGTTATGTTAAAGGCTGCTGCCTCGATCTATCAGCCGGGAAGGCGCGGCCTGTCCTGGGTAAAGCTGAAGCGTGAGCTGGCGACGCTCGATGTGGTCGTCACCGGCGCCGAGTTCGGCCACGGAAAACGCGCCGGCATTCTCAGCGACTACACCTTCGCCGTCCGCGGACCGGGCAGCGAGCTGCTCAATGTAGGCAAAGCCTACTCCGGTCTAACTGACGCGGAGATTGCCGAGATGAGTGCCTGGATGATGGAACACACACTCGAAGACCACGGCTTCTTTCGCACCGTCGAGCCGCTGAAGGTGCTGGAAGTTGCCTTCAACAACATCATGCGCAGCGGACGCCACTCCAGCGGATTCGCTCTGCGCTTTCCCCGCATCGTCCGAATCCGCACCGACAAGCCAGTCAGCGAAATCGACACCGTTGAGCGCGTAGAAGAGATCTACCAGAGCCAGGTAGATAAACCCGCCGAAGAAAACCCGTGAAATTACAAGTACTCCCGAAAAATGGGAGCTACCCATCTTGATGAGTGCAATACAGACCTCAACTGTACGTCATCTCGACCGAAGCAGCGGACGGTTTACCGTCCGTTGCACAGTGGAGAGATCCCTGTATTTCGCTGATGCGCCTGACAACCACAGGGTCCCCTTCGGCTTTGCTTCAACTTCGCTCACGATAAGAGTGCAGAAAATACAGGGATCTCTCCGCTCGCCGTCGCTTCGCTTGTCTCGGTCGAGATGACGTGCAATTGCCTGGTCGCTCTGAGTGACAAAAAGAGGCCGCCTCGAAAGACAGCCTCTTATCGATTTAAGGCAGACAATTATGCAAACAACTTTTTGCGCAATGTACTTGCACCGGCCAGCAGACCGCTACCCAACAGGATGAGGCTCGACGGCTCGGGTACGGGGCTGTTGCTGGGCCCATTTGGACCAAGGACCTGGCCACAGAAAGCGCCATTGCTGTCCACAATCGAGTAGTTCACCAGGCCGGGATTCGCCAGCGAGGTGATCGTCAGCGTTCCAAGCAGTTGTCGGTATTCCAGCGCGAATATGGTTCCAACATTAACCGAGTCGGCATCGAACGACACACTGAAGTCATTCGCCAGTTGGCCGCTCAGAACGGCGTTGGTCACATTCGACAGGCCGGAAAGTTCAAAGCCGCTGAACAGGAACATGGTCGGCGTGCCTGAATCAAGCACGAGGTTATAGGTGTAGGTATTTCCCGTGTGGTTTGCCAGGCTAATGGAATCGGCTTTGGCCAGGGGAGTGAGTGCGAGGGTAGAGGCGATCAGCGCCACAATAAACATTTTGATCTTCAAGGCAGGTCTCCAAAGAACGTGCATCCGTGCAGTTCGACTTACTGATTAGCACTTCCCGTGCCAATTCACTAAATATTGCTATTTATTGACTTACCTGAATTCGACTCCATGCCGGACCCTACCCAGGGAAAACATTTTCCTTCATAGCTGCAAAATATCGGTAAACCCGTTCTCAGCCTTTCGCATCGTGCTGCGATGTCTCATCATCCAACCCATCATGGAATACAGACAACTTGGCAAATCAGGGCTGAAGGTGCCGGAGCTTTGCTTCGGCGCAGGAACATTTGGAACAAATAACGAGTTTTTCAAGGCCTGGTCCGAGACCACCCAGGCTGAGGCCGAACGGATTGTCGGCATCTGTATGGACGCGGGACTCAACTTCTTCGATACCGCCGACGTTTACTCCGATGGCGGCAGCGAGACCGCCCTGGGCAAGGCGCTCGCTCACCATAAACGCGAAGACGTGCTCATCTCTACCAAAGCCACCTTCCGCCTGGGGAAAGGACCGAACGACGTCGGCTCAAGCCGCTACCACCTCATCCAGTCGCTCGAACGCAGCCTGAAACGCCTGGGCACGGACTATGTGGATGTCTATCACATGCATGCCTTCGACGCGACCACCCCGGTAGAAGAGACCCTGAACACGCTGGATAAGTTCGTTCGCGAAGGCAAGGTGCGTTACATTGCCTGCTCCAACTTCTCCGGCTGGCACCTCATGAAGTCGCTCAGCGTCAGCGAGCGTTACGGCTGGGCCCGCTATGTTGGCCATCAGGCATACTACTCGCTGGTGGGTCGAGACTATGAGTGGGAGCTGATGCCGCTCGCGCTCGATCAGGGCGTCGGTGCACTGGTCTGGTCGCCCTTGGGCTGGGGGAGATTGACCGGCAAGATCCGCCGCCAGACCGGCATCCCCAAAGAAAGCCGTCTGAACTCCAAAGTGGTAGCAGACAGCGGGCCGCAGGTCCCCGAAGAGTATCTGTACAAAGTCGTCGATGCGCTTGACGAGGTTGCCAAAGAGACGGGCAAGTCCATTCCGCAGATCGCGCTGAACTGGGTCTTGCGCAGGCCAACCATCTCGACCGTCATCATCGGCGCAAGGAACGAAGAGCAGCTACGGGCTAATCTGGGTGCCGTGGGCTGGAAGCTGACCCCTGAGCAGATCGCGAAACTCGATGCTGCCAGCGAAGTTGGCCTCGCCTATCCCTACTGGCACCAGCGCCAGTTTGAAGAGCGTAACCCCAAACCGGTGTAAGTTATTGAAGCAACAGGCGGTCTCCATGAAACGAGAGACCGCCTTTTCGCTTGTGTTTCGCCATTCGGTTCCGGTCTGAAACGGCTCCGCCGTTCCATTCGCTAATCTTGAAACCCGTTTTGCCTCGTCTGCGTCATACTACTCACATGAACGCAACCCAGGTTACCCCAACACAGATGAGTACTGCCCAGCTCCAGGACCACCTGCACCACCTGGAAGAGCGACTCTTTCATCCCAGCCGTGAAGCCGACCGCTCGGTTCTCATCCCCCTGCTTGCGCAGGATTTTCAGGAGTATTGCAGCTCAGGCCGCATCTACAACCGCCAGCAGACGATCGACGATCTGATGACCAGCTCTCCGCGCAACGCAACCATCAGCCATTTTTACGTTACCCGCCTGGCGCCGGATGTCGCACTGGCCACCTATCACGCCACCACCACGATGCACACTTCACACCGGTCGTCCCTGTGGGTCTTCCGCGACAACCATTGGCAACTCCTCTTCCATCAGGGCACAGTCGCTTCGTAAACAGGCGTTACTTAATCTCGAAGCTCGATCTATCCATTGCAATCAAGATGCGCGTCATTTCTTTTCTTCGTGGTACTCCTGCTCGGTATTGATCTCCCACAGCGCGCGCTTGTCGACATGGCCGGAGATGATGCCATCCACCGCTGCCATCGCAGTCAACATGCTGTGGTCCTGATTGTTGTACTTGTGCATTCCGTTTCTTCCCACCAGAAACAGGTTCTCAAATCGATCAGTAAATTCGCGCAATTCATCAAACCGGCTGTAAGTGCCAAAGTACGCCGGATAGGTCTTGGGAACGCGGACCACATGGGCATCGCTTACATCCGCTGCGTTTAAAATTCCTATCTTTGCGACTTCAGCGATAGCAAAGTCCTTCAGATCTTCGTCATCCATCTTCCAGAGATCGTCAGTCTCGTAACAGAAGTACTCCAGCCCAATCCAGACCTTCGACGGATCAGCCACCAGATGCGGGCTCCAGTTATTGAAGATCTGCAATCGGCCCAGAAGCACATCCGGCTCCTGCACATAGATCCAGGTGTCTTTCAGCAGACCGCCATCCGGCTCGTGCACCTTCAGCCTGTCAACTAGCAGACCCACTGTGATGAAGTCGCGATATTGCAAACCCTCGCTCACCTCGCGCACATTCTCCGGCACCGGCATGTCGATTGCCCGCACCAGCTCGCGTATCGGCATGGTCGAAAAGAAATAATCTCCGGCGAAGGTCCGCCGTTGACCGCCTTCATCGACTGCATCGATTGACACCACACGATCGTCTTCGCAGTGAATACGATCAACACGCCATCCCGTGTGAATCTGCCCACCACCGGTACAGACCAGTTTCGCGACGTGCTCCCACAACTGTCCGGGTCCGAACTTCGGATAGAGGAACCGCTCAATCAGACTGGTATCGGTGCCCTTCTGCGAAACATCGTCGCACTTTTTTCTACGCAGCGTCTTCTTCACAAAGTGTTTTACCGCAGTCGTCAGGCTCAGGCCCTTGATGCGTTGCGCACCCCACTCGGCCGAGATCTCATCGCACGGCGTTCCCCATACCTTCTCGGTATAGCTTTTGAAGAACGTGAGATAGAGCTGCCGCCCGAAGCGATTAATCAGAAAATCTTCAAGACTCTTCTCCGGCTTGATCTGGCTGACACGCGACTTCATATAGCTCACGCCAACCTTTACCGTCCGCACAGCGCCGAGGTTCTTCAAAGTCATCGCCGTCAGCGTAATCGGGTAGTCGAAAAACTTTCGCAGATAGTAGATACGGCTCTTGCGAGGACGAACCAGCATCACCAGGTCCGGATCGCTGGGTGGATCCATCACCAGAGTATCGGTATGGCCATACGCTTCGGAACGAACACGACCCTCGAACTTAGCAGACATAGACCCGGCACTGCGAAATACCGGCTCGTACGGCTGGTTTACCGGAACTTCCACCGTTCTTCGTTTGCCTTGATAGCAGACTTCAACACCATCCGCATCGGGCGGCATCAGGTCAATCCACCATTGCATGACGCGGTCACTTTTAGAGAAGAAGCGGTGGCCGCCAATATCCATTCGATTGCCGCGATAGCGGACAGTGCGTGAAAGGCCGCCAATCTCCTGACTTGCTTCCAGCACAATCGGCACAATATCCGAGCGCCGCAGAAGTTCCAGCGCCGCCGTCAGGCCAGCCGGTCCGGCGCCAATAATGATTGCCTGTTTTTCCATCGAAAACGCTGCTTGCCTTCGCCCGCCCTGGCTTGCACTTGAAACCAGATACCGAATCTATGTATAGACGGATTCTCTGGATATAAGTTGCCGTGAGGCGTGTCTTCTATGGATTACAGCGGTACAGCGTGTTGTTTAACATATGCATCGACCGTTGACGTCTCCGGCCCGATATATCGAAATCGCTCTGCCCATTCAAACCCGTAGGGCGCGCCAACCTCCCGGTCCGAAGGCACAGCACGGGTATACATTGAATCCTGATCGCACACAAAGTGCTTAATATAGTTCCGATTGGCAGAAGCATCGTCGTCGCCCAGAATCGGCAACCGCAGCTTTTGTGCCGCCAGCCGCTGACGCAAACGCGCGCCATTGTCGCCCCCAGGCCCCTGCGTTCCAATGGCATGAATCGAGTCAGCCTTTATGTCGATTGTGTCGCTGATATCAACAATTCGATTAGCAATCTGTGGTCCACGGGCAAAGTAGTACTTCTCTGTAACGGCGTGCGGCTTCAGCCCTGCGTCCAGTTGCTCAGGATAGTCCTTGACCATGCCTGCCATCCAACATGCCGACTCGACGACAGCCCCAGTGACATAGTGATCGGGATTTTCTTCATAGAGTCCCCAATGATCGTAAGAGATCACGGTATCGATCTTCAGTAGTCGAAACAGCAGAATCAGATTGCCGCGAAAGTCCTGCGGAGACATCTCATCCATGCGGTGGTTGCGATAGGCAAGGTTATAAGCCTTCTTCAACCCCAGCGACTTCGCGACTGCGTCGTTATCCTGCTCATTGTGCAGAACGCCTTCGCCGCGTGTGCCGCTGCCAGTCATCTCATCATTGGTCACGCGAATCAGGTACCCGGTATACCCTTCACGAATCAGCTTCGCGACTGTGCCGCCGGCAAAGAGTGGAACATCGTCGGCGTGCGGTTGAATTGCCGCCAGTACTTTACCGGTGTGAGGCTTTCCAGTAGCCGCATGTTCCACAACGATGTTGCCCTTGCAGGTCCAATGCGCCTGCGCGCCATCAGACTTCGCGGCAGACGCACCTGCATGTTCGTGTTTGACCGTCTGACCAGGCGCGGCTGTACTCAAGCCAGCGGCGGCCGCTCCTAAAAGTGTTCCCCGAATAACCTCTCTTCGATTCATCGCTCCCTCGCAGCTTTGAATTATGGAACGACCACTGTATCAAACGCACAAAACTCCTATTCTGCACAATAGAAAATCGCACCCGAAGGTGCGATTTTTTCTAATGCCTATTTGGTTTGTAGGATCCGACAGCCCGTTCTCGTTCATGCAACGAGCTGCCGGTTCCATTTACACAGCAGCGGTGCGCTCGGCAACCTTGAAGGTCAGGCCGTCTTTGCCGGCGTCGATCAATACATGATCGCCGTGCAGCACCTCGCCCTCCAGTATCTTCACCGCCAGCTTGTCCTGCACCATGCGCTGGATCGCCCGTTTCAACGGACGCGCTCCATACGCCCGGTCGTATCCCGCGGCAAAGATCGCATGGCGGGCTTTATCTGTCAGTTCCAGTGTGATCCTGCGATCAGCCAACAGCGCCTGCAGGTCCTTGAGCCGCAGATCGACAATATGCGTCAATTGCTCGTCGCCCAGCGGATGGAAGATGACAATATCGTCCACACGGTTAAGAAACTCCGGACGGAACTGCTGCCGCAGCGCTTCCATTACGCGGCCCTTTGCCTCTTCAAAGCCATCTTTGCCCTGCGCCCATGCCGTTGAGAGCTGCGATGCGCCGACATTCGAGGTCATGATCAGCACTGTGTTCTTGAAGTCCACCGTGCGCCCCTTTGAGTCTGTCAACCGCCCATCATCGAGCACCTGCAGCAGCACATTGAAGACATCCGGATGCGCCTTTTCGATCTCGTCGAACAGAATGACCGAGTATGGCCGCCGCCGCACAGCCTCGGTCAACTGGCCACCCTCGTCGTAACCAACGTATCCCGGAGGCGCGCCAATCAGCCGCGCCACGGCGTGCTTCTCCATGTACTCGCTCATGTCGATGCGTACCATCGCCTGCTCATCGTCGAAGAGAAACTCGGCCAGCGCGCGTGCCGTCTCCGTCTTGCCGACGCCGGTCGGGCCCAGAAAGATGAACGAGCCGATGGGCCGCTTCGGATCAGACAGGCCTGCACGCGAACGCCGGATAGCGTTCGCTACCGCCGAAAGTGCTTCATCCTGCCCAATGACACGCTCACGCAGACGGTCCTCCATCTGCACCAGCTTCTGCGTCTCGCCCTCGAGCATCTTGCTCACCGGAATGCCGGTCCACTTGGAGACAATCGCTGCAATGTCTTCTTCATCGACCTCTTCCTTCAGCATCCGCGAAGGCCTTCCGGCGACACCCTTCTGCGCATCGGCCTTGTCCTCGGCAACCGCTTCTTCCTGCATTGCGGTCAACTCCTTCAACTCGGCTTCCTTCTTCGGAATCTCGCCATACTGCAGCTCAGCGGCGCGCTGCAGGTTGCCCTTGCGCGTCTCCTCCTGCATCTGGAAGCGCAATCCTTCGAGCTCTTCCTTCAGCTCGGCGATGCGTCCAATCGCGCCACGCTCTTTCTGCCAGCGGGCGCGCAGAGCAGCCGCCTGCTCCTTAATCTCGGCCAGCTCCTTCTCGACGGCCTCAAGCCGCTCTTTGGAGTTCGGGTCCTTTTCACGCTGCAGTGCAGCCTTCTCAATCTCCAGCGAGGTCGCCCGGCGCTCCAGGTCGTCAATCTCTACCGGAACCGAGCCAATCTGAATCGCCAATGCCGACGCAGCTTCATCGACAAGGTCGATGGCCTTGTCCGGCAGAAAGCGATCGGAGATATAACGGTGCGACAACGTCGCCGCAGCAACAATCGCCGAGTCCTTAATACGCACCTTGTGGTGCGCCTCGTACTTCTCCTTCAGGCCGCGAAGAATCGCAATCGTATCCTCAACGTTCGGCTCACCGACATAGACCACCTGGAAACGCCGCTCCAGGGCCGCATCTTTCTCGATATATTTGCGATACTCGTTCAGCGTTGTCGCGCCGATGGCCCGCAGCTCACCGCGCGCCAGAGCCGGCTTCAGCATGTTGCTTGCGTCCATCGCTCCTTCCGCAGCGCCTGCTCCAACCAAAGTATGGAGCTCATCGATGAACAAAATAATCTCGCCGTTTGAGGCCTCGATGTCTTTGAGCAGCGCTTTCAGCCGCTCTTCAAACTCGCCGCGGAACTTCGCGCCCGCAACCATCGAAGCCAGGTCCAGCGCAACCACGCGCTTGTTCTTCAGAATCTCCGGCACGTCCCCAAGAACGATGCGGCGCGCTAATCCTTCAACAATAGCCGTCTTGCCTACGCCCGGTTCGCCAATCAGCACTGGATTGTTCTTCGTCCGCCGCGAAAGCACCTGTACCACGCGGCGAATCTCTTCGTCGCGGCCAATCACCGGATCGAGCTTGCCTTTACGCGCAAGCCCGGTAAGGTCCTTCGCGTATTTTTCCAGCGCCTGGAACTTGCCCTCCGGATTCTGGTCGGTCACGCGCTGCGATCCGCGCACCTCCACCAGCGCCTTCAGAATCGAGTCATACGTTGCGCCAAACGAAGCCAGCGCACTCTGCACCGGGTCGCCTTTCGTCTTTGCCAGCGCCAGCAGCAGATGCTCCGTTGAGATGTATTCATCTTTGAAGTTCTCTGCCTCTTTAAATGCCTGCTCCAGCACCTTCTGCAACGCTGTGCTCATGCCCGGCTGTGTTCCGCCCTGCACCTTTGGCAGCTTGCTGATGGCAGAATTAACGCCCGAGAGCATCTGCTCAATCGGAACGCCAATCTTCTCCAGCACAGGGATTACGATACCCTCGCGGTCCTCCAGCAGCGCCGCCATCAGGTGCAACGGCAGAATCTCTGGATTGCCATTCTCCGATGCATGGCCGCTGGCGGCCTGTATCGCCTCCTGCGATTTCACTGTCAACCGCTCCCACTTAATTGCCATCTCTTTAATTGCTCCTTCAATTCCCTGGAAAATCTGTCAGAAAAACTCTAAACCTTAGATTGAGTCGCGCCTTCAGCGCTCTTGCTTTTGTGCGGCTCGAATCCTGGGCCTTGCGGCCCAGGCGGATATGTGACGGGCCTTCGGCCCTAAACCCTTGGCTCTAAAACTTCGGATGCACAATCACCCAACTCACGTCATCTCGACCGAGCCGAAGGCGAGTGGAGAGACCCCTGTATTTTGCCTTCCTCTCACCTGTCTCGACAAAAAAGGCGGCACCATACCTCCGATGGGCCGCCCCACATCTGTGCATGACTTTCAGATCAGGCTGCAGTCTTGCCTTCCACCTGCTTAGCTTCAGGCTTGCTCGCCTCAACCTGCTTCGGTCCACTGACGCCGATCTTTACCTGCTTCGGCTTGGCTTCAGCTTTCTTCGTCAGCGAGATGGTCAGCACGCCGGCGTCATAGTTAGCCGTGACATCGTTCGTATCCACCGTCTGCGGCAGCGTGAAGCTGCGTACAAAACTTCCATAACGGCGCTCAATACGATGGAAGTTCTCTTCCTTCTCATCGCTCTCGAACTTGCGCTCGCCCTTGACAGTCAATGTCTGGTTCTCGAGGTTGATGTTGAGGTCGTCCTGCTTAATCCCGGGGACCTCAAGTTTCAATACCAGCTTGTGCTGGTCCTCATAAACATCCACCGCAGGGATAAAACTGCCGGCGATGAGCTCATCACTGCCGGATTCCGTGCGATTGAAGTCATTAAAGATCGAGTTAAGACGATTTTGCAGAACAGCCATGTCCTGGAACGGCGAACGGAAAGGCACAAATCGTGTAAGAGTTGTCATCATTCATTCTCCTGAACAGTTGTTTGGCCGGGTTCGGACACCAGCCTTATGGTTATAAGACGCTATATAGGTAAAAAGGTTGCATATTATTTGATAGCAAGTCACTCATATTCAGGCATGTTTATGTAAGTAAAGCTACGCCAATAATTTACCTTTAGGGTTGGCCCGAATGAGTGAGGATCATCAGAGGAAAGGAGGCTACTGCGGCAATAAAAATCAGCACCAGGAACACGATTCCCAGAACTGTCACCAGCTTCGAGTTCACGTGCTTCCCCATCACGTTTTTGTCGGCAGCGACCCGAAGGATGGGATAGTACGTGAATGGCATGATGGCCATTCCAAACACAATTGAGAAATTCACCAGTTCCAGCGGCCTTATTCCCGAAAGGGCCAGAACAAGGGCGAGAGCGAACATGGCCAGCCAACTGGCGGTATAAACGGGAGCCTGCTTCGGCGGAAGGTTCTTG
>DASRSR010000014.1:0-26387 GCA_035656355.1 Edaphobacter sp.
ATTTTTTGGCGTGGAAGCCAGTACCGCTTCGGGAATGGCCCGGATTGCGCTAAGAACCGGTGCAGCGGTTTTGCCGGGGTTTCTTTTGTGGGAAGAGCGAGAACAAAGATACGGTCTGCATTTTGGACAGGAACTGACTCTGGCGCGGACTGGAAATACTGAAATAGATACGGTGGCAAATACGGCCCTGTTTACTCGTGTAATTGAACGATATGTGCGGGAGTATCCTGACCAGTGGTTGTGGATGCATCGGCGATGGAAGACACGGCCTCCAGGCGAAGCGGGGATCTATTAATGGCGAAGATAAGCGAAATTGCCGGTTGGGTGGAAGGGGGGACACCACAACAGGAAGGCGAGATAACGGGAGTGTCCAGCATTGAATGTGCGAAGGAGGATATGGCTGTATTTGCGGTCGATGAGGACGCTCTGAAGGCTGCGTTGAATTCGCAGGCCGGGGTGATTCTGGCGAGCCAGTCCCTGCAAGATCGAATTGTTGAAGATGCTCGGGTTTTGTGGGTGAAAGATGCACGTTTTGCATTCAGTATTACTGCGAAAAGATTGAATACAAATCAATTACGTGACGGAATACATGGTTCTGCCGTAATTGGCAAAGACGTAGAAATTGGCGAAGGAACGAGCATCGGACCGGGAGCGGTGGTCGGAGATGGAGTTCGAATCGGCACGGATTGCTATATTGAGGCGCGGGTTACGATCTATCCGGGAGTAGTGCTGGGCAATCGCGTGGTGGTACAGGCAGGAGCGGTATTGGGATCAACGGGATTTGGCTATGCGAGAGATTCCAAAACGGGAGAGTATGTCCTGTTTCCGCAGCAGGGACATCTGATTGTTGAGGACGATATAGAGATCGGAGCCAACACCACGATTGATCGAGGAGCTCTGGGAGAGACGCGGATCGGTCGAGGTACGAAGATCGACAACCTGGTACATATCGGGCATAACTGCGTAATTGGAAGAAATGTGATTATCGCGGCGCAGACTGGAATCTCCGGCTCGAGTGTGGTTGAAGATGGAGCGATTCTGGGAGGGCAGGTTGGGATTGGGGAGCACGCCACTGTAGGCGCAGGCGTGATTCTGGGAGGTGGGGCCGGAGTTCTGAGCGGCAAAAAGATGCGTGGCCCGGGGCAGGTGTTCTGGGGAAGGCCGGCGCGGCCTCTGAAGGAGTATCTTCGAGACCTGGCGCGGTTGCGAAAGAGCTGAGAGAGCTGGCGAGCGATGGCCATTGTTGTTGTGGGCGGACACAGCCGGAATGTAGGTAAGACGAGCGTAGTCGCAGGCTTAATTGCGGCCCTGCCAGAGATGCGCTGGACCGCATTCAAAGTTACCCAGTTTGGCCACGGCATATGTTCGGCCAATGGAGAAGCTTGTGACTGCGAGACAAATGATCATACGGTTGCCGTGAGCGAAGAGCGTAATCGCGAGAGCGGAACCGATTCGGCGCGGTTTCTTGCTGCCGGGGCGGTGCGTTCTTTCTGGGTGCGGACGCGGCAGGGACAGTTAGCAGAGGCAATGCCGAGGATACGCAGAGAACTGGAACAGGCGGAAAATGCTGTAATCGAATCCAACAGCATTTTGCGGTTTCTGCGACCGGACCTTTACCTGAGCGTGCTTGACCCTGCGACGAGCGATTTCAAAGATTCGGCGCGACTATATCTGGATCGGGCCGACGCGGTGCTAGTGCCAGAGGGGAAGATAAGGCGGCCGGAGTGGAAGGAAATTTCGTTGAAGTTGCTCGAAGGGACTCCGGTTTTGCCGATGCGGAGTCCGGTTTACGTGACGCCTGAACTGGTGACGTTTGTAACAACACAGTTGGGTACGAAACTGAATCGTCAAATACATGCTCAAAAATGAACTGGCAATTGCAGATATTTTGGATATATATTCGTCAATTTGTCAGTGAAATTTTGCACAGATGGAAACGAACTAAAAACTGGAACGATGTAATCAATGTAGTTTTTGCTAATTGGTCTCCCAGGGAAATGCAATGGACACGCACACGCTGGTTGTGATGAACGTGCTGTTGTACGGTTTGTATGCGGGCGTAGTCATTGTCAATGCGCGCATTACAGGTACTGCCGGTGGAATGGGATGGTTTGTGGGGGCGAACCTGGGGCGCGGCGGCGCTCTGTTGTTGATCTCGCTGGGGGGCGGACTCGAAGGATGGCCGTTCACAGTGGCGGTGGGTTATCTGGCCTCGGTGAGCGGTGTGATGATGTTGCACTTCAGCTTCACAGAGTTACTGGAGCGCGGGCCGCTGCTGCATAAGCTGCAATATGCGCTGGTTGGCGTGGCAGTGGTGGGGACCATTGTTCTGTCCTTTACATCATGGCTATATCCGGCGGGTCTGCCTCTGTTGTGTGTGGTGGAGAGTATACAAATTGCAGCGACGGCCTGGGTCGTCTTTCTATTTAGCGACCGAGACGGGAAGCTGGCGGGATGGCTCGCCGGCTTTTCGCTGATGGGCTACGCGGTGCTGATATTGGTGCGGGCAGTTGGAATGGTGTGGTACGGCCGGTCGTCTCCGGTGATTGCGCTGCAAACGACGCGATGGTGGCTGGAAGGGTGCCTCGTCGTCAACAGTGCGATTACTTTTGGCTTTATGTTTCTCTCCGGTGTTCGTCAGCGCACGGAATTGTTATGGCATGCGCAGGTAGATGAGCTGACGGGATTATTAAATCGCTGGGCCCTGACACGGGTGGCGCAAAAAGAATTGTCGCGCAGTGGACGGACAAAGGGATTGGTTGCAGTCGCGATGATGGACCTGGATGGTCTAAAGCAGGTGAACGATGCTCATGGACATGGTTGCGGCGATACCGTGCTACAGTCGGTGGCCCAGGTATTGCGCAGCACGGTCCGCGAACAGGATTCGATTGCGCGAATCGGCGGCGATGAGTTCTGTATTTTATTGCCGGAGACCAAGCTTGATGAGGCGCTGGTGGTGGCGGAACGTATACGCTCCGAGGTGGAGGCGTTGAGCCTGCAATATCGCGGAGAGACAGTCAGGATTCGGGCCAGTATGGGAGTGGCATCGTCGGAGATATGCGGGCTTTCGCTGGAATGCCTGATGGACAAAAGCGATGTTGCGCTCTATCGGGCAAAGAGAGACGGGAAGAACCGGGTCATGGTTGACGAAGGAACGAGTGTTCGAACTCAGCAATTAGAGACATAAACAAATCGGGCCGTATGCCGATTCAGCAAACAGCCCAAAGGGAACACTTGAAGCAGGGGCTATTTGATCGTTCCGTTGAGTCCGTTTGGAAAAAAGACGCCTTGGTGGTTTGCGCTGCCGCCTGTCACGATCTGAAGGATTTGGTTAGGCGTGCGAGAAAAGGCCACGCTGTTTGCATCAGCATCGACAAATGTGGTGGCCATGGCGCTTGTAGCCGATCCGTTGAGGGAGACACCGGCACTTGTCAGACCAACATCATCCACGGGTGTTCCTGAGGGATTCGCCAGTTTGCTACGTGTTGCCGAGATTTTCTGCGTAAGAGAGGCGAGAGCACCGGAACCGGCATCGATCTGGTTGATGGTGGTGCGGATAAGACCGGCGTGATATGCCTCGACAGCAAGGATGCCTGCGGCCGCTCCGAGATTGTCTTTGCTGGTAAGAGAGCCAGCGGCGCCATGATAAGCGGTGACGCCAACATCTTCGAAGATATATGCGCCGATAAGGAAATCAGCATCCTTGTCGAAGGGATCGAATGCTGGACCAATTCCTGCTACATTCGCGAGCGTGTTGAAGGAATTGTAGAGGTCGATATTGGGCATCGAGACGGCACTCTTCCCCAATGCTCCCTGGAGAAATGTTACGTGCCTTCCTTCTTCGATAGCGGTTTCGGCCGCATAATCGGCGATGAGTGAGTTAGAGAATGGAACTTTAGTGAATCCAGGCTTCACTGTGACTGTACCGGCTGTACCGCCATTGACTGCGATTGGGATTGGAGTTGGCTGCTTGTCGATGGTGACGCCAAACGCAGCAAGACTGTAGAACTGAGCTTCGAGATATTCGAGGTTCAGCGCGAAGTTAAGGACGTCGGTATCAGTGATGGTCGCCTGCGCATGTGATACTCCGCTGAGCGCAAGTCCTGCGAGAGCTGCCCCGCCAAGGGCCATCATGGCGCGGCGGTTGGAGATGATGTCATCGAGTCTTCTAGTCTCTTGATTTGCCATAGTCGTGTCCTGTCCTTTTAGGAAGCAGTTGCTTTAATAGTGCCGTTGAGCCCGCCTGGGAAGAAGCCGCCTTTACTGAGACCTGCTCCGCCACCTGCTCCATAGACAATATGCAAAACCTGGTCGGTGGTCCGTGAGAAGGCAATTGCGTTGGTCGTATCGGCGGCAACAATGGTTTTGCTGGAGAGCGTGGTTTCATTGCCGCCGCCGAGCATTCCACGGAGAGCAGATACTTTGTTAGCGATATTGACATAGGTTTGATCGTTAGCCGCTGCCGCCGTGCTGACAAGAAGGGAACGAATAGCGGCTGCATGATACGCTTCTACGCCCAGAATGCCTGCGGCCGCTCCCAAGATGGTTGTATTTGTTAGAAGGGGAGCGGCGCCATGATAAGCAGTGACTCCAACATCTTCAAAGACAAAGGCTCCGATGAGAAAGGCCTGCGGTGAGGTAAATGGATTAAACGCCGGTGTGGAAGTAATGCCAGCCGCAACCGCGAGCGGTGCGAAAAAGGTTAGGTCAATATCCGGTCGTGGAACCGGAGTTCCTTTGTTGCCGCTAATGGCTTTTTGCAGGAAGCGCACATGATTGACTTCATCCTGTGCAATCTCATTGGCATATTGAGCCAAGCCGGAACTGGCCCAGGGTACAGGTGCAATGCCCGCAGGAACTTTGGTTGTACCTGCTCCGGAGCCAGCATCCGATGCGGAAAGGCCTTGTCCGGTGGTGGCGTAAAGATAAAATTCCGCTTCGAGATATTCGAGGTTGAGAGCAAAATTGAGAACATCATTATCGGGAATGTCGGATGGGGGAGGATTTGTGCTGCCTCCGTTCCCAGTAGTTGTCTTTGAAGAGTTGTCGCAACCGTCAAGAAATGCTACAGCGGCTGCGGTTCCGGCCCCTGCCAGAAATCTGCGACGGGAGACGGCTTTCCTTATTAGTTCGTTTACAGTGTCCACGAAGTCTCTCCTGACCTACCAATGTGTATTGCACCTTCATCGGGATTACGCAGGCAGAAGAGAGTCGGATTTAGGGGAAGCGATAAATAAAATAGAGATTTGATCGTATGAAAAGAACTGAAGACGCAGCGTAAATAAAAAGCTCCCCACTTCTATGGAAGAGAAGAGAGGAGCCGGGCTTGATTTAGTCGATCTGTTATTTCGTATCGTGGTTGAACATCCAGTTGATGCCGAACTTATCGGTAAGCATACCGAAGTATGCTCCCCAGAACATATCCTGTGCAGGCAGAAGGACTTTTCCACCTTCGCCGAGCGATTTGAAGAGGTTGTCTACTTCCTGGTTGCTGTCGCATTGAACGCTGATGGAGATGTTATTCCCCATTTGAACAGGATTACCCGGGGGACAGTCGGAGGCCATAATGACCTGCGAACCTTTGCTCAAGCGGGCGTGAAGGACTTTATTTGATTCCTTCATCTCTTTGGGCATATCGGCAGGGCCTTCAGAGAAGGGCATGACCTGCAGGTCGGCGCCGAGACATTTGGCATAAAATTCCATTGCTTCGCGACAGTTTCCGTTGAAATTCAGATAGGCGTTGATGTCTTTCATAATGCGCTCCGTTTTCTGGGGTAAGTAATTGGCACAGATTAAGTGAGTTCTGCTGACAGCGTTTTGTCAGTAGATTTTCGAAAAAGTCCTATCCACCTGCAATTGCTCCGATAATGAGCAGAGGCTCCGCGCCGCTCACAATCGCATCAGGCAGAGGTGCATCGGGGGATTGATATGACAGATCTTCTTCACAGGCAAAGAAGCGCAGAAAAGAGCGACGTTGCCGGGTGTTGTGATCGCGTATTGGTCCCTCGAGCATCGGGTAACGAGATTCGAGGGCGTCGAGCACGGATCGCAGGGTCACTGGAGAGGCCACTTCGAGCGTGACCTCTCCTTTTACTCCGGCGAGGGTGCGAAGATGCTGGGGAAGCTCGACGCGGATGGCCGGAGCGTTCATGCGAGCGTCTGGACCTCGATGGACAGTACAGGAGGCAGATCGCGGACGATTGGCGCCCAAGTGTCTCCGGCGTTGGCGGATGCGTAGACCTGGCCACCAGTGGTGCCGAAGTAGACGCCGCAAGAGTCGAGTTGATCTACTGCCATGGCATCGCGCAGGACATTGACATAGCAGTCTTGCTGCGGGAGACCTTTGGTGAGAGGTTCCCACTCGTTGCCGCCGGTACGACTGCGGAAGACCTGGAGCTTGCCGTCGAGCGGGAAGTGCTCGGAGTCGGACTTGATGGGCACAACGTAGATGGTTTCCGGCTCATGAGCATGGACATCGATGACGAACCCGAAGTCAGTGGGCAGATTGCCGCTAATCTTCGTCCACTGGTCGCCTGCATTGTCGGAGCGCATGACGTCCCAGTGCTTCTGCATGAAGAGTGTGTTGGGACGCGAGGGATGCATAGCAATGTGATGGACGCAGTGTCCGACTTCGGCTGTCGGGTCGGGAATGTATTTGGAGTAGAGGCCCTGGTTGATGGGTTGCCAGCTCTTGCCTCCATCGTTGGTGCGAAATGCGCCTGCGGCGGAGATTGCGATGTAAATGCGGTCGGGATCTGTGGGATCGAGGATGATGGTGTGCAGACACATACCTCCTGCACCAGGTTGCCAGCGTGGCCCGGAGCCGTGTTCCCGCAGGCCGGGAAGCTCGTCCCAGTTCTGCCCACCATCGGTGGTTCGGAAGATGGCAGCGTCTTCGATGCCGGCGTATACGGTGTCAGGGTCGGTGAGCGAAGGCTCAAGATGCCAGACACGCTTGAACTCCCACGGATGCGGAGTGCCGTCATACCATTGGTGAGTTCCAGGAACACTTGCATAGTTGAACTTGTTGCCGACAGGCTCCCATGATTTGCCGCCATCATTAGAGCGCTGAACGATCTGGCCGAACCAGCCGCTGGTCTGTGAGGCATAGATGCGATTGGGATCGACGGGCGATCCTTTGAGGTGATAGATCTCCCAACCGGCGAAGTGAGGGCCACTGACCTCCCACTTTTCGCGTTTTCCGTCGGAGGTGAGAATAAATGCTCCTTTGCGTGTTCCTACCAAAACTCTTACCTTGCTCATAATTGCTCCTTGCGGCTGAAGTGATTGAGACAGGGGACCGACGATGTGGCTAATTCTTTACAGGGAAAATTGTGCGTAATGCAGGATCGCGTAGCAGCAAACCTGCCCAGAAGATGATGCCGATGATGATTGGAAAAGTGCACTCGAACGCTGGATTGCCGATACGTAAGTGAATTGCAACTGCGCCGCCGAGATACCCGGTGAGTAGAACAGCCCCGAGCACCGCGGTGGAAGGAATAACGTAAAGAACGATGCAGACGAGTTGAATAATTCCAAGGGTAATGGCCAGATGCAGAGGGATGCCGAGCTGTGCAAATGCCTGAACGACTGGAGCGGGTTTGACGATGTGGCTGATCGCGTCGAACAGCATAAAGAGGACGGCGAGGATACTCAGGATACGTCCTGTCCACAGAAGAGGTTTAGAAGGCACGGATAGATTCTCTGATTGCATCGAATTCTCCATAGAAAGTTCAGCTAAGTTTGGATTCTTTGCCAAAAGGAGGAAGCAGTGGGTTGGGATCTCTTTCTTTCCAGCGTCGCCGGGTTTCTGCAAGAATGGCTTCACGATTCTTCGCCATTTCTGCCATAAGAGCGCAAGGGGCCCCAGTTTCTTCGTGCTTTGCGCCCCAGATGAGAAGCTCAAGCAGGACGGGCGCAAGGTCGATACCTTTTTCTGTGAGCCGATAGTGAATGCTGCGGCCATCGGTCTCATCGGGTTCGGCAGTAATGATCTCTGCCGCTTCAAGCTTCTGCAGGCGTCCGGCAAGGATGTTGGAGGCAATGCCTTCGCCAGACTGTTGAAACTCCTTAAACGTGTGATAACCGCGCACCATGAGATCGCGAACGATCAGAAGCGACCAACGGTCTCCGAAGACCTCCAGACAGATGCTTACCGGGCATCCGGAGCGGTGAGCGGATTTGGACTTCGCGGGCACAGGGATACGGTAATCCAATCTACTTGTTTTTTGCAAGTAAGTTAGATAGAAACGTATGACAGACGATCTGGAGGGGATTTGTGAGCAAAGTTAAAGTCGCTGCGTTTTCGATTTCGATTGATGGATTTGGCGCAGGGCCAGGGCAGAACCTGGAAAATCCATTGGGAGTCCGTGGATTTGAGCTGCATGATTGGGCACGAAGTACGGAGGTCTTCCGAAAGATGTTTGGCCAGAGCGGAGGCGAACTCGGAGTCGATAATGAAATGGCCCAGCGATCATTTGAGGGAATTGGCGCATGGATATTGGGGCGCAATATGTTTGGGCCGATTCGCGGACCATGGGAAGACGATTCATGGAAAGGATGGTGGGGAGATACGCCGCCGTATCACACACCAGTATTTGTATTGATCCACCATGCTCGGCAGCCGCTGGAGATGAAGGGAGGCACAACTTTTTACTTTGTCACAGATGGACTGGAGTCTGCTCTAAAGCAGGCAAAGAATGCGGCGAATGGTAAAGACGTGCGGATTGGCGGCGGCGTTTCGACAATACGGCAATATCTGAACGCGGGACAAATCGATGAGATGCATCTGGCTATATCGCCTGTTCTTTTGGGTGAAGGCGAAAACTTGTTTGCCGGAATGAACCTCTCGCGATTGGGCTTCTCGCCAGAGCGTGTTGCCGCTGGAGAAAAGGCCACGCATGTCGTCCTTAAAAAGAGCTGATGTGAACTTTTAGGAGGTGGAGATGAGGGTCCCCTGATGGAAAGCTATCTTCCAGCCGGAGCCCGTCTTCTTCCAGATCGTAGAGCGCCGTGTTGTGCGGTCGCCTGAAGTTTCATGCTGAATGAGGGTGTAGTTCAGGAGATAGGTATCGTCTGCAAGCTGAAGCAGGTGAAATGTTCCGGCAGTCCATGGCGTGTCTTTATAGGCAGGGTCGGTGTAGCGATGCTCCAGAATATCGAGAACATCGTTGCGGGTATAGAGAGTGCCGGAGGCGCCGATCTCAAAGAAGTCCGGAGAGGTCATTTGCTCGAAATCTAAGCGGATGGGAGATCTTCCAACCAGATGTTCCCATCGATGAAAGATAGGTTCATTTGCGATGAGTTCGTTGAGTATCTCGCGGCTCATTTCGCTTTCCCTGAGGCGTCGAGAATGGCTTGTTGTGCAGCGAGCAGCTCACGGATTCCTTTCTCGGCGTAGTCCAGCATTTGGCTGAGCTGCTGGCGGGTATAGGAATTTTTCTCTGCTGTGGCCTGGGTTTCTATCAAGCCACCGTCTGCCAGCATAACGACATTCATATCGACTTCGGCACGGGAATCTTCTTCATAGCAGAGGTCGAGCAGAACATTGCCATCGACGATGCCGACCGAAGTAGCGGCGAGCATCTGCCGGAGAGGCGAAGTTTTGAGGGTCCCGGCAGTAACGAGCTTGTCGAGAGCGAGCGCTAAAGCCAGGCACGCGCCGGTGATAGCGGCGGTGCGAGTTCCGCCGTCGGCTTGAAGTACATCGCAGTCGAGAATGATTGTGCGTTCGCCGAGCGCCTGCATGTCAACCACAGACCGCAGGCTTCGACCGATAAGGCGTTGAATCTCATGAGTTCGCCCGCCGATCTTGCCGCGCTCGCTTTCGCGTGGGGTGCGAGTGAGGGTAGCGCGGGGCAACATGCCGTACTCAGCGGTGACCCACCCGCGGCCGGAGTTGCGCATCCAACCGGGCACGCCGGGCTCTACCGAGGCGTTGCAGAGCACGCGTGTGTTGCCGGATTCAATGAGTACTGAGCCCTCGGGCATGGCAATATAGCCGGGGCTGATGCGGGTAGGACGGAGGGCGTCAGCGGCGCGATTGTCCGGACGAAAAATTTGAATCGAGGTCTGGGGCATGAAGGGATTATAGTGGTGTGGGTTTTAGGAAATCGATCATTTCGTTCTGTATGTCGAGTGTCATGTATGTTTATTACTCCAGGGGAGATATTGCACCGATCACAGAACTAAAAAGACAAATGCGAAAGCCGGAAAACGGAGGAGTAGATGGCTGGAGTATTGGGTTGGGATGAAGAAACAGAGGCGGGCATGTTGCTGGGATTAACGCCTGTGGGAGGAACAGCAACAAAGGAAGAAAAAAAGAATTTAGCGGCAGCGCACATGGAGTGGCTGCATGTGATGGTCGTCGATGACGACGAGAAGGTCCGCAAGGCATGTTGCGAGATCGCGGCGCAGATGGGGTGTCCCGTTGTGGGGGCGGGAAATGCGCTGGCAGCACAGGCAATTCTGAAGGACCATCCAATTGATTTGATCCTTCTTGATTTAAAGCTTCCGGGTGGTGGGGGCATGTCGCTCCTGGAGCACGTCAAAACGCTGCATCCTGAGACTGCGGTAGTCGTGATGACGGCGTTTGCAACGGTATCGTCAGCAGTCGAGGCGATGCGCATTGGCGCAAGTGATTATTTGACCAAGCCGTTTACGTTGGAAGATCTGACACGAGTGTTGGAGCGGGCGGCGCAGCAGCACCACATGGATGTGCAGAGCCGCGAACTTCGGGAGCGGTTACGGACAGAACAGGGAAGCGGAGGATTGGTTGGTCAATCTCCGGAGATGGAGAAGCTATACCGAATTCTTTCCAAGGTGGCGTTTTCATCTCATCCAGTACTAATCTTGGGCGAGAGCGGAACCGGCAAGGACCTGGTGGCGAATTTAATTCATCGCAACGGGACGTATGCTGACAAACCATTCCTAAAGCTGGATTGCGAATCACTGACTCCTGCACAGATCGAATGCGAGTTGTTTGGGCATGGGAAGGGCAGCGCTGCTGATAGAGAGCGAGCCAAGGATGGCTTGCTGGTTTCTGCAGGTACCGGCACGGTATTTCTGGATGAGATCGGGGAACTTCCTTTGGATTTGCAGTCTAAATTGCTGCGGGCGCTTCAGGAGAAGGAGGTACGTCCCGCTGGAACGGCGCAAGCAAAACCGATTGGGGCGCGCATATTGGCAGCAACGAAGCGCGATCTGGCCGCGATGGTAGAGCAGGGGCAATTTCGTAAAGATTTGTACTTCCGTTTGAATGTGGTGAACCTGCGGATACCTCCGCTGCGCAACCGGCGTGAAGATATTGCGCCATTGGCAATGTATTTTCTTTCGCGGATACAGAAAGACAGTGGAGTGGAGAGGACCTTTTCTGCAGAGACACTGCGAATAATGACGGAGTATGACTGGCCGGGCAATGTGCGCGAACTGGAACATGCCGTTGAGCGCGCCTGCGCGCTGTCGTCCGGCCCGGTACTGCATATGGGCGATATGCCAACACAGCTTCAGGATTTTCGACTGCAGCGCATGTATGCCGGAGCGGATGCAGAAGAAGCCCAGGCAAAGGCAGAGGTCGAGGCAAGCAATAACATCATTCCGTTGGCGGAGATCGAAAAACAAACCATTCTGAAGGCGATTGAGCAGTTGCACGGAGACAAACTGCTGGCGGCCCAGCTTCTGGGGATAGGCAAGACGACTCTTTATCGCAAGTTGAAGGAGTATGAGACTTCGGCAAGCTGATCTGGGTCTTCTGATGAAGGATAGAATGCGTTTGTGAGGGGATTTGACGATGCGATGCACTCATCTGGGACAGATTCGGGACGTAAAGCCTTCCGCGCATGGCTGTGAGGATTGCCTGAAGATTGGCGGCAGGTGGGTGCATCTGCGGATGTGTCTGGTATGCGGGCACGTTGGCTGTTGCGACTCTTCGCCGAATCGCCATGCGACGGCACACTTCCACGCAACTCAGCATCCGGTGATGCGGTCGATCGAGCCAGGTGAGGACTGGGGCTGGTGCTACGTGGATGAGGTACAGATTGCGCTCGCTTGATTTGTCGAAGGGTTTGCTATGCTGAGCACACCCTTTGAAAGAAAGTGAGCAACAATTCAATGTCAGAAGAAGCTGTGAAGATTACTGTTCGCCCCAACGGACCGTTGCGGGTGGAAGGCCATATTGTGTTGACCGATGCTGATGGCAAGGAATGGGATCTGACCGGAAAGCCGGCAATCTCCTTATGCCGGTGCGGAGCAAGCGAGAAGCGTCCGTTCTGCGATGGATCGCACAATCGTATTGGATTTCAATGCGCGGCCAGCCCCGGGATTCTTACCTAATACATGTATTTAAAGCGTTTAGGGCGCGATCGGTCGCGGACTTGTAAGATGATCTGCGGCCGATGTGCCCTTCCTTAGAGAAAACAATCTGATTTGAGGTAGTTTGCCATGGACGTTCGCCGATGGTGTGCCGCAACAGTATGTGGAATATTGCTGGTCTCCGGGATGGCCTGGGGTGCGCAAGAGGTAACTCCAAAGCCTGCTGATCCGGTTGCGATCAAGCTGCCGTTGACCAAGTTGGAGGAGTACACCGGCGAGTACCGCGAGGCCTCGGAGCCTGATGTGCCGGTCTCGGTGTATCTCGAAGACGGCAAGCTATATGTCGAAGCGGAGCGGATGGAACGATCGGAGCTGCGACCAGAGTCGCCAGATCACTTCTTCGCGCCGGGATCCGTGCTGCGTGTAGATTTCGTACGCAATGGCGAAGGGCAGATCGCCTCTCTGAAGCTTACCTATGGACCGGATATTGAAGAGGACATGGAGCGGTTCAGCGACAAAGGGGTGCGACTGAACCATTTCCGCGAATACACACGCCAGGTGGTGATGATCCCGATGCGAGATGGCGTTAAGTTGCACGCCGTAATACTGCGGCCTAAGGGATCGGAGAACAGTGGTACGCCGTTGCCGTTCATTATGCAGCGGACGCCTTACGGCACTGATAACAACACCTCAGCTACGGTTAACAGCAGCAAACCGGAACTGGCTGCCAGCGGCTACATCTTTGTCTATGAAGATATTCGCGGACGCTATGAATCCGGTGGCAAGTTTGTGATGAATCACCCTATCGTGGCACACATTACAAAAAATGACATCGACGAGACAACAGATGCCAGCGACACGGTTGACTGGCTTGTGAAGAATATTCCCAACAATAACGGGCGCGTGGGTGTGATGGGGGTTTCGTACCCTGGATTTCTGGCGATGATGGCTGGAATTGACGCGAACCCAGCGGTGAAGGCGATCTCTCCGCAGGCACCGATGACGGATGGATGGATGGGAGATGACTTCTTCCATAATGGAGCGTTTCGCGAGACATATGGTTTTGATTATGTGCAGGAGCTGGAAAAACAGAAGACGGCAAAGGCGGTCAACGCGCAGGGGGATGCCTACGACTTCTTTCTGCAGCATGTAAATTTTGCCGGAGCGGCCAAGAGTGCACATATGAGCAAGCTGCCGACGGCAAAGGCGTTTTTGACGCAGCCGGCTTACACGGAGTTTTGGCAGAAGATGGCAGTGCAGCCGCATCTGACCAAGGTTGAGGTTCCTACTCTGGAAGTTGGCGGTTGGTGGGACCAGGAAGATATGTGGGGCACACAGGCAGAGTACGCCGCGCTGAAGCCTCACGACACAAAGCACGAGGTCTTTATGGTACTTGGGCCGTGGAATCATGGCGGCTGGGTCAAAAGTACAGATCATCTGGGGGCGCTGGACTTTGGCGCTTCCACGGGTGACCAGTACCGCAAGAGCGTGGAAGCTCCTTTTTTTGAGAAGTACCTGAAAGACAAGCCGGGATTTCATTTGCAAGACACCAAGAGTTTTCGGACCGGGGTCAATAAATGGGAGAGCTACGATGCATGGCCGCCCAGGGAAGGATTCAAACCGGCGAAGCTCTACCTTACGCAAGGTGGCGGATTAAGTTTTGAGGAGCCGAAAGAGGGTGGAGTCGCGGCGTCTTATGTTTCCGACCCGGCCAATCCAATTCCTTACCGGCATCGGCCGATTCAGTCGACTTATGGAAAAGGATCGAAGTGGCGAACATGGTTGGTAGAGGATCAGCGCTTCGTAAGCGGCAGAAAGGACCTCGCCAATTTTTCCACTCCAGTTTTGGATCATGATGTCACCGTGACCGGCGACGTAATGGCCGACCTTTTTGCGGCGACTACGGGTAGCGACGCAGACTGGGTGGTGAAGTTGATCGACGTTTATCCTTCGGATGCCGCCGAAGGGATGGGAGGCTATCAGTTAATGATTGCTGATGAGATCTTTCGCGGCCGATACCTGAAGAGCTTTGTGAAGCCGGAGCCATTAGTCCCTGGCAAGATAACTGAATATAAATGGAGCCTGCACGGTGTTGACCATACCTTCCTCAAAGGCCACCGCATTATGGTCGAGGTGCAGTCAACCTGGTTCCCGCTGTATGACCGCAATCCGCAGACCTTTGTGCCGAATATCATGAAGGCTCCAAAGAAGGCCTACAAGGCAGAGACCCAAACGATCTACGGTTCAACGCAGTATCCGTCACATCTGGAGTTTTCTGTTCCAACTGGAGATCGCGAGTGATCCGGACGATCAGTAGCCGTGAGGTCTACCGGAACCCATGGACACGGGTGCGTGAAGATGTGATTGAGCGCGAGAATGGGCAGCGTGGAATCTATGGGGTGGTGGATAAAGATCCGGCGGCCATCATCATTCCCTTGGAACGCACTTCCGATGGAGAATTTATCTATCTGGTAGAGCAATACCGGTATACCGTCGGTGGCCGATACTCCGAACTACCTCAGGGTGGATGGGAAGTGGCTGATGTTGACGCAGAGGAGATGGCCCGCGGTGAGTTGCGTGAAGAGACAGGCCTGACCGCCCAGAAGATGACGCAGTTGGGAACATTGCAGATTGGTTACGGTGTAATGAACCAGAAGCATCATGTCTTCTTGGCCGAAGGCCTGGTACAAGGCCAGCCTGATCCGGATGCGGAAGAGGTCGATCTTATTTTGAAGCGGGTAAAGGTGAGTGAGTTTGAAGCGATGATTCTGGATGGCAGGATTGTAGACAACTGCTCCGTAGCGGCGTGGGGACTATATAAAATCTGGCGAGAGAGACAGCCGTCGTAGCAAAAACGCACAACACAAAGTTATCTATCAAAACGTTCGCATTGTATTGATTTTGCCGATAGAGTGGAAGGCATGAGCTGGAAGCGGTTTGTTTCGTCTTCACTTTTGATTTTTATTGTTTCGTGTGCTCCTGCATTTTCGCAGGCTACTGTCGCGCCAGCGCGGGAAGTGCTGGAGCGACTGATGCCGCAGTTATCGTCGCAGTTTGATCTTTCTCTCGTGACCAGGCCCGATCATAAGGATTACTTTCGCATTGCCGGCACACCTGGCCATATCAAGGTTGAGGCTGCAACGATACCGACGTTGCTGTTTGGGGTGAACTGGTACCTGAAGTATGTTGCTCATCTGCAAGTCTCGACGAACGGACTGCAGCTTGGAGCGCCGGGTCTGACATTGCCGGCTCCGTCGAAACCGATTGAGCAGCAGGCACTCTATCCATGGCGTTATGCATTGAACGAGAATGTGGATGGATACTCGGCACCCTATTGGGGATTAAAGCGGTGGCAGCGCGAGATCGATATTCTTGCTATGAGCGGAACCAATGCAGTGCTGATTGAGCGTGGCACTGATATGGTGCTCTACCAGACATTTCGCGACGCGGGCTACTCTGACGAGGCGATCCGGCGCTGGATTACCCAACCGGCGCATCAAAACTGGCAATTGATGGGTAACATGTGCTGCTTCGACGAGCCAATCTCGCTGGAACTTCTAAAAAAACGTGCCCACTCGGCACAGCAATTAATTGCGAGTCTTCGGCGTCTTGGAATTACGCCAGTGCTTCCCGGGTACTATGGGATCGTTCCGGCAGACTTTGCGTCGATTCATCCCGGAGCGCATGTCATTACTCAGGGTGAATGGAACGGCTTTACCCGTCCCGGATGGCTAGACCCGCGCGATCCGCAGTTTGCGAAACTGGCGGAATCTTTCTACCGGCACCAGAGAGAACTTTATGGCGATACCTCTATCTACGACATGGAGGTATTTCAGGAAGGTGGCGGCGCAGGGAACGTTCCTGTACCGGAAGCTGCTCGTCGGGTGCAGCAAGCGCTCGAGCGCGCACATCCGGGTGCACTTTGGTTCCTGATGGCATGGCAGAAGACGCCGTCTCCGGAGTTGATTGCAGGCGTTGATAAGAAGCACATTCTCATTGCGGACATCGAGCAGGGAAGGATTCCGCGTGATAACCGAGATGCTCAGTTTGGCGGAGCGGCGTGGCTTTATGGAGGGTTATGGGAATTTGGCGGCCGCACGACGATGGGCGCTCCTTTGTATGACTATGCGGTGCGTTTTCCCGAGATGGTGAAACGCCCAGGCAGCCACATAGCAGGGACAGCTTTGTTCACGGAAGGTTTGGATACCAATCCGTATGCGTTTGATCTTTATACGGAGATGGCCTGGCATGCAGACCCGGTTGATCTTTCTGAATGGACGAATGCCTATGCTGATCGTCGCTATGGGGCCGAAGATCAGCACGCCAGGCGTGCATGGCAGATTCTGCTGAAGACCGCCTATGGCTATCGGGCGGATGGAAACATGAAACACGGAGAGCGCGATGCCCCGCAGGACTCCCTGTTCAATGCGCAACCCTCGCTTACAACCAAGCGGGCAGCATCTCCGGCTCCTGACGTTTTACGTTATGATCCTGCTGCTTTACAGCCGGCGCTTACAGAGCTGCTTGAGGTTGCACCCAGGCTACGTTCCACCGAGACCTATCGTTATGACCTGGTGGATGTTGCGCGACAGGTGATGGCGAATGAGAGCCGCCGACTGCTGCCGCAGATCAAAAGCGCCTATGATCGCAAGGATAAAACAGCATTTGCCCAGTTGACAGCAGAATGGCTGCAGGACATGCAGTTACAGGACAGACTGCTCAAGACGAATGGCGATTTTCTGCTTGGGCGCTGGCTTTCGTATGTTCCTCAATGGTCGTCTTCGCCGGCGGAGATGGACCGGCTGAATTACGATGCTCGGTCAATTCTCACAACCTGGGGTGACCGCCATGCAAGCGAAGCAGGACTGCATGAATATGGCAATAAAGACTGGGCGGGACTGACGAGCGGTTATTACATGCCGCGGTGGAAGATGTTCTTTGACAGCCTTTCCAGATCGCTTGAAACAGGGAACCCTCCGGCAAAGATCGACTGGTATGCCTTTGGCGACCGGTGGAACCATGCACAAACGGAATATACTTCTACACCGAAGGGCAACAGTTATGCAGAGGCGCTTGAAGTTGCGCGCCGTCTGCATCTGGCCCCAACTTCGACTATGGCAAATTCATCCAGGGAGCGAAGATGAGCACAGCCAATGTAACTTTAGCCGATCAGGCCGGAACAACAGCGACCTGGACAAAGCCGAAGCGTCTGCTTTCAATTGACCTTCTGCGCGGACTCACCATTGGATTCATGATTATGGTGAATAACAATGGCAGCAGTGCGGCGTATCGCCAATTGGAGCACTCGGCCTGGAATGGATTTACCTTTACCGACCTGGTATTTCCAACTTTTCTGTTTTTGGTTGGAGTCTCCATTGTTTTTTCAACGGCATCGCGGCTTGCGCGAGGAGATAGCAAGCGCTCGCTTTTTCTGCATACAGTGCGGAGGACCATCATCCTGTATCTGCTGGGCCTGCTGGTAAACAGCTTTCCGCATTTCAATCCGCACACGCTGCGGTTTTATGGTGTGTTGCCACGAATCGCCATCTGCTACTTCATCGCCGCCAGTCTCTATCTGCTCAGTCCGAAGTGGCGCAGCAAAGCAATTCTGGCTGCGGCGCTGCTGGTAGGGTACTGGGCAATTATGCGCTTCATTCCTGTTCCGGGATTTGGAGTTCCCGGGCGAGACATTCCTTTGCTCGATCCGGATAAGAATCTTGCCGCGCTGATTGATCGGCATATCTTTTCCGCGTCCCACCTCTATGAACGAACTCGCGATCCGGAGGGTTTGCTGAGCACGCTTCCGGCAATTGGCACGGCGCTGATTGGTGTACTGACAGGTATCTGGCTTCGTTCAAGCAGAACGATTGGACAGAAAGCACGAGGTCTGGCCATCGCGGGTGCGAGTAGCGTTTTGCTGGGCTCGCTATGGAACCTTTCGTTCCCCATTAACAAGAAACTGTGGACCAGTTCCTTCGTCCTCTTCACCGCCGGTCTGGGACTTTTACTACTGGCACTTTCGGTGTGGATATTCGATAGCAGCGACAAGGAAAACAAAAACTCCCGCTGGTTTACTCCGTTGCATGTCTTTGGCACCAATGCAATCTCAGCCTACGTCTTTGCGGAGCTGCTGGGATCGGCACTCGCCAATATTCATGTACACACGGGGGTGAACCTGCACCGATGGCTCTTCCAGTTGATCCATAGTGGTGTGCCGGATGCTGCCTTTGCATCACTACTGTATTCGCTTGGATTCGCTGCCGTATGCTGGATTCCGATGTATTGGTTGTACCGCAAGCATATCTTTATCAAGGTCTAGCTTGATATTGAGAAAATATTACGGAAGTGGACTCCTCAGTGGGGAAGGGTTCACTTCCGGTAAATTTTGCAGTCTGCTTGCAAACCTCTTCGAGTAACTATTTACCCAAATGTGAAATCCTGCTTAGTCCTGCAGGAATAAGCTGTTGCGTCTGTTTTGATCGGGGTAGAGATCGCGCAGCACATCAACTGTGCCAAAAATCACTAAATTTCCAGTAAATTTAGGATCTGCGTGTCCCGTACTCTTCGATATATAAATTATCTTTTTCACTATCGAAAAAAATGCTTGACAAGGATTATCGCGGAAGGCTACTTTCGTTTTGTTCAAATCAAAACCGTCATGTAAACGGGTACACAATTCCCGTAGCTTTGCCGGCCCGACCTTCCAGAGGAGACAGCAGATGCACGTACGAACAATTCACTGCAAGTTATGGAACCTATTTGGTCTGACCTATTTACAAAGTAGAGGTGACCAAAGAAAGGGTCTTTCCACCGCAATATTGGCAATCGCAGCATCTATTTTGATCCTTTGTTCCCAGGGTTCGATTGCCTGGGGACAGACATCGAGCGGAACTATCAGCGGTCGCGTGGTAGACCGGACCGGGGCAGTTGTCGCTGGCGCCGAAGTGGACCTTGTGAATCAACTAACGGGGGCCAAAGTAACAACGAAAGTCTTGTCCCATGGCGACTTCACTTTTCCCGATGTCCAGCCCGGCGACTTTACGGTTGATATAAAGGCGCCAGGTTACAAAGAATTTGAAAAGAAGAACCTCAGGCTAAGCGCATCCGAGCGTTTGTCTGCCGGTACGATCACCCTCGATGTGGGGACCGTGACGGAATCGGTTACGGTATCAGCGGATATTACGCCGATTCAGACGAATAGTGCCGAGCGCTCCGGTCTGCTGGATACGAAGCAGATGGATAACCTTTTGACCAGCGGTCGTGATTTTACGAATCTGCTCCGCACAATGCCTGGTGTTGTTGGCGGCGGAGGGTCAACGCTGCCAACGATCAACGGTGTTCGCAACACGTACAACTCTGCTTCCATTGACGGCGTGACGGGTAGTGTGCGCGAAGGGCGGGTGGATACCTATCCGAACCTGGACGACATCTCCGAAGTCAAGGTGCTTTCTGCGAACTATCAGGCGGAGTACGGAAAGGCAACGGGCGGCTCGGTCATTAACGTTGTCACCAAGAGCGGGACCCAGAATTTCCATGGGACGCTCTACTACTACATGCAGAATGAGGCACTGAACGCCAATAGTTGGTTCAACAAATACAACGGCCAATCCCGGTCCAAATCTCGTCACAATACTATTGGCGGCAATATCGGTGGACCGATCTTCTGGCCGGGCCATTTCAATACCAACAAGAACAAGCTGTTTTTCTTTTATTCGATGGAAAATCTTCCTAACAGGACGGGAGGGATTAAAAAATATACCGTCCCTACAGCGCTGGAGAGAACGGGAGATTTCTCTCAAACCTACAATTCTGGGATAACCTCTCCAAGTCCCGGCACTCTTATTCGTATTAAGGACCCCGCATCGAGCGGAGCCTGTTCTGTAAATTCCACTACTCCCGGTCCTGGATGTTTCCCTGGAAATAAGATACCGGCAAATCGTATCAATCCATCTGTTCTGGCATTGATGAATCTTTATCCATTGCCCAATTTTTCGGATCTTTCAATCAGCGCCAATAAATATAACTACATCACGAATTATCCAAGGGATACTTCTTCGCATCAGGAAGTCTTTCGCATTGACTATATTCCCAACGAAAGACTGCATATCTTTGGACGTGGCGAGTTAGAGGTGCACCATAACAATGGTCATGATTCGACCGTAAACCCTGCTCCCTGGCTGGTTGCAGGGGATTACAAAACAACAAATCCAAACTTTGCTCTGGACGCGACTTATTCCATCACTCCGACTCTGGTGAACGAAATCGTTCTGGGGACTTCTGGATGGAGTGAGAACAATGTTTATCCCAAATCGGAGCTGGACAAGCTTAGGAAAGGTGCTGACGGCTATAACCTGAGCCAGCTAGTTCCGAAGAACAATCCTCTGAGTTTGGTTCCAGGTATTAAGTTTGGCTTATCGAGTTCTGCCGACATCAAATATGATTCGCGCTTTCCTTTGCAGGACCAGGTCAGACTGTACAGTCTGACTGATACGGTTACGAAGGTATGGGGGCGTCATATCATCAAGCTGGGCATCGATCTGCAGACGGATACCTACCTGCAATCACATGCCGCCGCAGGGCAGCCTGAAGGTGCATTCGATTTTAGCCGGAATACCAATAACCCGAGTGACAGCAACTTTGCTTATGCCAATGCTCTTTTAGGAAACTTCAATAACTACACAGAACCTACCAACCGGTTTGACTATAAACCCACAAACAGGGTTGTGGACTGGTACGCTCAAGACCAATGGAAGATGACGAATAAGCTGACGCTTGATTATGGTGTTCGTTTTATGTGGGCGTCCCCTTCCAAGTTGAAGACCGGAGCTAATTTCGTGCCGGCGATGTTCGATCCTGCAAAGGCGCCGGTGCTCTATATGCCGACTACAAAGAAGGTCAACGGAAAACCAGTTGCTCTTGACCCGACGACCGGAGAGTATGTTCCGGCTGCTTATGGCGGACTCTTTGTCCCCAACACAGGCGATCTGACAAACGGAACGTTTACGGTAAATACACCAGGTCTACCGCCCGGTCTGGTCTATGGTAATGGTGTTTTGGCCGCGCCACGCCTTGGTTTTGCTTACGACCCATTCGGTTTGGGCAAGACCGTTATTCGCGGAGGAGCGGGCATCTTTTATAACGAGGGTGTCATCATGGGGCAGGAAGGTGATATGTCTCACAATCCGCCTAACAGTTTTAATCCAGAGCAGTTCTACGGTACAGTTGAGAATTTTCTAACGGCGGGTGGACTGCTTGGACCTCCAAATGTCGGCCGCGCGATTGAGCTCCACAACAAGCAGACCTCTACTATCAATACGAGCCTCGGAATTCAGCAGCAGGTTGGATTTGGCACCGTGCTGGATGTAGCTTATGTGGGTACATTCGGCAGGCATCTGAGCGGTCAGCAGAACATCAATGAAGTTCCTTACGGAGCCCATTTCCTTCCGCAGAATCAATTGGGAGGCAAGCCTCTGCCGGACAACTTTTACAGGAAGTATCCGGGGTATGGCACAATCACCTATCAACGGGGTTTCCTCACCTCCAACTACAACGCGCTGCAGGTTCAGGTTACGCGGCGATTCCACAATGGACTAGAGTTTGGGCTTGCCTACACCTGGGCGAAATCTCTGGACTATACCGATAGCTATGATGGCAGTGTTCCTGTTTACGACGATTTGCGAACTACGGTTTATGGTCCCGGCGGCGATGATCATAGGCATAATCTTGTGATCAATTATTTGTACAGCTTGCCCAAAGGAAGCCGCATCTGGAGCAATTTTGCAACACGCGCAATCCTGGACAACTGGCAAATATCTGGAATTGCGTCCTATCTTAGCGGCGCTCCCGAGCAGATTACGTTCTCAACAACGGATGGTGCCGATATTACAGGTGGAGGAGATGACGCCCGCCCATATATTTCGGGTGATCCCAATGCAGGCGCGCCACATACCTTCCTACAATGGTTCAATACCAGTGTGGTCCATCGGCCAACTCCAGTTACAGTTGATCCCAGTACTGGCCAGGTTACGTTGTCCAATGGAAATGCTCCTAAAGTCTCACTGTTCGATCCTGGCGTTATGAACTTCGATACAGCGCTATTCAAAAACATTCCGGTTGCAGAAGGAAGGGTTGCGGTGCAGTTCCGTGCAGAAACCTATAACACATTGAATCATCCTGAATTCAATGGAATTGATACCGGAGCGAAGTTCGATCCATCCGGAAATCAAGTCAATGGAACATTCGGGCAAATCAATAGCTCTGGAGGCCCACGTACGATGCAGCTTGCTCTGCGAATCAATTTCTAAAGCAAGTCAAAAATTGATGTAGCAAACCCGAAGCGGCATGGCTCGACAGCCATGCCGCTTTGCCTGCTCTGGAAGACGATTCTCGATACTTGAGCTCACCTTTTTGCATCACACGTATGGAACCTGAATTCCATGTGAAGGAATGAGTGTGGACGAGCATAAGAAGGTAAGGCGGCGGGGCATCTGGGGATGGATCGCCGTAGGGGTATTGCTGACAATCATCATTCTTGCCGTAATTGGTGAGGTGATGTTGCATCGAGCCGGACCCATTTTGAAGGGCCGCGTTGTTGAGACCTTAAGTACAAAATTTCAGAGCCGGGTGGAGATGGACGATTTTCAGGTTTCTCTGCTTCACGGGCTCGAAGTATCGGGAGATGGTCTGCGAATCTTTCCGCCCTATGACGTGGTCGCCGCCGGAGCGACTAAGCCACTGATCGCGCTTAAGCACTTTTCGTTTCATGCCTCGTTGCATGGACTATTTCTTAAGCCAACCCATGTAGGAACTGTGCATGTAAGTGGCATGGCCATCAATATTCCTCCACGAGAGATGCGACAACAGGCGCAAGGTCCGAAGAGGAAGATGGGAAAGATTAAGGTTGTGGTCGATGATATTGTCTTCGATGATTCGAAGCTGGTGATTGGAACAGCAAAGCCCGACAAAGATCCAAAGGAGTTTGAGCTAAAACATATTGTGATGCACAATGTCGGCTCCGATCGTCCGTGGAGCTATGATGCTGTGCTGACCAATGCCGTGCCTACCGGGGATATTCACGCAGTAGGGACCTTCGGTCCATGGAATGTTGAGAGTCCCGGGGATTCTTCTGTCACGGGTCACTACACCTTTGATCATGCAGATTTAGGCACGATCAAAGGAATTGGGGGGATTCTCTCATCCGTGGGAGAGTTCAAAGGCCAGCTCAATCGCATTGAAGTTCAGGGGACAACCGAGACACCTGATTTCTCGATTGATACTGCTAATCATCCTATGCCGTTGCATACT
The DNA here is from genome assembly GCA_035656355.1 of Edaphobacter sp. Lineage (GTDB taxonomy): Bacteria > Acidobacteriota > Terriglobia > Terriglobales > Acidobacteriaceae > Edaphobacter. The sequence continues at coordinate 23,614 of DASRSR010000014.1, forward strand.
GAATTTCACGCTATTGTCGATGGCACAAGTGGCGATACGTATCTGCAACCTGTCAATGCGAAGTTGGGTGGGTCAGAATTTTCATGCAGTGGCGCCATCGTAAATATCAAAGGAAAGGGACACATTATCAATTTGGATGTGGATGTTCCCGATGGCCGCATTCAGGACTTTTTGCAGCTCGGAGTGAAGACGGAGCCGCCAGTGATGACGGGGCAGATCTCCATGAAAGCCAAACTGAATATTCGGCCAGGGAAGGAAAGCGTCTCCAAAAAGCTAGGTTTGAAAGGCGAATTTACTCTGCACAGAATCCACTTTACGAATCCAGAGGTGCAAGACAAGGTAGATATGCTGAGTCTGCGCGCCCAGGGCGATCCAAAAGAGGCGAAGCCCGGAGCTGAAGACGTCAGGTCCCATATGTTAGGTGAGTTTGTGATGGGAAGTGGACGGCTGAGATTCAGCAAACTTGTTTACACGCTTCCTGGAGGAACAGTGAATCTCTCCGGTGTCTATTCGCTGGATGGAAACGAATTCAACTTTACGGGAAAAGTGCGGACTGAGGCAAAGCTATCGCAAATGGTGGCTTCGAAGTGGAAATCCTGGCTGCTAAAACCGGTCGATCCATTCTTTAAAAAGAATGGCGCTGGTGCTGAGATTCCAGTGAAGATAACTGGAACGAAAGGCTCGCCAAAGTTTGGGCTGGATTTAGGACATAAGAAATAGTAGGTACTATTTTTGTTCTGTGTGTTGCCGTCTTGCGTAACGGATCGTGCTCTCGATAAGAATGAGAGCAAGTCCGACGAAGAGAACTCCCGCAGTCCTGATGGATGAGAAGCCGAAATAGAACGAGGCGCACCCAATAATGCCGAGCCAGACCAGGATGGCGAGGGCAAAGGCTCCATCATCAACGAAAAGTCCGAATAGCTCACCGAAAATCTTCTTTATCCAGTTCATTGGTACCTCGCAGCATTCGTCGGAATACTTTGTGATTGGCTGCGGCAGAGACGCACCGAAAGCAGCGCGACAGCAAAGTATGCTACGACAAGCATAAGAATGGACCAATCGGCAGCGGGCCATGCCAGATGCATTCCTTCGCCGACCCAGAAAGTCCCAAAAGCCGAGAGCAAAACGCCCACGGCAAACTTGAGCGTATTTTCAGGAACGCGAGCGAGTGGACGGTGCAGCATAAAGCCGAGCGCAATTACAGTGAGCAATGCAGCGGCGGCTCCCAGGCTTGCCGAGAGCAGAGCTTCCGCGCTGCCTGCACCGATTGCAATAACGATAAAGACAACTTCGGCGCCTTCCAGCATGGTGATATTGAATGCAGCTGCAAAGGCTACTTTATCCCATGAAGCATTTATCCCGTGAGCTGTACGCATTGCCATAGAACTCTTTTGAAAAGCTGCCTCTTCATTATGGAGAGGCAGTAATCGCGCCGAGCGAAGAATCGCCTTGCGTAGCCAGCGCAGGCCAAACAAAAGCAGAAGCGTACCAACGACAAATTGAATGATTGCCAGCGGTATGTGTGCAAGTACCTTGCCAAGAACTGCAACGATAGCAAGTAACAACGCAATTGCAATGACAGTTCCAGCGAGCGTAGAGCGCCAGCCACGCACACTGCCCACGGCGAGGACCACAGTAAGCGCCTCTACGCACTCGACCAACGAGGCAAAAAAGGACGCAATAACGGAGGTTCCAGTGTGTGCCCAGCCAATGTCCATATGTTCTAAAGCTCAGTGGATCGTCTTCATGCGGCGCGACATAAAATCCATGAGTAGATAACTTCCAAGTGTCTCAGGTGTAGTGAAGTACGCCTTGCCGCGGCACATTGCAGAAATCTGCTGCACGAACTGCACCAGCGAGAAATCACTGGCGAGCATGAACGTGTTGATCATGATGTTGCTGCGTTTGCATCTGCTGGCTTCCTGAAGGGTCTCTTCGATCACAAGAGGATCGAGGCCGAAGGCATTTTTATAGATACGTCCGTCAGGCAAAGTAAGTGCGCTGGGTTTTCCGTCAGTAATCATGACGATTTGCTTCATGTCCTTGTTTTGCCGGGCAAGAATGCGTTGCGCAAGACGTAGGCCTTCACGAGTATTCGTATAGTGCGGTCCAACTCGTACACGCGAGAGTTGTGAGACCGGGATCTCCTCAGCCGAATCATGAAAAAGAACAAGATTGAGTGTGTCACCTGGAAACTGCGTACGAATAAGGTGAGCTAAAGCCATGGCAACGCGCTTTGCCGGTGTGAAGCGATCTTCGCCGTAAAGAATCATCGAGTGCGAGCAGTCGAGCAAAACGACAGTAGCGCATGAAGACGTGTAGTCGGCCTGATGAACATAAAGATCGCTATATTCGATATTGAGAGGGGCGTTCTCTTCACCTTCTACGGCGCTGCGAATGCCTTCCCGTGCAAAGACACTGCTTAATGTGGACGTGAGATCGAGGTTAAGCGTGTCGCCGAACTCATAGAGTTTGCTGCTTCCGTTAATCTCCACGCCGGCTGCTTCGTGCCGCGTATCGTGGCGGCCGAGGTTCGACTTACCCAAGGGGCCGAGTAGCTCGCGGAGTGCCTTGTACCCGAGGAAGTCCATGGACTTGTCGGTTACTTCAAAGCGAGCGTTCCCGTTTCCTTCACCCTGTTCTCCCTGACCCTGCTGAGGTGCTTCAGCATTAATGAAGTTCTGCTCCTGCATCTTCTGAATGATGTTGTCGATTAGTTCCTCTACCTGTTCTTCATTCAGTTGGTCGAACTTCTCCTGGGCTTCTTCATCAAA
>DASRSR010000015.1:0-8117 GCA_035656355.1 Edaphobacter sp.
ATACGGGCAGGAGACCGATCCAGTTGTCCTTGATCGACGTTCGCCAGTATTGCATCTGGTCCAGAAGATACGCGACGAGAGCCATCGCTTTGCCGTAACGTACCATCGCAAGCGGCGCGAGATGCGTGATCGTGATAGTGAGTTGCTGGCGATTCCAGGCGTTGGGCCACGAACGCGGCAGCGGCTGCTGGAGCACTTCGGCAGCGTGCGCGGCATTCGGCAGGCGAGCACCGATGCCTTGATTGCAGTGGTAAACACAGCAACGGCGGAACGAATTCGCAAACACTTTGCGGACGAAACGACTGAACCCGTCAGTCCGGTCCTGCCTATTCTTAATTAAGCTGCCTAGAACTAAGTGCTATAGCGATGGCTCTGTAGCTGAACGCGATTTGGTTGCAGCAGGCGAATGGTGATGACCATTGCCGGAACCAGAACGAAGAGCGACCCCAGAACCCACATAATGACCGCTCCAAGCACCTGATCTGCAAGCGGAGAAAGCTGAAATGGATTTGGCTGAGTAAGGTAGTAGGGATAAACCGGCCGGGTGCAGAAGGCAAGAAATGCCGAGAGCGCGGTGTTCACAACATCGGCAGATACCAGATACAGAATCAGTCCCCAGTTGTGAGTTCGTCCGCCTGTCGGCCAGGAGCGAATAATCGGCCACCAGAAGATAAGTGACGCCGTGAAAAAGCAGGCATGCTCAACGATGTGCCAGGCCTCGTGTTCCAATGCAAAGTCATATGCACTGGGAACGTGCCACGCCAGGAACGTAATGTTCATGATGAGCCAGGCGACACGCAGTCTGGTAAGTGAGTGAAAGAATGCGCGCAGACTGCGGTTGCGCAGCAGCGGTCCAACAACGAATTTCAAGACAGGACGAGGCAGGCCGCGCAGCATTGGAACAACAGGGTTCGACAACAGCACCAGCGGCGGCACGACCGACATCAGCACCAGATGCTCAATCATGTGCGCGCTGAGAGTTGCATCGGCGAACGCATCCATTGGTGAGCCGATAGCCAGCCAAAGAGCCGCAAGCGCAGAGAGAAAGATGCCCAGTCTCCAGGGAGAGAACAATGCAGGCCGCGTTCTGCGGATCGCCAGCCATCCTCTGCAATAAATGACGCCCACAATAATGACTGCGGCAGTGAGGCCGTAGGCGGGCTGCCATGCAGCAAACGTCGACTGAATATCAGCGGCCATGATGCGGCACTTCTATTGCTTCTCCGGCTGAGGCGACTTCTTCGAGAAGTGCGATCGGCCAATACGGTTCTTCTCTCCCAACCTATTCACCTCGGAGGGATTCTTTTCAGTTAGAGCGCGCGAGGCATCCTGCGCCGGTCTGAGATCGTTTCCACGAAGCGTCTTCAGAAACGAGACCAGAGCCGTTGTCTCAGCGGGGCTAAGAGCATTGCCGTAAGCGGGCATATTGCCGCCTCCTTGAAGTACCTGCCGTACTAACTGATCCTCTGTTAGCCGAGTTGCAATGGAATCAAGGTCTGGGCCTCGCCGACCGCCTTCGCCACCAATGGAGTGGCAGTCGCGGCATTGCTTGTTCTGAAAGACAAGTGCTCCCTGGCGTTCCAATGGTGTGCTCTCGTGAATATATTTTTGCGGTATGGTGTCGCTGGACCAGGCATTCATCACCGGACTCCAGGGGGTCGTCTGGCCCAATCGGGTGAAGATGCCGAAAGAGACAGCGATGACTGAGACCATTAGCACCGCGATGGGACGCCGGCTCCAATGCTTTTCGCCCTCGGGAGCAAGAAGCGGCAGCAGAAGCATAGCCGCGATAATGACGACTGGAGCAATCAAAATAACAGGGGTCTCCAGACTAGGCGGCAACAGCGAAAGTATCGCAAAGAGCCAAAGGAACGGCGGGTCAGGCTTTGGTGAGGTCTGAATAATGGTGGGGTCAGGCTGGCCGGTGGGGCCGAATGGGCCGAAGAAGAAGGCGCAAGCCATAACCGCAAGAATGATTGCCGCAGCAAAGATGGCATCATTCCAAACGCCGTCAGGAACAAATGGGATGCCTTCTTTCTCTATGATCTTGTGGTATTCAGCCTCGTAAGTACTCTTACGGACAAGGCGGCCGGGCATGGGCCACTCGTTAATACCAAGCCGTACCACCATCAGCAGATGCAACGCAACGCCAATGATGAGAATTCCCGGGATAACAAAGACATGCAGAGTAAAAAAACGCGAGAGCGTTGCGCTGTTAATGATCGGGGCGCCCAATAAGAAATGAACAAGCGCCGAGCCAATGATGGGAACACGTCCCATAATGGATGCGCCGATTCCGAGACCCCAGTAGGCATCCTGATCAAAGCGCAACACCTGTCCGGTAAAGGCCATGCCGAGAGTCAGGAGCAGAAGCAGGACGCCGATGATCCAGGTAAGTTCGCGCGGAAACTTATATGCGCCAAACATGAAGACCTGCACCATGTGGATGAGCACGATGGCGACCATGAAGTCGGAGCCCCAACCGTGCAGAGCACGCAGGAACCAGCCCAGTTCAACATTGTTATTGATGAACTGAAGGCTGCTCCATGCATGTTCTCCCGACGGCGCATAGACGAGAGCCAGCAGAATGCCGGTCACAATCTGCAGAACAAACAGTACCGTGGCAGCACTGCCGAAGACATACCACCAACTAGCGCTCTTTGCCGGAATGGGATGCACGGCTGCGTCAATCGACGGCTTGCCAATACCCAGCCGGAACTCGAACCAGTCATACAGTCGCACCAGACTGTTCTTTTTCAGCTCTGCCATGATGCGCTCCCGATCTTATCTAATGGAACGAAGTTGGCATTTTTTGCGCTGGCCGGAGTCGCCAGCGTTGGCAACTCACCTGCATTAATCATCAGCTTGTTGCCTGCCACACGGTATTTGTATTCAAAGAGACCGCGCTCTGGAGGGCCGGCAGCACGGGATCCATCCTCGTAGTAAGCACCACCGTGGCATGGGCAAAGGAAGAGCTTCGACTCTGCAAACCAGCGGACCGGGCAGCCCAGGTGCGCACAGTTGATGGCGAAGACCTGAAACTGGTTTCCCTGCTTTCTCCGCACCCAACAGGGAACCTTGGCGGTCTGTCCATCCCACGGCGTTGTTGAAGGATTGCGATACTCAGCCAGCCGAGTCTGTCTCTCAGGAAATTCATCGACACTGCCCAGAGTGATCCATGAGTGATACGCGCTTTTCTTCTGAATCATGGGGCCAAGCAGATAGCGAACAATTGGCACAGCAAGCACCACGCCAACAGCACCATTCAGCAGCACAGAAAGTTTAAAGAGAAAGATGCGGCGCGACCGGTCCTGAGGAACACCGGCAGGAGTGCTCTGGCTTTTGTTCTCGTGCGGAGTTAAGTTTTCTTTACTCTCGTGTTCACTCATCTCGTTCTCCGTTGCCAGTTATTGCGGCTGCTGCTGGGATGTCTGCAGCGAAGGATAAGGCTGACCGGGATATGGCGTGCGATGGGACGCCAGCCAAGCCACAATATCGGTTATCTCCTGATCGGTTAAAGCATGCGACGGCATATAGCCGCGCCAATCCGGCATGTTCTCGTCAGGGACTCCAGCGATAATCGTCGTGCGCAGGCTCTGATCGCTGATCAATGCCAGATACGAAGGATCGACGATCGATCCATAGCTGTGTTTCGCCTGCGCATCTTTTGAGGGAAGACCTGCGCCATCGGCACCATGGCAGCTTGCGCAATAAGTGACAAATGCTTTCTGTCCACGCTGCACATCGCCTTTTTCCGCCGCTGTATACGGTGGCACAGCCGGTCCTGCCAGCGATGCCGGCTTAGCCCAGTTCTTCATCATGCCATCGACGAGATCATGAATCTGCCGGTCCGTCAGTGTGCCTCCAGCGCTTTTGGCAAAAGGAGGCATCAATGTTCCAGGCACACCGTTGGAGGTCACCTGCAGCAGAGTATTTTCGCCAGCCACGGCCAGATAAACCGGATTGGCAAGCGAAGTAGCGATTCCCTGCTTCCCGTTTTCTCCATGACAGGCAGCACAGTTCTGCTTATAGAGCAGAGCGAAGTCATGCACTTCGTCGGGACGAGGAACTTCAGGCTCTGCTTTTGGACGGCCCGGAGCACTGTTACAGCCGAGGGCCGCAAAGGTAAGCAAAGACGCGATGACGAGAGGAAGCCGCAGACTCACTGTTCGTCCTCCTCATGGCGATGCGCGCCTTCGAGCCCGGCACGAACAGTAAACGGCAGCGAACGGAACTGCGCGGTACGCACTCTGACCTGAAGGTTCACGACGAAGCCGCAGACCAGGCCAAACGTAATCTGCGAGACTACAAACCATAACCAGTCAATACGCGCATCGAGAATGGGACTGATGACGCCCAATGCCGTGTAGATGATTCCGGTCCAAAGAAAGGGAGCCGCAAAGCCGGCAGTAAAGATCGGCTTCCAGGGAAACATCGGAAGCATCGCACCATAGAGCAGCCCTACCAGGAGAGAAACCACGACATGAATGGCGATCGCGGCAAGCAGGCCCTCTGGATGAAACGCCGAGAGAAAGGCGTCGCTGGCGTTGGCCCAACTGACAAAGCCGCCAGCAGCCAGAAGATTCGCCGAGTACCACAGGCTGTGATAGCGGATGAGGCTAAAGAGCGTGGCAGGCACAAGCATGGCAATGCCGCCTGCAATGCCGCCTTTAACTCCTGCCATAATGGTGTAGGTTTCGTACGGCAGAACTTTTCTGTGCTCTTCACTCAGCGGAATGCGGATAACATTCGTGCGCCGCGATGAAATGAGATCGACGCGTGTGATGACCGGTACCTCTTCATGATGCTCATGCGGTAGCACCTGGCGAAACCAGCCAACGATCGAAGGAACAGTCAAAACAACGCCGAGCAGGCTGATTACCCAGTTTGTTACCAATCCAGTGAGCAGCAAAGTGATGCCCAGCGAAAGGACCAGCGGCCACGATGTCGGCGTGGGAAGATGGACCACTCCTGTGTGGTTTTCTCCGTGTTCGATTTCAGTGACTGACATTGAATGTCCTTCCAGTCTTCTTCAACGTATGCGCCTCAGCGCCCCAGAACATATACCACTGTAAAAACAACAACCCATACCGCATCGACAAAGTGCCAGTAGAGCGAAAGCACATCCATGCGATGCGCATGCCTCTCGCTGACATGCCCGGTCAACGAAAAGATGAGTGCGGCAATCAGCATCAGCAGGCCAACAATAACGTGCGTAGCGTGCAATCCGACGAGTGAATAAAACGTAGTGCCGAAAAGATTGGTCCGAATGGTTAGCCCATCAACATAGATAAGGTGATGCCATTCCATGCCGGTGCCAACGATAAAAATGGTGCCCAGAATAATTGTCGCGGCGAGCCACGCGGTAAAGACACGCACATTGCTCTTTCGCAGTGCAGCCACTGCCCAGTGGATCGTCAGACTGCTCGAAAGCAGACAGATCGTGGTGAAGATAGGAAGTTCCAGTACCTGCTGCGGCGTGGGGCCGCCAAGGCTCTGCCCCATATAAAAAACATAGGCAACCACAAAGATGACGAAGATGGCCGACTCGGCGCAGATCAGGCAGATCATGCCGACGGTGCCGCGGTCGGGCAGCGTCCATGGCTGATCGGCTGGGTCGGGAGTAATGGGAATCGCGCTCATCGGCAGTCTCTCATTCGTAGTTCCAGTCGGGGTCTTCGGGATGTTTGATATCCCACAGTGGGCGGCGGCTATGAACAACCGGCGTTGTCGCGAAGTTATAGGATGGCGGCGGCGAGGCAGTAGCCCACTCGAGCGTCCATGCATCCCATGGATCGTTGCCGGCCTTCTCTCCCTTGTAGTAGGAGTGGATGAGGTTATAAACGAAGATCAATATCGCAATCGCCTGGAAGATAGCCCCGATGCCCACCAGCATGTTCCATATCTCCCAGCCTCGTCCGGGCTCATACGTATAGATACGGCGTGGCATACCGAGCAGGCCGGGAATATGCATGAAGTCGAAGGTCATATGGAAGCCGATGACCATCAGCCAGAAGTGCCATTTCGCCAGGCGCTCACTCATCATGCGGCCCGTCACCTTGGGATACCAGTAGTAGAAGGCGGCGAAGATCATGAAGAGGATGCCACCCACAATTACGTAGTGGAAGTGGGCGACGACGAAATATGATCCGGTCAACTGCCAGTCGAAGGGCGCGACCGAGAGCATGATGCCGGTCAGTCCGGCCACGAGAAACTGGAAGAGGAAGCCGATGCTGAACAGCATGGGAGAAGCAAAGCGTATCTTGCCGCCCCAGATGGTTGCCAGCCAATTGAAGATCTTGATGCCGGTGGGCACCGAGATAATCATGGTCGAAAAGACAAAGAAGACATTTGCGCCCGCGCCCATACCGACGGCGAACATATGGTGAGCCCAGACGCTCATGCTAATGAACCCGATGCCCACCGACGCCGCTACCATGGCTGGATAGCCGAAGATTGCCTTGCGCGAGAAGACGGGAATAATTTCGTTAGCAAACGCGAACGCTGGGAGCACAAGGATGTAGACCTCCGGATGGCCGAAGATCCAAAAGAAGTGCATCCAGAGCACGGCGGAGCCTCCGGCCTGGGCGTCGAAGAAGTGCGAGCCGACATAACGATCAAGCAGCAGCATGATCTGCGCGGCTGTCAGCGGGCTGATGGCGAAGAACGCCATGCTCGACATCACCAGATAAAGCCAGGGCAGCAGCGGCATCCGGTTGAGTTTCATTCCCGGGCAGCGCATGCTGATGATGGTAGCCACAATATTGAGAGAAGTACCGATGCTACCGATACCGCTGAGCAGAATACTGATTGTCCAATAGTCGGTACTGTGGCCGGGAGAAAAGGCCTGTGCCGTCAACGGAGCGTAAGCAAACCAGCCCACGTCGGGTGCGCTCCCGGCGCCATACAGTCCCGAGCCACCAATGAAGCTGTAATAAAGCAGCAATCCGCCAAGAGCGGAGATCCAGAAACTGAAGGCATTCAGGCGGGGGAAGGCCATATCGCGCGCGCCAATCATCAGCGGGATGAGGTAGTTTCCAAAACCGAACAGAATGGGCATGGCCACGAAGAAGATCATCGTGGTGCCGTGCATGGTGAACATGCGATTGAATACCTGCGGAGAGACAAACGAGTTATGCGGGACCGCAAGCTGAATCCGCATGATGATCGCTTCAATACCGCCGATGACCAGAAAGATCAGCGCAAAGACGATATACATGATGCCGATCTTTTTATGATCGACCGTGGTCAACCAGTCGTACACGACCTCAAGAAAGAGCTGTCGCGGCTTTTGCGCCGGCGTCAGGTCGATTGTTTCCACCGATGTCAGGCTCGACATGGAATCAGCCATCGTTTCCTCTCTTCAGGCCAGACCGTCTTCCATCGGCTGCCTGGTTGTGCTCCTCGCTAACGAAGCGTCGTCAGATACGCTGTTACTGCATCCAGATCGTGTTCATTCAAATGCATGGGCGGCATCAATGCGCCGGGCTTCATGGAGTCCGGATTATCGATCCACTTTTTAAGATTCTCTGGATTGTTTTCAAATGCGCCGCCAGCAATTGTGTCTCGACTAGCCAAATGAGTTAGATCCGGGCCGAAACGTCCATTTGCCATCGTTCCCGAAACAGAATGGCAATTGACGCAAGCGTTGTGCAGAAAGACATCACGGCCTTCCGCAACCTTGGGATCTTCTACGGCAGGCTTCTGCTGCTGCGCTACCCAGGCGGCAAACTGTTCCGGAGTATCGGCATAAACGCGCAGCAGCATCTTTGCATGTTGCACGCCACAGTATTGCGCGCATTGTCCCAAATAAAGCCCCGGAGTATCCGGATCGATCCACATGGTATTGACGCGATTTGGAATCAAGTCCATCTTTCCAGCGAGACGAGGCACCCAGAAGCTGTGGTCGGTATCTGCTGAAGACATCTCCAGATAGGTTGGCGTCGGGTGCGCAGAATTGCTTACCGGAACGTGAAGCTCATTGGCTGTAACAATGCCCAGCTTTGGGTAGCGATACTCCCACCAGAACTGGTGTCCTACCACAACGACATCAACTGCATCTTTCGGCTTGGGCGCGTCCTGCGTTGCCAAAATGACTCGTGATGCCGAAAGAAACA
>DASRSR010000016.1:0-26694 GCA_035656355.1 Edaphobacter sp.
CTCTGCAAGCGGCAGTATCCAAAACGCTGTACTGGATGCTCTTGCTGATATTTGCAGCACTCATGAGACGACTGGCCGTGCTCCTTATCGCCAGATGAGCCATTACAGAATTGTGCGCGAAGTTCGACAGCACCTTCTCAAAAATCAGGACGAAACAATCACAGTTGTAGACCTGTGTCAGAGATTTCAAATAAGTCGTCGAACATTGCAATATGCCTTTCAAGATGTATTGGGGATGAGCCCGAATGCCTATCTGCGGACAATCCGCCTCAATGGAGTACGGCGCTGTCTGCGCGATCCAAACTCCGGCGTGAAATCAGTACAGCAGGCTGCTGCGAACTGGGGATTCTGGCACTTGAGTCAATTTGCGCGAGACTATCAGGGTCTCTTTGGCGAACTTCCATCAGAGCGTTTGAAGCGCCGCGCAAGCTTCGTTTCCTAACCCTTTCTGTAAATAATTCACAAAAATTTTCTCTTTTGCCGAAATGAGATAACGGTCTCATCCGGCGCTCTCTATTCTGCACCTATACGTAATGGGTGACTGGGACAACAGCGTCGGTTTAGACCATTCATCACTCGCATCCGGGAAACGTGTGCCTCTCGTCGTATGCGGCTCCTATCCCCATTCCGGATCATCGAGGCCATCGATCTATTTAGCTGAAAGGAACTTATGAGACTGAAAGTGGTAGTCCGTTCTCTAACAATGACTTTAGCTGTACTGGTCGCGCTGAATTGCTCTGCGGTTGCGCAGTCCATTCAGGGTTCTATTCTTGGTTCAATCAAAGATCAGACCGGAGCGGCTGTCCCGAACGCATCAGTCAAAATTACCGATACAGACACGGGCACGTCGAGGACTGTCACCAGCAACGGCGCTGGTGATTATCAACTGCTGAATATTCCGGCAGACCACTATCAGGTTGAGGTAAGTGCAAGCGGCTTTGAGAGCCAGGTCCTTAAAAACCTGACCTTGACGGCACGTCAGCAGCTTCGAGTCGATGCAACTCTTACGGTGGGCGCGGTAGACCAGCAGGTGAGCGTCGACGCCAGTAACGCAGGTGTTATTGCAACGGAGACGGCCTCGGTAGACTCGACCTTATCTGCAGTAGCAGTTCGTGATCTGCCTGCAAACTATCGTGCAAGCACCAGTGGAACAAGCCCCATCTCCATCATTCAGGCGATGCCTGGAGTTCAGGCATCAGGTAGTAGCTATTCAATTCAAGGTGGTCTGCCATTCCAAACCGAATTCTCGGTCGACGGCGTCACTATTCAAAACACAACGAACAATAACCCAATGTCAAATGCATTTCCGTCCGGCGACTCTATTTCAGAATTGCGCGTAGACGGTGTTCTTAATAATGCAGAGTTTGGTCAGCCGGGTGAGGTCACAAGCATTACCAAGGGTGGAACTAATGATTTGCATGGTTCACTCTTTTGGTATCACCAGGAATCGGCATTCAATGCAACACCGTTTGGCTCTCTTACGAAGCCTCACATCGTGACGAATGATTTCGGTATCACTGCAGGCGGTCCGGTTGTGCTGCCTCATCTCTATAACGGGCACGACAGAACATTTTTCTTTGCTACTTACGAAGGCTATCGCAGCCCACGTTCCACCCCGTATCAGTCTTATGTCCCCACTGCAGCGATGAAAAAGGGCGACTTCTCGAACGTGAGAGATAATGACGGCAAGCCCATTCCTGCACTCAATAATCCATTTACCGGAGGAACATATCCGAACTACACAGTTCCTGTAAATGCACAGGCACAGAAGTTTCTTCAATTTTTCCCTGATCCGAATATTGGAGATCCAAATGTCTATAAGCCTGGGGTCGTCAATTATGTAACCAACAAAGATAATTCGCTATTTTCAAACCAATTTGATGTTCGCATCGACCAGTATCTCGGCAAAAAAGCTCTGATCTTCGGGCGGTACACGTGGAAGAATACCGATCGGTCAAGTCCTGAACCGCTGCTGGTTCCTGCAAGTAAAGTTATTACTCAGGATCGCATTTTTGTGGGGGCCTTCAACTACAGCTTCACACAAAATGTTGTGAACGAGTTTCGCGTAGGCGCTACTATTGAAAATAGTGGCAATACCAATCCGTTCAATGGGAAGGCTTTTACTGATTCAAGCGGGCTAGTAGGGCTGCAGAACCTTTTCTATAATGGACTCTCGGAACTGGATTTCAGCTATCTCACAAACCTCGACGCAGACCGCCTTAACTCGATCTCCAAATCGCGAACTTTTGTTTATACGGACAGCCTGAGCTGGATCAAAGGTCGCCATACGATGAAATTTGGCGTAGATATTCGGCACATCGAGGCTATTACTCCCCTGGGCTTTAGCGGTGCAGATAATTATGGAACCTTCGACTACTCAAGTGCACAGTTTACTGGTCAGGAGTTTGCGGACTTTTTGATTGGAGCGCCCAGCAGCACTTTTTACGATGTAGTCCAGGCAGACAACGATGGCCTGACAATGCACTATCAGGCATATGCTCAGGACCAGTGGAAGGTGACTCCACGTCTTACATTGAGCTATGGTCTGCGTTGGGAGTTCCATCCGGCGTATCACGACCCCTCAGGCAATATTGGAAACTTTGATCCTTCAATTCCCAAGTCCGGGCGCGTTATCTATCCCGATGGTAAAAGCAACCTCGTCTCTATTCCATATATCAATTCCTTCAACTCCTGCGGCATTGGTCAGTCATCGGGTGTTCCGGCACAGAACGGTGCACCCTGTACCCCAACCGTATCTAACAGCCAGGCCGGGTTGCCGGATGGCTTACGTACCTCTTCCAAGACACGTTTCTTTCCACGTTTTGGCTTTGCGCTGCGTCTCTTCAATGACGATAAGACAACGTTGCGTGGTGGATTCGGCATTTATAACATCACGCTGCTCGGCAGCAACTTCTACTCACTCACCGGAACGCTGCAGGCCTATACCGTCCAATACAACAACACTCCCACTCCTGCTGGCCCCACCTATGTGTGGCCAAACATCTATGCCGGATCTGGAGAGAACAGCAATACTGCTACTTATGGGCAGGCCTATTTCGGAACAGCGAACGACATCAATTGGAAAGATCCTTATTCTGAGCAAACGTCGCTTTCGCTTGATCGCGATCTTGGGCATGGCTATGGAGCACGTATCTCGTATATCGGCATGACGAGCCACCATCTGGTTTGGGCGCCAAATCTTAACGATCTCCCATACTCCAGCACAATTTCGGCCTACAATCAGCCGCTCTCTGCGCGTCCGTTTCCAAACTGGGGTGTTATCAATACGCGATCAACTGGAGCAGATTCAAACTATCAATCAATGCAGATTGAAGTTTCACATCATCTTTCGAAAGGACTCTCTTTCGACTCCACATACACGCTGGCCAAGAACGTCTCAAATAATCAAGGCCCAGCGAGTAGTGGATTTACAGGTGAAGCTGGAGGCGGAAGGGCATCGTACGGAGCTGATCCAAATATTGATTTCGGTGAAGTTGCTGGAACACGCCGCCATCGTTGGAACACCACTATGGTATGGGAGATTCCCGTGGGTCGGGGGCGCCGCTTCGGAGGTGGCATGAATCGGCTTGTCGATGCCGTCGTTGGCGGGTGGCAGTTGTCAAACATCTTCCTGCTCCAGACGGGTCCTCATCTGGCGCCATACTTCAGTAGCGGACAGGGCGATCCATCTGGCACAGGATCAGGTCTCAGCAGCGGACTCTATGGAAGCCTTCCCGGAAGGACCCAAAGAGTAGATCGTGTTCAGGGTGTCAAAGCAATTCCGGACAATCAGAACCGTAACCATTGGGTCAATATCGGCGCATTTACCTGCCCTGGCGATCCAAACTGGAAGCCAGCGACGCAATGCCATACTGGTGGTGGCAGAGTGCGTAAAGTGAACGGCGTGAATGTTGCGGATCCTCTACCGATTGGCCGCTTTGGCAATGTGCCCAATGGATCGATCGTTGGTCCTGGCACAATCAATCTCTCCACAGGCCTCAACAAGAGATTCAAAATTACCGAAAAGGTGGCCCTGCGTGCGGAAGGAACCTTTACCAACGTCATCAATCACACTAATTTGGGTAATCCGAATCTTAACATTACGAGTGGTCAGTTCGGTGTGATTACAGGGACCAATACTGCCGATTTTGGCGGCAATCGAACTGGACAGGTATCCATGCGGTTGGAGTTCTAATTGACCTCGAAGAGAGATATAGCGCTCCAATAAACTGCAAAGGGACAAAGGAAGAACTTTTGTCCCTTTGCATCGTTGTTTAGAAGTAATTTCAGCAGATATAGGTTTTATGGACCGTAGCAGACGTAAATTTCTTCAGATGATGACGGCATCGGCGGGGGTAGCCATGTTGCCGCCGGCGATTCGCAGAGCACTGGCAATTCCTGCAAATCGTGCTACTGGCTCTATCCAGGATGTTGAGCATGTCGTGATCCTGATGCAGGAGAATCGCTCGTTTGACCACTATTTCGGTTCACTGCGCGGTGTGCGCGGCTTTAATGATCCACGACCTGTCAGGCTGGCAAATGGAAAACCTGTTTGGTATCAGCCCACCGCCACCGTGAAAACCAAGCGATACCATGACCGCGGTCTTTCCGAGCAGGCCAGCTATGTATTGCCCTGGTATTTAAATCCAAAGGACACCACCGAATATCAGGCAGGTACAGACCATGGCTGGAGTAGTGGTCATCTTGCCTGGAACCACGGCAAGTATAACCAGTGGGTCAATCAGAAGCAGGATGTCCTGACCATGGGGTATCTGAAGCGTCAGGATGTGAGCTTTCACTATGCATTGGCGGATGCATTTACCCTGTGTGATTCCTATTTTTGCTCAGCTCATGCAGATACATTAATCAACAGAATTTATTTATGGACGGGTACCTCGGACCCGCGAAATGTATTTGGAACAAAGCCAAACGGTCCTGCGCTCGAAGAACGTGGAAAAGTAAACGGCTATACCTGGACAACATATCCAGAGCGCCTTGAGAAGCACAATGTAAGTTGGAGAGTTTATCAGGGAGGATCTGGAATACCGGGTACGCCGACTGATAACTATACCGATAATTCTCTTGAATTTTTTGCCCAGTACCAGGTAGATGAAGGCGCATCACCTGATAGCTCTCTTGTACGGAACGGTGCTTCGAACCATACGCTTAGAGGGTTTCGTCAGGATGTTATAAACAACCGCTTGCCGCAAGTTTCATGGATAGTTGCACCCTATAAATATTGCGAACACCCTGAAGCATCACCAACAGATGGGGCTTACTATATCAATCTGGTTCTTGACGCTTTGACGTCAAATTCGGAGATATGGAGTAGGACGGTCTTACTGATTAACTATGACGAGAATGACGGACTCTTTGATCATGTAGTGCCTCCTATGCCTCCTCATACACAGGAAATGAACACGGAGGGGCGGGTCTCAGATGATTTGATTGAAAGCCTGCAAGACGAGTTCATTGATCTTGATAAGTATTCAAAAGAAATGCGTCCGCTAATTCCAGGCGCCGATCCTGGTGGTTTGCAACCGGTCGGGCTTGGACCGCGGGTACCAATGTTGATTGTTTCTCCCTGGACGACAGGTGGATGGGTCTGTTCGCAGACATTTGATCACACCTCTGTACTGCAATTTCTTGAGAAGCGTTTCGGCATACCTGAACCAAACATCAGTAAATGGCGTCGTGCGGTATGTGGAGATCTGACATCTGCTTTTGATTTCTCACGCGCCTCCAGCGGTGCTACCAAAACCTTTCCTGTGCCAAAGCCCGTCGCTTCGCGCCATAAACCGTATCACGTTCCAGTACAGCAAAAGATGCCAATACAGGAACCGGGTACGCGGCCCGCACGTTCCTTGCCGTATGAATTTACTGCTCGATGCAGGCTGGACGGGAAAAAGCTTTGGATTGATTTTGTAAATACAGGGCAGGCTGGCGCGGCATTCTATGTATATAACGGGCGCACTGCAGATATGCCACCACGCAGATACACCATCTCAGCCTCACAATCCCTCTCGGATTACTGGATGGTTGATGAGAATGAGCCTGAGTATGACCTATCGGCTTATGGCCCGAATGGCTATTTTTCACATTTTAGAGGACGGTTAGACCTATCGCAGCCAGAAGCCAGCATTCGCTACGATGCAAAAACCGGTGATGTATACCTGAGATTGATCAATGATGGGCCGAAGACCTGCACTGTCGTTACCAGCAATCGCTATACATCTGAAGACCAGAAGCATGAATTGCAACCTGCTGCCAATGTTGAAATTCATTGGCCTTTGGCATCGAGCTATGGATGGTTTGATATTTCTGTCATCAACGTCAATGATTCTTTATTTATCCGCCGATATGCTGGACACGTTGAGACTGGACATCCAAGCATGAGTGATCCAGGGATATTTTCAGATGAAGCCTAAATAGCGGAAATTCGTAGTCTTCATTACTATTTGATATCACGCCAATTCTGGCCCACTCCGACTTCGGCGACAATAGGGACACTAAATTCGGCAACGTGTTCCATCTCGTGCTTGACCAGTCTTTGCAGGTCTTCGGTTTCCTCTGGAACGACATCGAAGAGCAATTCATCGTGCACTTGAAGCGTCATTCTTGATTTAAATTTGCGGTCCCGAATAGCCTCGTCGATACGCAACATGGCAATTTTGATGAGGTCGGCGGCGGTACCTTGTAGCGGCGTGTTAACGGCAGTACGTTCGGCAAAGCCACGCATATTGGGATTGCGCGACTGGATGTCAGGAATAGGACGAACTCGACCGAAAAAAGTGCGGACCGATTGATCGCGACGAACCGTTTCAAGGGTTTCGTCGATAAAGCGACGAACGCCTGAGTAACGCTCAAAATAAGTCTCGATATACCGCTTTGCGGTCTTCTGGTCGATGTTGAGTTGTGCCGCAAGTCCAAACGGGCTAATGCCATAGACGATGCCAAAGTTAACCGCCTTGGCGCGATTGCGGGTTTCCTTGTCCATAGTCGTAGCATCGACACCGAAAACCTCTGCAGCAGTGAGAGTGTGGATATCTTTGCCGGTGCGGTAAGCATCGAGCAGTAGAGGGTCCTGCGAAAAATGGGCCATTAAACGCAGTTCGATTTGAGAGTAATCTGCTGACATAAGCACGTTTCCTGGTGCTGCAATAAAGGCAGCACGGATCTCACGTCCAAGCGCGGTGCGAATGGGGATGTTCTGCAGATTGGGATTCGTAGATGAGATGCGACCGGTCGCAGTACCAACCTGGTTGAAGGTGGTATGGATCCGTCCATCGCTGTCAGCCAGTGCAGGAAGCTGATCAAGATAAGTATTCTTCAGCTTTGCAAGCTGTCGATACTCAAGCACAAGCGCAGGCGTGGTGTAGTTTTCCGCCAGCTCTTCCAGAACATCCTGTGCCGTGGAAACAACCTTGCCTTTGCCATATTTGAGCGGCTTAGGCAGGTTCATCTTATTGAAGAGAACATCGCCAAGTTGCTTTGGTGAGTTGATGTTAAAACGGTGGACCGAGTCACTCCCCATAGCCGCGCCTGCTTCAGCGTAGATGCGCTCCGCGAGATTATCTATCTCGATAGAGAGGCGGTTCGACATGCTGGTCAGGACTGCCGGATCGATCCGAACGCCTGCTTGCTCCATTCGCAAAAGCACGGGAACCAGCGGCAGATCGATGGTGTCATAAACATTTACAACCTTAGCTGTCTCAATTTCTGAGCGCAGCACAGGAGCGAGACGCTGCACTGCATTGGCAGCCTCAGGAAGCAAATCTTTTGAGATAACTCCCTTGACGACAGGCGCCAATGCTCGATTGGTAAAGCGAGCCGTGACATCGGCGAGAGTGTGCGATCCGTGGGTCGGATTGACCAGATAGCTGAGCAGCATGACATCGCTTCGAACTCCGGCAAGCGTAATGCTGTGCGGTTGCAGTGCGCGATGGATTGCTTTAAGGTCGTGGACATCTTTGGGAATCGCGGGATCGAGAAGCGCTTCCTTAATGCCCGGTGCATCGAGCGAAACTTCGAGTGCAGTCGTGGCGTCAACGGCGAGGCCTAACTGACATGCCGCGTCTGCGGGCGGATTACTAATCGTCTGAACTTCTGTGCCCGCTGATGCAGAGAAGAGAGATAGACTCTCAGCGAGGGGCGGCTCGGGTTCGTTCGACTCTTCGCTGGGCTCAGCGGCAATCTCTTCCGCGATGGCGCGGGCATCTTCGAAGATCGCGAGAGCCATGCCGCAAGGTTTGCCCGTGGTTTTATCTATGGCGCGGGCCGCTGCCAGCAGGGCAGCAATTTGCTCTGATGTCGGTTTGGTGACGTAAGTGACAGGAGTATTGTCGGCGGCTGGTGCCAGATCTTTGAGCAGTGTTGTGAATTCAAGTTCGGAGAAGAGCTCACGACAGGCGGCACTATCAGGTGCCTGGGTAAGCATATCTTTCAGCTCGAATTCGATAGGCACCGAAGTATGAATTGTGACAAGCTCTTTCGACAGAAGGATATTCTCGCGGTTGTTCTGGAGCGACTCACGATAGGTCTTGCGCTTGACTTCTTCAGCACGGTCAAGTGCCGCTTCAAGCGAGCCGAACTGCTGGATAAGCTCGACGGAACCCTTGTCACCGATGCCTGGCGCGCCAGGAATATTATCGATAGCGTCACCGCGCAGGGCCATTACATCAATAACGCGCTGAGGCGGAACGCCCAGCGCAGCTTCAACCCCGGCGGGGTCGAGAATTAGGTTGTCTTTGGTCGGGTTCAGGATAGAAACATCAGAGTTGACCAGTTGCATCATGTCCTTGTCAGAGGAGACGACAAAGACCTTGTGGCCAAGTTCGGAGAGCCTGCAGGAAAGCGTGCCGATAACGTCATCGGCTTCGAAACCCTCATAGCTGAGAATCGGGATGCGGAAGGCCTCGAGTGCACGGCGGATGAAGGGAAGCTGTTGCGCAAGGTCCTGCGGCATCTCAGTACGATTCGCTTTATAGCCCGCGTAGTCGATCACCTCGAACTGTTGTGTCTTGATGTTGAACTTCTTGACGCCCTTCATCTCCTTGGCGCGTTCGTCGCGAAAGACAGGGCCGGAGAGATCATAGACCGCAGCAAGATAGTGCGGCTGAAAGTCCTTACGGAGCTTGTTGATCATGTTGACGAAGACATAGGTCGCCGCGGTAGGGATCCCCGTGCGTGTAGACATCGGCCGCTGGCGCTGCATGGCGTGGTAAGCGCGAAAGATGAAGGCCATGCTGTCGAGCAGATAGACGGGCGGTTTTTCGGCGGGTTTCTTTGCGTCGGACATGCTGGTTTTGATGGTAGCGCGTCAAGCTGAGTTAATACATCCGTCGCCGATTGTGCAGGCGAACTGGATCGGATTAGAGCAATAGCATGCAATCGCCATAAGAAAAGAAGCGGTATCGTTCGCGAATTGCATGGGCATAGGCTCGGAGCACGGCCTCACGTCCGGCGAAAGCACTCACCAGCATCAGCAGCGTGGACTGTGGCAGATGGAAGTTTGTAAGAAGCCCACTAACAATGCGAAATTGATGGCCGGGACGAATGAAGATCTCGGTTGAACTGGAGTGCGGGTGCAGACGCAAGCCGGTGTGTGGCTCAAAGGGATCAGTTGAGGCAAGTTGGGCGCAGTGCTCGAGCGTGCGTGTAGTCGTAGTCCCAGCGGCAATGACGCGGCGACCTTCGGCAAGCGCTGTATTGATGGCATCGGCTGTGGCAGCAGACAGCGTGTAGTGCTCGGCATGCAGATGAATGTCGGCAACATCTGTGACGCGCACAGGCTGGAAGGTACCAAGCCCAACGTGGAGTGTGATCGTCTCGATTTGAATGCCATTCTTCCGGAGTTGGTCGAGAATCTCCGGCGTAAAGTGAAGCCCTGCAGTAGGAGCAGCCGCCGAACCGGGTTCATGGGAATACACAGTCTGGTAGCGTTCGCGATCTTCCACTGTGTCGTCGCGATGGATATACGGCGGCAACGGCATGTGGCCGATCTTTTCCAGAACGGCTTGAAAATCAGGCACAGACGCGAAGCGGAGAGTGCGTTCGCCGAACTCTCCAGCCGCGAGAACTTCAGCGGTAAGCAGCGGTTCAGCTTCGTTAGGAGCACAGAAGTGCAGATGTTCTCCGGGCTGGATCTTCCGGCTGGGGCGGACGAGTGCTGACCAGTCATCGCCGCCGAGGTGTTGCGTCAGCAGGACTTCAATACGCCCGCTGGGGTTAGGCGATCCTTCCTGTGTGTGCAGCCCTGCGCGAGTTGCATAAAGGCGCGCAGGAATGACGCGGCTATCGTTGAGGATGAGCAGATCCCCGGGACGGAGAATCTCGGGAAGATTACGAAAGAAGTCATCGCTATATTCGCCGGTTTTTCGGTTAAGTCGAAGCATGCGGCTGGTCCCGCGAACGGGCGGAGGAGCCTGAGCGATGAGTTCCTCGGGAAGGTCGAAGTGGAAGTCGGAGACGAGCACTAACTCGATTTTATTGTGAAGTCGGTACTTGCTCTAACTCGACTGAGCGAGCTCGACTGCCCGATCAAGAGCGGCCTGTACAGCAGGGAGTTCAGCGGGTACCGGGGCCGGCCACGCGATGGTGACACGCGAGAATGGCTTGGGAATGAGCATACGGTCCCAGGAAGCAACCTGCCATGCACTGTGCGGATGGGCATAAATGGCGCGGACTGTAGTATTCACAAGCTGGGCAAGCTGGGCGGCCCCAGGCTTCGCCACTTGAGCGGGCCCTCGGGGTCCATCCGCAGTAATAGCGCAGTAACTGCCTGCAAGATACGCTCGCTGCATGTTGCGTAGACCCGCGGCGCCATCGCGAGAGCTGGAGCCGCGAATCGCCACAAAGCCGAGGCGTTCGACTGTTCGTGCGATTAGCTCTCCATCGAAACTGCGGCTAATGAGGATTGTTACGCCGCGATTGCGAAAATGCCATGCCGAAGCAAGCAGGCAACGATGCCATAAGGCATAAACAGCCGGTGGCGGAAACCCATAACCGGGAAGAGTTCCGGGTTCAGCAACGTCTTCGTAACGAAGCGTTACACCAAGGCAGCAGATAACAGCGCTCGCTAGACGGGGAACGATAGCGAGAGCGAGACGCTGCCTGAAGGTGTAGCTGGATGGCACGAGCTTGAGTTTACCTTCTCCGGTGCATCAAAACGGACAACAAGTACTTGCCATGCATCATCTAACGGCTGAGGTGACGCGAATGGTCCTGACTTCAAAACGCTGGAAACACTTTACTGCCATGGCCCTCATCGGAGATGGCGTCATGGCGATGGTTCGTCCTCGCTCAGATGCTTTGGCGTGGGAGCGAGGCCCAAGACCGTGGCGAGATCTGATGCATAAACTCCACGATTGTCCCAATCTGACCCGGGCTATTGGCGCGGCACAGATCATTGGCGGCATCTGCTGGGTGCTCTATCAGGAGCGCGATGAGTAATTAGCTCTGGCGCGCTCGCTCAATAGCGCGAACTACGGCCTGTGCTTTGTTGCGGCACTCCTCAAACTCTTTTGCAGGAACGGAGTCGGCCACAATACCGGCACCAGCCTGAATATGGCCTTGCTTGCCGTTCATGAATAGGGTGCGGATGGCGATGCAGGAGTCGAGATTGCCATTGAAGTCGGCATAAAGAACACTGCCGCCGTAGACTCCGCGTCTTGTTGGCTCAAGTTCTTCGATAATCTCCATTGCGCGAATCTTTGGCGCTCCACTAAGGGTGCCCGCAGGGAAGCACGAACGGAAAGCGTCAATTGGGGCAAGCTCCACTTTGAGGCGGCCTTCCAGCGTGCTGACTAGGTGCATCACGTGGCTATAGCGCTCCACATACATCAGGTCCTTTACCTTGACGGAGCCGAATTCGCTGACGCGACCAACATCGTTCCGTCCTAGATCGACCAGCATGATGTGCTCCGCTATCTCCTTTGCATCGGCGCGGAGATCAGCCTCGAGGGCTGCATCTTCGGCTTCATCGGCACTGCGCCGCCGTGTTCCGGCAATAGGCCGGTACTCGACGTCGCGGCCATGTACGCGCACCAGCAGTTCGGGCGACGAACCAACAATATGGGCGACCGACGATTTCTTTCCCGTGCTGGACTCCAGCCCGAAACGCAGAAAATACATATAAGGCGATGGATTTACGATGCGCAGCGCACGGTAGATATCGAATGCATCGACTCCGGGTATGCAATCAAACCGCTGCGATAACACGCACTGGAAGATGTCACCTGATGCAATGTACTCCTTTGCTTTTTTTACAGAACGCTCAAAAGCAGCCTTTGACGTCTTCGCGGTCAACGTAAGCTTTCCAGTGGGCTTCTTCGTTCTTTTTGGCGGCAAGGCATTGTTCAGTCGCCGCTCCATCTGGTTTAGCCGGCGAACAGCGCGCGCGTATGCGCCATCCCGCGGTTCGCGTGTCAGATCCATGGTTGCAATCAGGTAGATCTCTTTGGTGACGTGGTCGAATGCCAGCACCTGATCGAAGAACATAAGACATGCGTCGGGAACATCAAGATCGTCTGTGGTAAGTGAGGGCAGCTTTTCGATCTGCCGAACGACGTCATAGGCAAAGAACCCTACCGCACCGGCAGTAAACGGCGGCAAACCAGGCAGTCTTGCCGGAGTATGGCCATCCAGCGAGCTTTTTAGCTCATTGAAGATGTCGCCGGTAAAGCTGCGGCTGCGACGGCCTTGCTGCACGGTAATCCGGCGGCCACGGGCAACGATCTTTTTATAGGGTTGAAGACCGATAAAGGTGTAGCGGCCTACGTGCTTGCCGCCCTCGACCGATTCCAGCAGAAACGCCTCCGGTTCTTCAGCCGCGATACGCAGAAACGCCGAAACCGGCGTTTCAAGGTCAGCTGTAACCGTCCGGTAAACAGGCACAAGCGTGTGCCTTCGGCTCAACTTCTCAAAGTCGCTGGCGGAGGGCAGGGATCGAGTGTCTGCAATCGGCATGGTTGATTTCCATGATAACTGCGTTTTCAATCTATCGGCTGAGATGGACGGCTTTGGACTCCTGTTCGCGAGGAATCAGAATAGTGTTGTTATCGCTTCGAGCAGATCTTCGTCTGAGAAAGCCAGCGATTTGCAATACCAGAGTGATAGCGATGCAAATATACGTAGTTAAATGAAACGCGAAATTTTGCTTCTGGCGAATTTGGTAGCCAACCGTATGGGCTGCGGCCAGTGCGAAGGCAGCATAGTTCCAACGCTGGAGCTGTTTCCATCGTGGCGTCCCAAGTCTCTTGAGAGAGTAATCATTCGAGGTCGCCAGCAAAGCAATGATGACAAGAGCGCTGACGGCGCCTGTGTAATTTGAAAAACCAAATAAATCGTGGCGCAGGGGAAAAGAATGATGCTCTTTCGCCATGTAAACGTAGTAGAGCCACGGGCGCCCGCGCAGGTGCATATTCTGGCCAATCACCGAATGCACAATGCTAAGAATGGCTGCCCAGATTGCGGTATCTCTTCTGAAATCGCTGGATATCGGGCTGCGGCGTCTCCGGAGAATATTCCATGGCCCGATAAGTAGCGTGATTGCAAGCAACACCAGAGCGGGATAGGCAGTGGCAAAGCTAATGCGGGTGATAACGTCGGGATAAGGTCGCGTGCAATAAATAACCGTTGTGCTGGCAACGGATATCACCAGCAAAGGCACATGATGCGCGAGTAAACGGTGCCGCAGACGTTGACGTCTAACGATAGTCTTGGTGTTGTCAGGTAATTTCGACACTGCTCCGGCCACTAGAAGTTGAGGATACACTTCCATGGTAACTGCGGTATAGCGTACCGAACCAGACGCATTGTATTCGGCCTTCTTTGCCGAGGGAGCGGGAGAAAAAGTTGAATATCGTTCCTGCGCAGGCCTATACTCCTCGACGTTTGGCCACAGACCGGTCTGGCCAGACTTTAATTTCATCGATGGCCGGAGGGCAGCAGATTGGACAAACAGAGAAGGGTAGACGAATTCAATGCAGACTCTGACCATTGAGCAGGAAACCAATCCATGGGAAGCACAGGCCGCTCGCTTCGATATTGCCGCACAAAAACTTAATCTCGACCCCGGAATTATGAAGGTCCTGCGGCTGCCGGTCCGCGAGATAACTGTCTACATTCCGGTAGGCATGGATGATGGCTCCATTGAGGTCTTTACCGGCTATCGTGTCCAGCACTCAATAGCTCGCGGGCCGGGCAAAGGCGGAGTGCGTTATTCCCCGGATGTTTCGCTGGACGAGGTGCGCGCGCTGGCAAGCTGGATGACCTGGAAGTGCGCCGTGGTGAACATACCTTTCGGCGGGGCAAAGGGCGGCATTATCTGCGATCCGCGGAAGATGTCGCAGGGCGAGCTGGAGCGTATGACCCGGCGGTATACCGCGGAGCTGATTGAGTTTATCGGACCTGAGAAAGATGTTCCTGCGCCCGACATGGGAACGAACGAGCAGACAATGGCATGGATTATGGATACCTACTCCATGCACTCGCGGCAGACCTGCACCGCGGTTGCGACAGGCAAGCCGGTGAATATCGGTGGCTCGCGCGGACGTCGCGAGGCAACAGGTCGAGGAATCTCCGTCGTCTGCGATGAGGCGTTGAAGCACCTCGGTATGGCTGTCGAGAACTGCCGAGTCATTGTGCAGGGTTTCGGCAATGTCGGCTCCAATACAGCACTGATCCTTGCGGCCAAAGGATATAAGGTTATCGGCATCTCCGAGTACGATGGCGGGCTTTACAACCCGAATGGAATCGATATTCCCGCGCTGGCGAAGCACCGCGCAGAAGCAGGAACAATAACCGGCTTCCGCGGAGCCGAAGCCGTAGACAAAGCAGAATTGCTGACCTATGCCTGCGAGATTCTGATTCCGGCAGCGACCGAAAACGTCATTACCAGCCGCAATGCGGAACGCCTGCGCTGCAAGATTCTCTGCGAGGGCGCGAATGGGCCGACGACGACTGTGGCCGATGAGATTCTAGCCGACAAGCGCATCTTTGTTGTGCCGGACATTCTGGCAAATGCAGGAGGCGTAACCACCAGCTACTTCGAGTGGGTGCAGGACCGCATGGGCTATTTCTGGACCGAGGTTGAGGTCAACCAGCGGCTCGACCGCATTATGACCGACAGCTTCCACGATGTGCTTGCCTATGCAAAGACGCACGATGTCGATAACCGTATTGCAGCGTATATGTTGGCCATCGATCGGGTCGCTTATACCACCAAGCAACGCGGCATGTACGCATAGACGGCCAGCTGTGTGGGAGAATTGCTATAGTAAAGCGGCGTTTCCTCCGCGTTCGCACCGGACTGGTTTGCTATGAACCTCCCTAACTCCATCACGATGAGCCGCATCGCCTGTGTGCCGCTGCTGATCTGGATACTCTCGTCTGCGTTTCCGTGGACGGGACACGGAGCGACCGGTCTGCGCGGAGGCGAGCAGGAGATTATCGCTTCCATCGTCTTCATTCTGGCCAGCATTACAGACGGACTTGATGGCTATCTGGCCCGCAAGCGCGGCCAGATTACGACTATGGGGATGCTGCTCGATCCACTGGCCGACAAGCTGATGGTCTCGGCGGCGTTCATCATTCTGGTTGCCTACAATCCGCGCGTGGTTCCACCGTGGATTGCGGTGCTGGTGATTGGGCGCGAATTTCTGGTCTCGGGGCTGCGCTCCATTGCGGCGACCGAGGGATTCACCATCCAGGCCAGCGAGATCGGCAAGCTCAAGACGGTCATTCAGATTGTGTCCGTGGTGGCGGCGATTCTGGCGCATCGGTGGGACTACTGGAACTGGGGCGGCTTTATCGTCGGCGTCCATTTTATTGCGGTGACGGCAATTTACTGGATGGCAATTGTGTCGATTATCTCGGCGGTGGATTATTTTGTCGGCTTCTGGAGAAAGATCGACCACGTGAGCGATGCTCGCCGCAAACGCGGCAGTTTTGTGCTGAACCCGAAAAAAAAGACGGCGCAGACGGGGGAGAATCCCTCGCGGATTTCATAGGTACCCTTCTCCTGTACTTAAGTACCAAAGTATTGGATTAAATTGGGATAAGTCCAGCGTTTGGTAGGTACTCTTTTCTGGAGTGGATTACCTTTAGCAATTTGGACAGGGAGTTGGGAAAGGAATTTTGCCAAGCTCCTCCACTCAACAAACTCTTATTTTCGTGAAGCAGGCAATGGCAGGATGCGTAACCTGGTGCGGTCCGTATCAACTGTAAGAAGTGCGCCTTGTTCCAATTCGGGAGCCATCTGACGTAAAGAAGCCAATATGAGTTCGCCGATCGCTTCTGGACTGATGTCTGTTGCCCGAATCTGAATCACGCTCGGCTTTTCTCCCTGAGTAGCGGCCAGGATTGCACTGAAATCCAAATCATGCGTCACTACGACATAGTCGTTTGCATTCGCGTATGCCATGATCTCCGAGTCCGACGCGTTACTCACGCCAATCGCAGACCAAATGTACTGCATCAATTCCGGAGCCGGTTAGAAAACCGATCCATCGAGGAGACAGATTCATGTCGAGGAGCAGCTTCATGCTGTGGCTAAAAGAACTTCGCGTTCGTCGGCCCGCCACGCAGCATATCGAAGCGCCTGCATGATATCTTCCCGTTCGAGATAGGGGAAATCTGCAAGGATCTCGTCGACGCTGTGTTCGGCCCCTATTTGGGCGACAATCATTCCGACGGTGACGCGCATCCCGCGGATGCAAGCCTTTCCGCCCATGACATCAGGTTTCTGGGTAATGCGGTCAAGTTTGTCCATAACTGCTTCCTATGAGGAATGTTCTTGATAGTACTCGATTGCTTCCCACATATAGACAGTATTCTTGCAGACTGACAATGAAAATACATCAGTAAAGCTACTGAAAGATTGGGACTCCGGCGAGGTTATCGGCGATGCGGGCCTTCCACTCGGCGGGGCCGGTCTGGTGGACGCTGGTACCTTTGCTATCGACGGCGACGGTGACGGGCATGTCGCGGACATCAAACTCGTAAATGGCCTCCATGCCCAGGTCTTCGAAGGCGACAACGCGGGAGCTTTTGATGGCCTTGGAGACCAGATAGGCCGCGCCGCCGACCGCCATCAAATAAACGGCCTGGTTGTCGCGGATGGCTTCGATGGCCGCCGGACCACGCTCTGCTTTGCCGACCATTCCCAGTAAACCTGTCGCCTCGAGCATCTGGCGGGTGAACTTGTCCATGCGTGTGGCCGTGGTCGGACCGGCTGGGCCAACAGCTTCTTCGCGGACTGCATCGACCGGCCCAACGTAATAGATGAAGCGGTTGGTGAAGTCGACGGGCAGTTTTTCGCCGCGGTTGAGCATATCGGTCATGCGCTTGTGCGCGGCGTCGCGTCCGGTGAGTAGCTTGCCCGAGAGCAGCAGCACTTCGCCGGGCTTCCAGGTCTGGACCTCTTCGCGGGTGACAGTATCGAGGTTTACCCGGCGAGCGGTGCTGACATCGTAGGTGAGCTTTGGCCAGGCGTCGAGCGACGGCGGATCGAGCATGACCGGGCCGCTGCCGTTGAGGTGGAAGTGCGCATGACGTGTGGCGGCGCAGTTGGGAATCATAGCGACGGGCAGGTTGGCCGCATGCGTTGGGTAGTCGAGAATTTTGACGTCTAGCACGGTGGTGAGGCCGCCGAGTCCCTGTGCGCCGATGCCGAGTTGGTTGACCTTGTCGTAGAGCTCGATGCGCAGCTCTTCAATCTTGCTTTTAGGCCCGCGGATTTTAAGCTCCTGCATGTCGATGGGGTCCATTAAGGATTGTTTGGCCAGCAGCATGGCCTTTTCGGCGGTGCCACCGATGCCGATGCCGAGCATCCCCGGCGGGCACCAGCCTGCGCCCATGGTGGGGACGGTCTTCAGCACCCAGTCGACGATGGAGTCCGACGGATTAAGCATGACGAACTTGGATTTAGCCTCGGAGCCTCCGCCCTTGGCCGCGACGATGACATCGACATCGCCGCCCTTGACGAGCGAAACCTCGACGACGCTCGGCGTGTTGTCACGGGTGTTTTTGCGGCTGAAGGCGGGGTCGGCCAGGATGCTGCTGCGCAGGGTGTTGTCGGGGTCGAGGTAGGCGCGGCGAACGCCCTCGTCGCACATCTCCTGCAGGGTCAGCGTCGCCGGGCCGCCATTCGGGCCTTGCCACGTGACTTCCATGCCAACCTTGAGGAAGATGGTGACGATGCCGGTGTCCTGACAGATGGGCCGGTGACCTTCGGCGCACATGCGCGAGTTGATAAGAATTTGCGCCATAGCATCGCGCGCGGCGGGCGATTGCTCAAGCTCGTAGGCGCGGGCCAGGTTGGTGATGTAGTCCACCGGATGGTAGTAGCTGATGTATTGCAGAGCGTTGGCTACGCTCTCGATGAGGTCGTCCTGCTTGATGATGGCCATGCATACAGTCTAAAGGGAATGAATTTTTTGTAGAGAGACACGAAAAATATGTCTGGATATGGGAGAGCCGTGAAATGTCTTGAGGGCCGAAGGCCCGTTTTATTCAGCTTGGGCGATTCATTCCAACCAGCTTTGCTGGCCGGAATGGAAAGTCCCAGGCATCTGAGTTATTGAAACCAGAGCGCTGAAGCGCGATACCGTCTGAAAACTACATCGATAAGGAAATCACTTTGATATGAAAGGCTTTCTATTTCCGGAAGTTCACATAAATTGGATTTCCAACAATTAACAAGCTGCCGCTCTCGGAGCGCATGTTGACGCGAATCCAATGTCGCTTGCCATCGCTGCGATAGTCGAAGGTCCGGGTCTCGTCATTCTGCGCTACTGGCGATTCGCTCAATAGTGCTGCCGGTTCGCCATCCACAATAATCTCTGGATGACTGCCGGCCAGTGCGGCCATCCGGAGTGTGAAGTGTATCTGTTGTCCAGCGGGTGACTGGAGATTGTCTCCCATCTCCGCCGTGCTGGTGTCCGCTTTCGCGGTAAATTCTATGAGCCGATCCTTCGTGCCCTGAGCATCGACAAACACGTGCCCGGCCCGAATGGCGTCGAGGATGGCATTTTCAGATAGGTTCGCGGCATGGATGACCGTGGTTGGATGCCCAATCGCAGAGTAGGTCTGCGCTTTGGAATCCGCATCGTGATTGTCGCTGCCGCCCAGTGCTGTTAGGCGGAAACCTGCGCTCAGTTCTTTTTGCCACAGGGGAATACCCGAATGCGGTCCACCCGCAGTGCCTCCATTGATAACTTCAATCGCGGTTACCCGGCTAAAGTCGGTGTTCGGAACTGTCCATCCACATCCCATGCAGGACTCACCCGAAGGAACGCCAGGATGGTTGATGGAAAGGATTCCATGCAGGCTTTGAACCTCGTCCATTAAACGATCAAAGTTCGGAACATGCGGACTTGTGAGCCGAAAGTCCATAAAATCAGTTGGCCCGTAAACATTGGCATGTCCCTGGAAGGTAGTAATTTCACGCCCCGGTATCAGGAGCAAGCGGTCGAAATATGGTTGAAGCTCGCGCATGTCGTCATAATGCGAAACTGTGTTGTGGTCGCTGATAGCAATGAAATCGAGACCACGTGCAGCAGCCGTTTCCACCGTCTTATAGAGAGGACATGGAACTTTCTTGCCGGACTGGCTGAGGCATGAGCCATCACTGTGAGCATCATGCATATGCAGATCACCCCGATACCAGGCAGGGCCGCTGCGCAGGGGAGCATCGCTGAAGGTTGAGACTGCTGGCCTTTCCCCCGCATGAGAGAAGTGGATCTTCGCTTCGTAGTGGGAGACGACTCCCTTGCGAATATTAGGAATCCCAAGAATGAGCTTCCACGTACCGGGCCGAATCGGCCCGGGCAGGTACGAAGGTGTCGCATCGGTAGCCGACAATGTAAACGACGACTTATTGCCGCCGCTCCATCCACGAAATCGTTCATTATCAAACAGGCCGAGATCAATGGTTGTGCGTTGGTCGCGGCCAGTATAGGAGAAGGTTACAGTGACACGCGTGACATCTTTCGGCACCTCAAACGGAACCTCGACATATGTCTGATAGTTCGCATAGGTTATCGTTCCGCGAAGATCGAGATCCGCTGATTTGTTCTGCGCTTTGCATGGCATTGCACAAAGTAGAAGGCAGGCAAGAGCGGCAAATAAATTCTGTTTCGAGTACCGAAAGAACTGTGTCATGCCAACATTATTTCAGGCGTTGAAGCTGATAACCCGGAAATCTCTGCTTATTTCCATGCCCTCGACCACTGCGGCCCAGCAGTGTCATCCGTTCGAAGCCGCGCGTCAATTCCTTTTTCCAGTTCGATCAGACGGCCAAAAAGCCAGATCAGATCCGAGAGCCGGTTCAAGTAGGCGATAATCTCCGGCTTCACTTCTACTCCGCTTTCGGCAAGCCGTACCGTGTTGCGTTCCGCACGGCGGCATACTGTGCGTGCTACTTCATAGGCCGAGGACTCTGGATGCGCGCCAGGAATCGACCAGTCCGAGAGAATCCCCTCTTTCGCTTCAATCTGGTGTACAAGCCGAGTCAGCACGTCCACATCTTCATTCGAAATAACTGGAGCGTTTTTTGCATTCTCTATTGGAGTCGCCAGCGCTCCTCCAACGCGAAAAAGGGCGCGCTGAATATCTTCTGTCCAGGCAGCAATCTCCTTGTTGCCGCAGATGCTGCGTGCAAAACCTAGCGCCGCGTTTAGCTCATCGACCGAACCATAAGCCTCTACGCGAAGATCGGCCTTTGAGATACGTACGCCGCCGGCCAATCCAGTCTGGCCTTTATCTCCGTGAGTCGTTGCAATGCTCATCGTTATTCTCCTCAGGCAATCTGTCGTGCAGTGGAGCGCGCGTCCCGAATCAGGTCCGGCAGGCCGACCCCGTGGTATGCATTTCCAAGTAGGTGCAAACCATCGAGCTTCGTAAGCCGTTCCGTCAGCTCTTCCATCCGCTCCAGATGTCCAACAGCATATTGTGGCAAGCTTCTTGGCCAGCGCCGAACGACCGTAATCTGCGGTTCAGGCAGCGCTCCCAGAATATGCGCCAGTTCCATTCGTGCAACAGCGGCGACCTCATCGTTTCCGCAGCGCATCATGCGCTCGGCTGCATTGCTGCCAAAGAAAGCTCGTATCAGCTTTCCACTCGCAGGTGCACGATGCTCAAACTTCTGGTCCACAAAGGTGCACGCCAGCAAAAGACTTCCGGAGCCTTCCGGAACCAGAAAACCAAAGCCAGGAGGAAGGGACAACCCAGTATCCGCAAAGCCGAAGGCCACAACGACAGCCGAACTCGAATCCATCGCCAGCAGTTCCGCTGCAGTTGCATCAATCGGCCGCAGGAATTGTTTCGTAACATCCACAGGCGTGGCAACGAGAACCTCATCAAAATCTTCTTCGGAGGTAGAAGTCTTCAGCCTCCACCTGGCACCGTTGTGCACAACGGAATTCACCGCAGTGCCAAGGCGAATCCAGCGTTGAGGTATAGCGGCGATCATCGTATCTACCAGAGTTCCGAGCCCGCTACGCAAGGTCGTAAACACCGAACCCTGTTTCCCATCGCCTGCTGAACGACGTTGCATCGCAGTGATGAGACTTCCGTGTTCCCGTTCCATGGCTACCAATGGAGCCATTACAGCGCGAGCACTTAATGTGGTTACATCTCCACCAAACACGCCGCGAAGCAAAGGCGCCCCAATCTTATGAAGAACTTCATCGCCAAAATGCCTCTGCACAAACGACGCAATGCTTTCATCTTCTTGCGGAGCATTCGCTTTCAGCTCTGCCGAGCGTTCGACTTCTCTGCGATAGGCAAGTTTAGCCTCGGCACTAAACAAATCCGATCGCTCTAATGCATCAAGATCGCCCGGAACGATCATCCGCATCCCATCGGGCAGCGCCTTGAGCTGCCCGCCTAGCAAGACGTAAGTCTTTCGCTCGGGATCGTTGGAGTAGATGATCTCGTTACCCAGCCCTAACTCTTCAGCAAGACTTCGTGCCCACGGCTTCTCGGTTACCCAGGCATCCGGTCCGCATTCAATCACGAAGCCGCCCTCACGCACTGTCTCAACGATTCCGCCAAGCCGATGCGAAGCCTCGAAAACTACAACCTCAATTGCAGCGCCCTCTTTCGCCATCCGCGACAGTTCATAAGCTGCCGTCAGGCCCGCGATGCCGCCGCCGATTATTGCGATTCGCTTCACGCGCTCTCCAGACAGCGAAAGAAAGCTTGATTACGCTTGCACATTAAACCTGCACAGGAGCCGCAATCTCGTCTGCTTTTGGCTCATATTGTCCGATTGCAATCTCGGTCAGTGCTCGAATCAGCGTTTCCGAATCGTTCAGACTCTCAGCCCGCCATAATTTCAGTCCAAGCTCCCGCGCCTGCTCGGTAAACGCAATATCGATGTCGTAAAGAATCTCGACATGATCGCAAAGGAAGCCGACCGGCTGTATCACCACGCCAGCGTGGCCTTCGGCCTTAATAGCCTTCAGCGTGTCTTCGACAGTCGGGCCAATCCACGGGCCACCGCTCATCCCCTGACTTTGAAAGGCAAAGTACCAGTCTCTGTCTCCGAATCCAACAGCGGCCATTCGCTGTGTAACCAGCTCAGCCGTTCGCTTGGCTTCAACCGGATAAGGATCAGGTGATTCCTGTGCCGGAGTTCCCGGGCGTGCGCCAACTGTTGAAGCTTCTCCTGTCATCACTGTTCGACAGGGAACACTGTGTGCTGTAAACAGAACT
Organism: Edaphobacter sp.; assembly: GCA_035656355.1. Lineage (GTDB taxonomy): Bacteria > Acidobacteriota > Terriglobia > Terriglobales > Acidobacteriaceae > Edaphobacter. Next base: position 22,720 of record DASRSR010000016.1, read on the forward strand.
GGCACGCGTCGTCCGGACTCTGCACAGGCAAGCGCCCATACCGGCCACAGTCGCTCTGCAAACGCTTGAGCCAATAAAGGATGCTCAGCCCATCCAGAGACGAAGTCCACCTCAAGTCCTTCTGCCGCTGCCATGACCGCTTTGCGGTAAAGCCCGACGCTGGTACGCGAATTTTGCGGAGCCAGGCAGATTGCTTTGATGCGAGTTACGCCGTCGGCACGCATCTTCGCGACGGTGTCGGCAATAAACGGATGCCAGTTGCGCATCCCAACATAGACTCTGACATTGGAATCACCTGCGCGGTCAAGCGCTCGCTCCAGCAGATTCGCTTGAATCAGCGTCCACTTCGTCAATGGCGGAGGCTCCGCTCCCGGCGTTTCGCCAAGCCCAATCTGCGCGTAACGATGTTGCAGCTCCTCAATTGCCTCTTTCGGTAACGGACGTCCCCCCGTTACCTTACGAAGGTATTCGTCCATCTCTCCGAGCACGTCGGGGGTTCCGTGAGCAAGCAGTAGAACAGCGGTTTGGCCGGTCCCTCCGCTCATTGCGCTCCATTCTCCTTCACCCACTCCACCAGCTTAATGACATTCTCGACGGGGGTCCCTGGCACAATCCCATGTCCAAGATTGAAGATATGCCCCGGTCTGCCGGCCGCCGCATCCAGAACCTCGCGGATGCGCGCTTTCAACACATCATCAGGAGCAAACAATGTAATCGGATCGAGATTGCCCTGCACACCGCAACTGTGGCCGACAGCCTTCCATCCCTCATCCAGCGGAATCCGCCAGTCCAGGCCAATCACATCGGCTCCGGTCTCGCTCATCGCAGGCAGGAGAGAGGCTGTATCCACGCCAAAGTAGATCACCGGAACGCCCATGGCCTGAATGCGGCGCACCAGCTCAGTCGCTGCTGGAAGACAATACTGCCGGTAGTCCGATACGCTCAATGCGCCCACCCAGCTATCGAATATCTGGATAACATCAGCGCCGCCTTCCACCTGCTGTTGCGCAAATCCAGCAAGCACGGTCACCAGCTTTTCCATCAGCATGGACCATGCAGCGCCGTCGTTGTACATCAGCTTCTTGGTTTCGATGTAGCTGCGCGAAGACCCACCTTCGATCATGTAGCTTGCCAGCGTAAACGGCGCACCGCAGAACCCGATAATGCCGAGCTGATCTCCATCCACCCGAGGAGTAGCAAAGTGAGCCGCAACCTTTTCAATGGCGCGGGCCACGTAATTCAGTTCTTCGATGCGGTCAGTCCGCAGAGCCTGCACCTGTTCTGCAGTACGAATTGGCGCATGCACCACTGGCCCTTCGCCAGCGAGAAACTCAAAATCCAGCCCCATGGGGGTCAACGGCAGCAGCAGGTCCGCAAAAATGATTGCGGCATCCACCCCCAGCCGTTCAGCAGCCGTAATCGTCACCTCGGCAGCTATCTCAGGAGTACGGCAAATCTCCAGTAAAGAGTGATGCTTGCGCACCGCCATATACTCCGGCATATACCGGCCTGCCTGTCGCAGCAACCACACCGGAGTGCGGTCCACCGGCTGGCGCAGACAGGCGCGCACAAAACGGCTGCCAGCCGTGGAGGCTCCAACGGGCTCGATTGCCGCCGCGGAGGTTACAGATGCATGACTCAAAGGAATCTCCATTGCTTATGCTTTGAGCCTAGCATCTGGCAACGTGCCATGGTGCCGTCTCAAATGCATATGGCGAATACCGCTCAGGGCTCCAAACGGAAGGTGAACTCTTCGATTACCGGATTGGTCAGCACCTCGCGAGCAATCCGCTCCACCTCGGCTTCCGCCGCCTTCTGTTCCATTCCATCTTCCAGGGTCAGCAGGAAGTACTTTCCTTGCCGCACATCCGCAACGCCGCGATAATTCATACGCCGCAATGCATCCGCAACTGTCTGCCCCTGGGCATCCAGTACCGTTCGTTTCAAAGTGACATAGACATGAGCCTTCATTCTGCTTGATTATAGACATGGCACAGCTTTTTATCAGTGGTGAAAGCGATAGAGCCAACCCGCGGTTGCATCTAACAGGAAAAACCCACTAATTCTGTTTTACGAGAAGAGACCCCAGCCCTTATGGTGAATTATCTTGCACTCCCCATCGGAGAAAAGGCCCCCGAGGTCATCAATGCTGTCATCGAGATTCCTTTCGAGGGCATCAATAAGTACGAGTACGACAAGAAGCTCCATGTCTTTCGCCTCGACCGCAACCTTTACTCCCCAGTGCATTATCCCGGCGACTACGGCTTCATCCCCAGCACACTGGCCGATGACGGCGACCCGCTCGATGCGTTGGTCTTGGTAGATACCCCCAGCTTCTCCGGATGCGTGCAGGAGGTCCGCCCCATCGGCGTTCTCGAAATGCTCGACCAGGGCGTCGCGGATGAGAAAGTTCTTTGCGTAGGCAAAAACAATCCGCGGTACAAGGATGTCTGGAACTTCTCCGAGATCTACCCCCACATGCTCAAGGAGATCACCCACTTTTTCTCCATCTACAAGGACCTTGAGGGCAAGCGGGTCGAAGTCAAAGGCTGGCGCGACGCCTCCTTTGCCCGCGATAAGGTCGTCGAAGCGCAGCAGAATTACGTCAATGCCAACAACCCGTCAAAAACAGCCGAAGTCCCAGCCGTGAAGAAATAATTCTTCACGGGTACAGGGGGCCGTAGCTTCTCTATAGTTTTAGAAGCTTGTTGGAAATTCGGCTTGAGCTTAAGTGCACGGCTTTAGCCGTGCCGCACGACATCTGCAACTAGCTGCGCTGCATAGCTATATTCATAGATTGGCAACTCTCAAAAAGGCATTGCCGGTGACGGATTCACTCTCCCGAACGGAGATGTTGGAAAGGCCGAAGGCCTGTCACATATTAGCCTGGGCCGTAGGCCCAGGTGGACGGACCAACAAACACCGAGCGCTGAAGGCGCGACACAGAAGCTTTTAGGGCCAACGACCCGTTTTATACCAGCCTGGGGCGAATCCGATCTCTGCATGCTCTTGCACGCTGAGGTCGAGAAGCCCCAGGTATCCGGTCTCGCATGAGGCGGGAGCGCTGAAGGCGCGATTCATCCTTCAGAATCCCGCCTCCGCGCCGCAACATAAACCACCGGCCCCAGTGCGCCCACAATGGCCGCAAACCACAGAGCAGGTATCCCCGCAACCCGCTCTCCTCGCGCAGCCCACAGTGCAAAGGCAATCAGCGCCGCTGGCCCCACTCCCATCGCCGCTGACACCCATGTACCTCCAGGTACGCGGAACGGCCGTGGCCTCTCTGGCTGTTTAATCCTCAGAACCACCAGTGCGATAAATTCCAGCAGCAGAGCGCCGCCGTACAGTACCAGGTCAATTGAAATCAACCGCTCAAAGGTGAACCCCAGCGCAAGCGCCCAGCCTATAGTGCATGCCAGCACGCTAACCCACGGCACTCCGTTCGGCAGGCACCGGGTCAGGATGCGGGGCAGCAAACCGTCCTCAGCCATCGCGTAGGGAAGTCGTGTCAGCGAAAGCGTCAGTGCATTAAACGTCCCCAGGCCATCCAGCGATCCCGCCAGCACAACAGCCAGCGCCAGCGCCGAACCGCCCAGCAGCATCGCCGCATCCACCCATGCGCCGGTTGAAAAGCGCGCTGCTGGAATCCCAACCATCCACACCGCCAGCAGCGGCAGCATGTAGACGCACATTACCGTAACGGTCGAGATCAACATGGCTCGCGGATAGGCATGCTGCGGATCGTCTACTTCTTGAGCAATGGTCGAGGCATTGTCCCAGCCCATGTAATTCCACAGCGTGATGCAGACTGCCCCGCCAAGGTCAGCCGTAGCCGGTGCCCCGAGCGCCGCAACGGAGACGCCATGGCGAAGGCAGTGCCAGACCCCCAGTCCGATCAGCACGACAAAAGGAGAAAGCGAGATCGCCATCATCCGCTCGGCCCCCCATCCCACCGCGACCGCGCCGCGCAGGTTC